>JALNWL010000022.1 GCA_023230905.1 Syntrophales bacterium
GCCATCCAGGGGCGGGTGAAGCAGATCCGCGCCCAGATCGACGAGACCACCTCCGACTACGACCGGGAGAAGCTCCAGGAGCGCCTGGCCAAGCTCGTCGGCGGGGTCGCGGTCGTGAAGGTCGGGGCGGCCACCGAGATCGAGATGAAGGAGAAGAAGGCCCGCGTCGAGGACGCCCTGAACGCCACGCGGGCTGCCGTGGAAGAGGGAATCATTCCCGGAGGCGGCGTGGCCTATCTGCGCGCCCTGCCGGCGCTGGCAAAGGAAAGGCTGGCCGACGACGAGGAGCAGCACGGCATCAACATCGTGAAGCGCGCCCTGGAGGAGCCGCTCCGGCAGATCGCCGTGAACGCGGGCTTCGAGGGGTCCATCGTTGTGGAGAAGGTCAAGGACGGCAAGGGGAACTACGGTTTCGACGCCGACCGCGGCGAGTACGGCAACCTGATCGACGCGGGGATCATGGATCCGACGAAGGTTGCCCGCCTGGCGCTCCTGAACGCGGCCTCAGTGGCGGGCTTGTTGATCACGACCGAGGCGATGGTCGCCGAAAAGCCCAGGAAGAAGGCCCCGATGGCCATGCCCCCCGGCGGCGGCATGCCGCCCGACATGGGGGATTATGACTACTGATTCCGTCCGGCGCTTCCGTCCGGATGTGTGACGAAAAAGGGGGCAGGTGCGAAGGCGCCTGCCCCCTTTTTTCATTCATGGAGGGTCGTTTCCCCCGTTGGGGCCGGCAGCGATACCTGTGGCGCGGGAAGCCCGGGGGCGAATCCGCACCCGGCCCAAAGCAGCCTGACGGCGTATCCGGGCACCGGTTCGGCGGGTTCTTACGTGCGTGACAGTGTGGCGATTGCCTCGATCTCGACCAGGGCGCCTTTCGGAAGGTTGACCACCTCGTACGCCGCCCGGGCGGGATACGCGTCGGTGAAATACCGCGCGTACACCTCGTTGACCGCCGCGAAATCCTGGATGCTCTTGAGGAGCACGGTGGTCTTGACCACGTCCCGATAGCCGAGCCCCGCGGCCGTGAGAATCGCCCCGATGTTCTTGAAGACCTGCTCGGACTGATCGGTGGCGGTGCTGCCGACGATCTCGGATGTTTCCGGATCGAGCGGAATCTGTCCGGAAATGAACAGCAGGTCCCCCGCCTGAACGGCCTGTGAATACGGGCCGATGGCCTTGGGCGCGTTTTCTGTCGCAATGATCTTTTTCATGTCGGTTGTCCTTTGGATGTCAGCGCTCGATGGCGTCGCCCGGCTGCAGGACCGGCGGCTCCGCGTCCACCGAATCGGGATACTTCAAGCCGGTGCCGGTATTGAGCAGCACCACCCGTTCGTTCTTTTCGATCCAGCCCTCCCGGACCAGCCTGCGGGCGGCGGCGAGTGTCGCGGCGCCCTCGGGGCACACGAACAGCCCCTCCCGCCGACCCAGGTACGCCTGTGTGTTCAGGATATCCTCGTCGGTCACCGCGACGGCGCACCCGTTCGTGGCGTAGACCGCGTCGAGCACCAGGAAGTCGCCCAGCGCCTTCGGCACGTTGATGCCGAAGGCCACGGTGGCCGAGTTTTCCCAGAACACCGATTCGGTCTTTTTAGCCTGCCAGGCGCTGACCACCGGGGCGCACCCGCTCGCCTGAACCGCGACGAGGCGCGGCATGCGGGAGCCGATCCAGCCGATCTCCTGCAACTCTTGGAGCGCCTTGTAGATGCCGATGATCCCGACCCCGCCGCCCGTCGGGTAGAGAATGACCTCGGGCACATCCCAGCCGAACTGTTCGGCGATTTCGAGGCCCATGGTCTTTTTCCCCTCGATGCGGTACGGCTCCTTCAACGTCGAGGCGTCGTAGAGTCCCCGGTCCGTCACGGCCCGGCCGACGATCCGGCCCGCGTCGCTGATGAGGCCGTTCACCAGGTACAGGGACGCGCCCGCGATAACGCATTCCTTGCGTGGGATTGGGGGGGCGTCCTTCGGCATGACGATCACCGCCTGGATCCCTGCCGCCGCGCAGTACAGCGCCCAAGCGCCGCCGGCGTTCCCGTTGGTCGGCATCGCCAGCGCCTTCACCCCGAGTTCCTTTGCCATGGAGACGCCTACGGCGGCCCCGCGCGCCTTGAAGGTTCCCGTGGGGATGATTCCCTCGTCCTTGAGGTAGAGATGGGGCAGGTCCATCTCCCCACCGATGTTCCGCAGCCTGATGAGCGGCGTCATTCCCTCGCCCAGCGTAACGATATTCTTGAAATCCCGCACCGGAAGCAGTTCCCGGTACCGCCAGAGATCGTTTCTCCGCTGGGGCAGGGAGTCTTTTTTCAGGGCTTTCTCGGTCTTCTTGAGATCATACGCGACCAGGAGCGGCGAACCGCAGGTGCAGAGCTGGATCTTCCGGTTGGGTTCGTACGTGGCCCGGCACTTCGGGCAGGACAGATGGCTGACAAACATGTTTCCACTCCTTCTTGAGAATTATGATTCGCTCAACAGCTCGACATGCCTGACCTTGTCGAGGTCCTTTTCGTAATGGCGGGCGCCCACCATGAACAGCACGGCCGCGACGACCCCGAAGACGGGGAGCACGAGGAGCGCCTTCTCCAGCCCGACGTGATCGGAGATGTTCCCGATGAGCATCGGGGACCACGCGGCGCCGAAGACATGCTGGCAGACCACGCACAGGCCGTAGGCCAGCGCCCGGAGGCCCGGATGCACCACGTCCTGAATGACCGCCGCCGCGGGGGCGAGAAACGCCACCGACAGGATGCCGAATCCGATCATCAGCGGCTTGAAAAGCGCACTCTGCGGCATCATGAAGGCCACCCCGAGCAGAAGCGCCGAGAGAAGCGAGGTGACCGCGGAGAACGCCATCCGGGCGTTTGCCCGCCGCTTCATCCAGCGGTCGGCGAGGTAGCCGCCGAGCGGTGCGCCGACGAGCAGCAGCATCGCCAGGAGCGCCGTCATGTTGCCGGCCTGCTGTTCGTTCATCCCGTGAAACCGATTGAGGTACGAGGGAAACCACGTCATGATCGGGGTCGTTACCGCGATGTTCATGGCGAAGGCAAGGTAAACGAACCAGATGGTGGGGATGCGCAGCAGCCCCTTGATGGACGTCCAGAGCCCGCCCGAGTTCCCTACGCCGGCCGTAATCGAGTCCTCGAGCGGCACCGTCTTGTAGTCCCGGGTGAACCAATAGCCGATGGCCAGGAGGATGCCGGGGATGCCCACCAGGCCGAAGGCGTGCTGCCATCCATAGTGCAGGCCGACGTAACCGCCCACGAGAAATCCGACCGCCGCGCCGATCGGCGCGAAGGCGTCCCAGATCCCGACGGCGACCGCGCGCTTCGCCTGCGGAAAGGAGGCCGCGATCATGGCGATGGCCGCCGGCGCGTAGCCGGCCTCTCCGATGCCGGTGAATGCCCGCGCGATCAGCAGTTCATTGTAGTTCCGTGCGAAGGCGCACAGGATGGTCGCGATGCTCCAGGAAAAGACCATGATGGAGATCATTTTTCTCCTGCTCCATCGGTCCACCATCAGGGAGAAGGGGAGAACGAAGACCGCGATGAAGAGAGACACCACGCCCGTCAGCGATCCCAACAGGGTGTCGGACAGGCCCCACGCCTCCTTGATGAACGGAATCAGGGAGGCGACGATCATCCGGTCGGTATAATCGAACGCGTACGTCAGGCACAGCAGGACGAGGATAATGTACGCACTTGGCCCGCCGGGTCGATACGCCGCCGGGGAAGTTCCTGAACCGCCGTTTTGGGACATGACACGATCCTCCTCACCAGAAACGTCGGCGTCACTGGCACAGATAGACGTCGATCGGGAAGTCGATGCCCAGCTTTTCGAGCCCGGTATCGGTGACCAGGTAGATGTCCTCGGGCATGTTGCCGAAGTAGACGAGGTCGTTGCCGAAACAGCCCACCTCGACACAGACCACCATGCCGGGCTTCAATTCGGTGACATCGTCCGGGGCGAACCACGGCTGCTCGTGGTTGAGCAGGCCGATACCGTGCCCCACGAAGTCGATCGGGACCGCCTGGTTCCAGTCCTGACGGTAGGTCTCCTTTTCGGCCAGTTTGAAGATGTCGCAGCCCCGCATGCCGGGGACGATGTTTTTCACGGTATTGAGGTAGGCGTCGCGCCCCCATTTCGAGAGGTCCGCCAGCTTCGGGGGCAGTGTCTTTCCGACGTAGAACGAGCGCTGGAAGTCGGTCCAGTAGCCCTTGTAGGTGGGGCCGCTGTCGGCGAATCCCTGGTCGCCCTCGCGGATCACCCGGTCGTAGAACGGCGGGGTGACCAGGCGCCATTTGCCAGGGCCGTCGCTGCCGCACATGAAGAGCGTAACGTTCGTGATGTCGATCGCGTCGTACATGTCTTCCTTCACGTATTCTTCCCAGATGGCGCGGTGGATGTCCCGCTCGGTGGCCCCGGGCCGGATGGCCCGCCACCCGGCCGACAGCACCCGCCCGGCCTTCTCGCAGGTGGTCCGCATCAGGTCGATTTCCCAGGGGGTCTTGATCATCCGCTGCTCCCAGACCGCCTGGTCGGCACTCACGAACGTCGCGTTGGGGAGCGCGCGTTCGATCTCGCGGATCTCGTCGACGGATACCTCGTGCACATATTCCGGGCCGTACTCGAGGCCGAGGACCTTGTTGTGGAGGTGCAGGCTCTTCACGGCGTCGACCAGCACGTCGATGAATTTGAGCGGCAGGCGCCAGATCTTGATCTGGCTCCAGGCGCGGATGTCGCGAATCCAGGTCGTGCGGCGGACGCTGTTGGACAGGACGTTCTCGCCGACGAAGACGGGATCGTGCTCCTGCGAGATGATGAGGCAATGGCGCCAGCGGTGGCTGTAGCGGATATTGGATTCGCGGTAGCCGCCGTAGTAGTACTTGTTGTCGTAGGAGAACAGGATCATCGCGTCCAGGCCGTGTTTCGCGAGCATCCGCTTCGCGGCGGCGGTCCGGCGGTCGAACTCCTCCTTTGGAAGGTGCGGGGAGAAATCTTCCGTTGCGGCGGAATCGCTCCACGTCACGCCTTCGCGCTCCATTTGGTGATCTTTCGACAGCGCTTTCGTCTTCTTCATGGGTCGGCCTCCTCTCGTACATGCATTAAGGTCGCCGTAGGGATAGCACGGGGAGCGCGCCGTGTCAACAAAAATTTGTATCTTTTACAAATTATTTTAATATTTAAAAATAAATTGTATTCGTGCAAAAATATGCTATGATTGGTCCGTTTGAAAGCGGGTTGATGCTCCCGTCGTCCGGGTCGGGGAAACCCCGAGCCGGACAGGCAGGGTCCGGGCGGGTGTCGGTCCGCCGCGGCGATGGATGGAGGGAGGGAGGCGGGTCAAGCCATGGAAGGACAAAAGATGGAAGCAGGCGACGTCTTGAAGACGATCAAGCTGACCGCCCAGGACAAGGAGATCCTCCGGAGCATTGCGCCGATCGTCGGCGGAATCGCGGAACTGTTCGGCCGGAACTGCGAGGTGCTTCTCCACTCCTTCGAAGATCCCGGGCATTCGGTCGTGGAAATCGCCAATGCGCACATCACCGGGAGGAAGGTCGGCTCGCCGATCACGGACCTCGGCCTCAACGTGCTCATGCAGTCGTTCACGAACCGGCAGGACGTCGTGGGCAGCTACTATACGCGGACCGAGACGGGCAAGCTGTTCCGTTCGATCACCATCCTGATCCGGAACGGCCGGCAGAAACCCATCGGCATGCTCTGCATCAACCTCGACCTGAGCGCCCCGCTCATCGACTTCGTCCGCGATTTTGTCCCCGGCGCCGAGGACAAAAACGAGACGGTCGAGAACTTCCCGACGGAAATCAACGATCTCGTCCACAAGTCCCTGGAGGACAGCATCACCCGGATCAACCTCTTGAAGGGTGTTTCCGCGGCCGGGAAGAACCGGATGATCATCGCTGAGCTCGCGGAGAAGGGGGTCTTCGACATCAAGGGGGCCGTGGAGATCGTGGCCGGCGAGATGGGCGTCTCCAAATACACCATCTACCATCGCCTGCGGGGACTGAAGAAGGCGTAGGCGGAAAGAGGCATTAAAAAAGCCGGATCGGGGGTGGATTTCGCTCCCCGATCCGGCTTTGTTTTCGGCGGCGGAATCCGTCCCCGTTTCACGGGCAGGTCGTCGCGGAAACCGGCCGCCCCGGGACGGATCAAGGCCCCAGGGCGGTATGAAGGGTTTTCTCAGACCGCGAACGCCTCATCCGGAATGCGGATGCAACTGATCTCGTCCTGGACGAGGACGTCGCACTTGGCCGGTACGAGCGCCGTCGTCCGGTTGATGTAGAACTTCGCGCCCTCGATTTTGCCCGTGTAGAAGGCCTTGTCCGTCTCGGACGGATTCGCAGCGAGCTTTTCGGTCGCCGTGTTCGCCATCCAGAGGTGGAACCAGCCGCACAGGGACTCGGACAGGCAGTGGAGGTAGTCCATCGCCGCAATCAGCGGCACGAAGGGGTTCGACCGCATGAGCTTGCTGAACTGCATGGCGGCGCCCGCGCAGGCGTTGAGCGCCTTCTCCACGGTCTCGGCCTCGGCCTTGAGGGCCTCGTTGCCCTTGGCCTTGGCGATTTCGGCCTGGGTCTCGCCCAGGAGGGTCATGAAGTACAGGCCCTTCTTCATGCCGAGCTTCCGGCCCAGGAGGTCGAGGGCCTGGATGCCGTTCGTCCCCTCGTAAATGCCGTTGATCCGGTTGTCGCGCATCAACTGCTCCACGGGATACTCCCGGCAGTAGCCGTAACCGCCATAGGTCTGGACGGCGAGCGAGGTCACGACGTCGCCCATGTCGGTGCAGTAGGCCTTGACGATTGGGGTCAGCATCTCGATCATGCCCTGCCACTTGTCCTTCTCGGCGTCCGTCTCCGCGACCCGCAGACGGTCCATCGCGTAGTAGCAGTACAGGGCCAGGGCCTTGATGGCCTCGGTGATGGACTTCATCTTGAGGAGCATCCGGCGGATGTCGGGGTGCTGGATGATCGGGCAGGCCTTCGCGTCTGGGTCCCTCATCTGCATGACGTTGACGCCCTGCACGCGCTCTTTCGCGTAGGACAATGCGTGGAGGTACGCCGCCGTGGACAGCGCGACGCCCATCGTGCCGACCCCCTGGCGCTCCTCGTTCATCATGTGGAACATGACCTTCATGCCCTCCCGCTCTTCGCCCATGAGCCAGCCGATGCATTTGCCGTTCTCGCCGAAGTTGAGCGTGCAGGTGGCGTTGCCGTGGATGCCCATCTTGCTTTCGATCCCGCCCGTATTGACGTCGTTGGGCTCGCCCAGGGACCCGTCCGGATTGATCCGGATCTTGGGAACGACGAAAATCGAGATGCCCTTCGTCCCCGGGGGGTCGCCTTCGATCCGCGCCAGGACCGGGTGGATGATGTTCTCCGTCAGGTTGTGGTCGCCCGCGGAGATGAAGCACTTCGTGCCCGTGATGGAATAGGTGCCGTCGGGGTTCTTCCTGGCGGAGGTCTTGAGCGCGCCCACGTCGGAGCCCGCGCCGGGCTCGGTCAGGCACATCGTGCCCGTCCAGGCGCCGTTGTACATCTTCTCCAGGATGAGGTCCCGCAGGGGGTGCTGGAAGAAGTCCTCGACGAGCCGGGCGGCGCCGTGGGTCAGCCCGGGATACATGAGGAAGGCCTGGTTGCCGGCCAGGAACATCTGGGAAACCGCGGCGGCGATGATGGCCGGGAACCCCTGTCCGCCCACGTCGGGGCTGTCGGAGACGGAGAGCCACCCGCCCTCGGCATAGAGCTGCCAGAGCCGGTGGTATGCCTCGGGGACGGACACCTTGCCGTCCTTGAAAACCGCCTCCACGGGCTGGCGGTGCACCTCGTCCGGGTAGGACGGGGCGATGTCGTTTTCCGTGAACTTCGCCGCCTGGTCGAGAACCATGTTCACCATGTCGGCGTCATGATCCGCGAAAGGCCCCTTGCCCAGGAGCTCGTCCCCGATGCGGAACACCTCGTGCAACAGGAACTGGAGATCCCTTACATCGACCCACTGGCTTGCCATAATCCTTTCCTCCTCAAAAAAACGGTTAAATGGGTCCCTCCTTTAAGGAGCCGGGACTATAGGCCAAAATAATTGAAATGTCAACAGAAAACAGATTTCTCCGGGATCCGCGCGGGGCGTGCGGCGGGGCGGAACCGCTTCCGGACGGTCAGGCCGGAGGTGGATTTCCATAGGTCCGCTCGAAGAGCTGCTCCCGGACGGTGATCCCCCACTGGTCGCCGTCCTGTTCCCGTGCCAAACGGAAACCGTAGCTTTCATAGAGCCGGCGCGCCGGGTCCAGACCGGCGAAGGTCCAGAGGAACGCCCGGTGGAAGCGGATCCGGCAGAAGGCCTCCGCCGTCTCGAAGAGCCGCCGGCCGACACCCCGGCCGCGACAGGCGTCGTCCACGATGAACCAGTGCAGGTGGGCGCCCTCGGCGGGCGTCTCGCCGCCGTCCGCCGCGATGCCGCCGACGATCCGCTCGCCGTCCACGGCGATCCAGAGACCGTCGTGGCGTGCATCGAACCGGCCGAGAAAATCGGCCATCCCCCGGGCGACCCATCGCTCGAAGTAAAGGCCGAATCCCCAGTGACGACTGTAGTACGTGCCGTGCAGTTCCGTGATCCGGCCGATGGCGCCTGGGAGATATCCGGAAACGATGCGGACGTCCATGTCTATTCTCCTTCCGTTCGTGGGGCCGCCCCCCACCGTTCGTAGGTCAGGATCAGCAGCAGGCCCGGCAGGGCGGCCGCCGTGCAGATGACGAAGAACAGCGGCCATCCCGCAGCGGAAACCAGGTATCCCGTCGGCGCCCCCGTGACGTAGCGGGTGACCGCCATGAAGCTGCTTAACAGCGCGTACTGGGTCGCGGTGAAGTTCTTGTTGCACAAGGCCATGAGCAGGGCCGTGTAGGCCGCGGTCCCCATGCCGCCCGTGAAGTTTTCCGTCCCGATGACGACGCTCAGGGCCCAGAGCTGGCGGCCGGTGTATTCCAGGAGCACGAACGTGAGGGTCGAAACCGCCTGGAGAAGACCGAAGACGGCGAGGGAGCGCTTCAGGCTCCACCGGGCCATGAGCCCGCCGCCGACTAGCCCGCCGACGATGGTGGCCACCATGCCGAAGCCCTTGTAGATTGTCCCCAGCTCCGTCCGCGAGAAGCCGATGTGTTGAAGGATGTACGGTGTCGTCATCTGGGCGGCGGCGACGTCGCCGAGCTTGTACAGCACGATGAAGAAGAGGATCTCGACGGCTCCCGGCCTGCGGAAGAAATCGATGAACGGGAGGATGACGGCTTCCTCAAGGCTCCGGGGCGGCTCGACCCGCTGACCGCGGGAGGGATCCGTCAATGGTTCCGGAGCGAGAAGGGTGGCGATGCAGCCGCCGGCCATGACCGCCCCCATGATGATGTAGACCGCCTTCCAGGAGAGGTGGTCGGACAGGATGAGCGCCAGGGCGCCGCTGACGAGAATGGCCAGGCGATAGCCCATAATCCAGATCCCCGCGCCCGCGCCCCGCTCCGCGGGCGCGAGAAGTTCCGTCCGGTAGGCGTCCAGAACGATGTCCTGGCTCGCGCTGAAGAAGGCGAGGCCCACGGCGAGAAACGCCACCATGACCGGTCGGGAGGCGGGATTGCAGAACCCCATGGCCGTGATCGCGCCGATGAGGGCGAGCTGCGTGATGAGCATCCAGCCCCGGCGCCGGCCCAAGAAGGGGGGAACGTAGCGGTCCATCAGGGGCGACCAGAGGAACTTCAGGGCATAGGGGAGGCCGACCAGGGAATACAGGCCGATGGTCCGGATGTCGATTCCTTCCGTCACCATCCAGGCCGTGAGGGTCGTACTGCACAGGGCCAGGGGCATGCCCGAGGCGAAGCCCAAGACGAGCATCAGGGCCATCCGACGGTTCGCGTAGATGGCGATGGATTCGATCAGGGTCCGTTTCAGCGTCATGGGACGGTCCGCCGCCCGCGACGCGGCGGCGTCCTTTCCTGGTGGTGGAGGCGCGCGGCGGCCGTCAGGGCGCGAAAGACGGCCTGCTGCTCCACTCGGTCCGCCATACGTTCCGCGTGCCACTGAAGCCCGAGGAGGAAGCGTCCCTTGCGGCCCCAGTCGGAGCCCCGCGCCGGTTCGATGGCCTCCGCCAGCCCGTCGTCGGTCCAGGCAGAAGCCTCGAAGTCCCGTCCCGGACGCCCGGGATGTACGGCCTGATGATGGAAGGAATTGGTCTCAAGACGGCCTCCCGGCGGTATCCCCACCACCCGGGCGATCAGGCTGCCGGGTTTCAGCGTGACGGGGTGCAGGTAGGCCGTGCCTGTAGTTTCCGGATCAGTCACGGCGTCGGACGGTCCCGGTTCGACGCCGTCGGTTGGACCCCGCCGGTCATCGGCGGCATGGGGCAGGGGGGGGCGCCCCGTCAAGGGTTGCCAGTCGGACCGGAGATCCTGGATCAGACCCCCGCCGCGGACCAGGGCGAGGAGCTGGCAGCCGCCGCAGATCGCCAGGACGGGCAGGTCGGTCTTTTCGAGGATGTGCCGGGCCAGCAGGAAGTCGAAGCGGTCCCGCCGCTCCGGCACCAGTTCGTGCTCCGGTTGCGGTCGGCCGCCGTAGTGCTCCGGGCGGTAATCCGCGCCGCCGATGAACAGGAAGGCGTCCAGTCCGGAGACCGACCGGCGCAGGAGTCCCGGATCATCCACGATCGGCAGGCACAGGGGGACGCCCCCCGCCCGGACGACGGCCTCGATATACGGGACCGGAACGCGCAGGGCCGGGGCCGCGGCTTCGCCCGGCGGCTCCCAGGACATGTTGAGACCGATGAACGGTTCGTTGCGGCCGGAGTCGGGCAGGGTCATGACGGACATCCCGGGTTTTGGATTCACGGCATGGATCGGTTGCACTATAGAAAATCCGCCCCGGGATGTCAACGGAGGGACGTCGCTTTCGCGGTGGTTCATGGGCTTATGTGTCGCTTCAAGAGCGTGATGCTCGACCTGGAGGGCGGGAAAAATGGGATAGGCCGGTTGTTCATGCAGATTTTTCCACTGTGATCCCCAGTCGCTTCATGCGCTTAATCAAGGTCGTTCGTTTCAGTCCCAGGAGCGCTGATGCGCCATTGTTTCCACCGATTTTCCCATGGGTCAGGGCGATGGTCTTCCGGATATGCGCTTTCTCGAGTTCAAGCAGGGTCTGAGGCCTGTTGTCAGCCTCCGCCGTCGTTCCGGAAGGTCCCGGTGCAAGGAATTTGATTCTTGGCTCGCCCAGGATCACCGCCCGTTCCATCATGTTCGCCAGCTCCCGGACGTTTCCGGGCCAGGGGTAGGCCTGCATCTTTTCCATTTCGGAATCGGAGATGTCCGGTTCTATCCGGTCATATCGGGCGCAGAAAAGCTTCAGGAAGTGGGATGCCAGCGGGGGAATGTCCTCTTTTCTCGCCCGGAGGGGCGGTACATCGATGGGAAAGATGTTCAAGCGGAAAAAAAGATCAGCCCGGAATCGCCCCTGGGCAACCTCGTCCGCCAGGTTTTTGTTGGACGCCGTGATCAGGCGAAAATCGGAATGAAGGGTCCTCGTCCCGCCCACCCGCTGATATTCCTTTTCCTGAAGAATGCGCAACAGCCGGCTCTGGGTGGATAGGGGCAATTCGGAGACCTCGTCCAGAAAGATCGTACCGTTGTCGGCCAGTTCAAAGCGCCCCTCTTTGGTCCGGATCGCTCCGGTGAACGCGCCTTTTTCATGGCCGAAGAGTTCGCTGTCAATCAGGGTTTCCGGGAGGGCGGCGCAATTGACGCGGATGAAGGGTCCCTTGCAGCGTGGACTCGCGCGATGAACGGCCCGTGCGACCAGTTCCTTACCGACGCCCGTTTCGCCGTTGATGAGCACGGTTGACTGGGTCAGCGCCACTTTATGGATCAGTTCATGCAGGTTTTCAACGGCCTTGCTGACCCCGATGATGTCGTCAGTGGGCAGACATTCCCCACCCTGGTCCGGGTCCTGTCGTTGTTCACGTCTCGTCTTAATCTGCAGTCTGGCGATTTTGTCGTAGGCGTGGACGCGGTCGATGGATACGGCAATCTGGGAAGCCAGGGCCGACAGCAATTTGAGCCCGTCGCGATCCATATCCGTAAAGCAGAATCGACCGTCCTGATACAGCGCACCCATGGACCGCCCCTCTTCAATCATCAGGGGAACGGAGATGACGCGGCGGAAGCCCTGCGCCTCGGGATCTTCCAGCTCGCGTTGGATGATCCCGCCGTCGCTGCTGTCGGCTGCTGTCCGGACGATATCGATCATCTGCGAGAAGGTTGTGTCCAGGATATCTTCCGGGATCAGATTCCTCGATGCGACCATGTTCAATTCCGCTGTCTCGCCATCCTTGATGAAGATTGCGGCCCGCTCGGCCCCGGTCAGCCGGGAGACGGCGTTGATGATTTTGATGATGATCTGTTCCGAATTTTTCTGACCTCCCAAAGCCTCGCCCATCTCGATGACCAGATCGAAGAGGCGGTCGCTCTTCGCGAAAGGCTCCGGAGGGATCAACGGTCTCATATCGGCGGGAAAGACGTCTTTGGCGATGGGTTTTAAAAAATCCCACGCCTTACGGCTCTGGATCTCCGCCTTCTGCCAGTTGTTTAGCTGCAGATAAAGACGGGCCAAGTCGATGCGGATCTTGGCCCTTTCCAACGCGCCGCCGCTCTTTTCCACCATTTTCTTCAATTGCAGGAGTTCCTGAATTTTTACCTGCGGTGGGTTGTCGTCCTCCATCAGCTGAAGTTGCAGCCGGCGTATGGTCGCATACACGAGCGGATTGAGCTGCCCCTTCTTCAACTGGTACAAATAGTCGACCACGGGGCCCAACTCGACGGGCGACATGTTATGCCTCATGAGTCTGTATCCGGCATCGAAGACATGGGAGGTGTTCAGCGTATGATACCAACTGGACTTACGGATTTCCCAAAGCACCTTGAAATGTTCCGCAGCCCGATCAAAATGACCCTTGATGCATTCGATATCCGACAGACCGATCCCCGCAAGAACCTCGGCCATGGGGACACGTTCCTGCCGGGCCAGTGCCAACGCCTTTTCGAAATAGGTCTGGCTGTTTTCCAGTTGTCTTATTTCCAGGAGAATGGTCCCCGTCGTTGCCAGGGCATACGAAGCCAGCGGCCAGTTGCTGTTCTTCTTCGCCTGACTGTGAATGGAATCGGAAATGCCCATGCCCCGGTGGGGCATGCCCATCTGGGTATAGCACAGCGCGAGATGGAGGGCGGTCAGGAGCGAAAAATCATCGGCCGCAATGGAGTCCAGCTTGCCCAGGGAATTCTCGTAAGACTGGATCGCCTGGCTTAAGTCGCCTTTAATCCAGTGTGCAAGCCCCTGCAACTGGAGCGCCCTGCGATACAAGGCATCGTCCTTGAGCCGACCGACCATTTCCCATCCCTGGTCGAAGTGATGGAGGGCTTTTTCATACTGAAACGACATCCAGCAGTTTTGTCCGATCAACAATTGCAGAGAGGCCTGCGTCTTGAGATCGGTGAAGCATGCGGACATGTCCAACGCGAGGGAGAGGAATCGGTCGATCGCCTTGAGATTGGGATGGAGCAGCGAGAGCGAGGCCCGGCGTTCCACGGCCCGGATAAAGATTTCGTAGGTCCCGATGTCCGGTTGTTCGGCTTTGTCCAGGACCTGATCGGCGATGAATTCAAGCAGGCGGTTGTACAGTCTGATCGCTTGCGAGATGTGATGGTGCTTCTCTTCAGAAATAGCCGCCCGGTAGATGATCTCGATATCCGACTTCCGAATGCCCGCCAGAAGACACTTTTGCGCAATATCGATATAATGCGCCTCACTCTCCGGCAGCTTTTCAATGAGGATGTCAATGGCTTCCCGATAATATCGCGACAGGGTTTCCCCTTCGATCTGGCGGAGAATCTCTTCCCGGGGGAACTTCGGGGTCCATTCATAGCACCCGTTCCCACCGCTTCTCGCTCCGATCCATCGCTTCTTTTCAAGAAAGACGACGGCATCGACGATTCGTGACGGCAGCCAGTCCGGCCGCCCTGAAAACCAGTCCACGGAAAAATAGTCGTTGAAGGCGGCAAATCTGTAAACAATGTCCTTTGATTCCTCGGACAGTTGGAGCAACGCGGCGTTTTTTTTCGTCATAACGGTTTCCCCCGGTTTGTGCGGCGGGATGGATCCTACTGCGCATCCGTTAGCCTGTCAAGGCTTCTGTCGCTATAGCAACTTGTGCCACCATGGGGACTCGGCGCAGATTTCGGATGAACCGTCATGTGACGCACCCAGCCGTTATAATTGATAAATATTTATTTGTTCCTTTGGTATTATTATTGCTTTTACATCCCCAGTGTCGCCTGGGGACGCCTGAAGAGAGGTCAACAAATCCGGATGGACCCGGCGCCTATTTCTGCTGGATCGGATCCAAGCGTTTCCTGTGGAAACGCATGTCGGGGAATGAATGGCGATTGCAAGGGAATCCATGAATTTGAAGGGGCAGCTCCATGTCCATACGACTTTTTCCGATGGCAGGCTCACCATTCAGGAAGCGGCCGATGTCTACGAGGATCTCGGGTTCGATTTCATCGTCATTACCGACCATGATCATCTCTTGAGGCCCGGTTATCGGGAAGCCGTTGAAGGGGTCAAATCGAACCTGCTCGTTTTCTTTGGCGTCGAACTCACGTTGCATACCCGGTGGGGTTATGTCCATGTCAGTCAAATCGAAGGTGAAGAGGAGAGCCTGTATGTTTTCAACCACCCATTCGAATATGGGTTGTCCCTGAAGCAGTGCCGCGAATGCATCGAGGATGTGACACGGGTCCATCGGCTGGATGCCGTCGAAGTATCCCATCAGGGTTTTTATACGCCGCTGTTCGATAACGAATCCATCCCTTATCCGAAGGTGGCGACTGATGATTCACACGCCCGGTTGGGCTGCGGCCGGGCATGGATCGAGATGGATTGCGAGAAGAACAAGGACATCATCTTGAGGCACATCAGGAAAGGTCGGTTCAAATATCGTTTTGTAAGAGGCCAGCCTGTTATTGCAGTGAAACCATGTGAACAATAAAGCGGGAGGCGTGAGACATGAAAAGGGTTGCTATCTGTGCGGTGGCTCAACACGAGATCAAGGGCAACATCTGGTGCAAGCGTTTTCAGGAGATGTTGATGGACATCCTCGAAGAGCTGCAGGGGGAAACGGGGTTTACCTTCGGCGGTGAAACGGGTGTGAAGAACATCATTACCTGCTCCGATGATTTTTTCGATGCCCGAACGATATCCGACAATGCGGTGAACGATGTCGTCGGTGCCGGCAATTACCGGGGGGAGCAAAAAATGGCTCAGGAGGGGCTCAACGGTATTGGATACGCAATGGCCGTGATCCTGTCCGGACATGATGATGTCATTTATCTGGCCGGACATTGCAAGGAGTCCCTCACGGCCAGCAGGAACCAGATAGCAAACATGGCTTATGATCCTTTTTATGGTCGCTGCCTGGGACTGGACTACCTCAACACCGCGGGGCTCCAGGCCAGAGCCTACATGGAGAAAAGCAGGATCACCCAGGAACAGCTGGCCAAGGTGGTGGTGAGGGCGCGTCAATGGGCGTCCAGAAATGCGTATGCCAACGAGAAAACGCAGCTCAACCTGGGCGATGTCATGTTTTCCCCCGTTCTTTGTGATCCGATCAGAAGCCTGCACGCCTATCCGGTGTCGGACGGTGCGGTAGGCATGCTGCTCGCGTCCGAAGAAAGGGCCCGTGAATTCACGGACAACCCGGTCTGGATTACGGGTTTTGGGAACTGCATGGACGATTATTTCATGGGCAGGCGTGATCTCGCGAGCAGCTCCGCCCTGAAAAAAGCGGCCCATCAAGCCTATCAGATGGCCGGGATCAAGAAGCCGCAAAAATCGGTCAACCTGGTGGAAGCGATGGACTGTTACGCCTATCAGCAGCCGCTGTGGCTGGAGGGACTGGGCCTGTGTGAGGAAGGCAAGGGTGGCGATTTCATCGATGAACAGGGCCCCGCCCGATACAACGTCAATCTTTCCGGTGGCATGCTGGCGGGAAGACCCCTCATGATCGGCGGGTTATACGGGGTGGCCGAGGCGGTTCTTCAACTTCAGGGTCGCGCCCATGAGCACCAGGCAGCCGATGCGAACTGCGCCGTCGTCCAAAGCACGACGGGCGGGGCGGGACAGTTCCAGACGGTTGCCGTACTTGAACGATAGGGGGTCTCAAAATGACGAAAAAGAAGAATAGAAATGTCGGGATTATTGGAATCGGCATGACGGAAATATCCAGCCATAAAGAAAACCAGAACCAGCCCGAGATGATCAACGAGGCGGTCAGGGCCGCCATCGCCGATGCCGGAATCACGTTGAGCGATATCGATTGCGTTGTTCATGGAAACATGGAGCTGTTTGAAATGATTCACCAGCCCGATCTCTGGCACATGATTGGGACGGGTGCGCTTGGCAAGCCCGGATTCAGGATTACGACGGGGGGCACCACCGGCATGACCCTGGTTGCCGCCGCGGACAATCTGGTCGCGTCAGGGATGTATGATGTCGTCATGGCCATCGGATTCAATAAACTGCAGGAGGCGGGGAGTACCACGGGCGGCATCACGAATATGGCGGACCCTCTTTGGTACCGGCATTTGCAGACCGGGGCCCTGACCAGTACCTCGGCCAATCTGAGTATCGAAGAATTTGGTGAAGCGCGGGCGAGAAAGGCGGCCATGAAGCACCGCATCATGATGGATAAGCATGCCAGCCTCAACGAGCGGGCGCACAGAAGGTTCGGACTTGAATACGATCAGATGGAGGACCTGATGAAGAATTCTCCTCCGTTGATCGGCGAACTGAGGCTTATCCACATGTGCTCGCAGAGCGACGGAGCGTGCGTCATGATCCTGGCTTCCGAAAAAAAAGCGAAGAAAATATGCAAGAAGCCGGTTTGGATCAGAGACCATATTGCCGTTCACCGGGAAGAAACCGCCTCCAACGCCTATTTCCCCATCCTGAGTGAAACCTCCCAGCGTGTTGCCGCCAGGAAACTCTTCACCCGAAACGGCATCGACAATCCGGTTGAGTACTTCGATGTTTTTGAGATGTATGACCCCTCCGCGTGGTGGGGCATTGAGTGGTTGCGCGATTTCTTTCTCCTGGAGGGGGATGAAGCCATTAAGATGGTGGAGGAGGGGGATTGGGATCTGGACGGGAAGGTGCCCGTCAACCCCTCGGGCGGCGTAACCGCCAGCAATCCGATCAGCGCAACGGCCATGCTGAAGCCGGCTGAAGTTGCGCTTCAGATGAGGGGGGATGCGGGGAGGCATCAGCTTAAGCGGGAGGTCAGGCACGGATTGGCTTCCGGGTTTGGCGGCGTGATGTGGACGGAGCTGATGATCCTTGAAAAGGACTTGAATTGGTAGGAGGTGCGATGATGACTAAAGATAAACGGAATGCTCCGGCTGAGGAACTGATTTCCATACAAGTCGTAAACGCGATTGATTGCGCTTTCCCCACCGGATCGATCATGGGGAAGTGGTTTCGAGGCCTGAAGGAGAAGAAGTTCTATGCGACCCGATGCCCCTCCTGCGGTCGTACGATGACTCCGCCCAGGGGGTGCTGTGCGTTATGTGTGGTCCGCTCCGAGGAATTTGTGGAGGTCGGGCCCAAAGGGACCGTCGAAAATTATGACATTGCCTACTATGCGAGCCCGGACCCGCTGACCGGGAAAGTCCGTTCCACGCCGTACGCTGCGGTTTTTGTGCGGATGGACGGATCCGACCGGGACATCTTTACCCATGCAATCAGGGACGAGGATATCCCCAGGCTCAAGCGCGGGGTGCGGGTGAGGCCCGTGTGGAATGAGGTCAGAACCGGCAGCATTGAAGACATGCTGTACTTTGAAATTGATGCTTAAGGAGAGCTGACAATGAATGCATGCAGACGACACGAGAATACTCAGGACTGTTTCGTTGTTCCCGGCAAGATGGCGCTTCCCAACCAGTACTTTGCCGGCCGGGTGGGGTCGAGGTTTATAATATCGCTGCGGGATTCAACGAAGATCTTGGGCGTCAAATGCCCGAAATGCAAAAGCGTCTATGTCCCGCCTCTGGAATACTGTGAGAAGGACATGACGAAAATTGACGAGAACTGGGTTGAACTGGGGAATGAGGGCGTTCTGACCAACTATACGGTGGTGAACTACCGAGACGCCCATCTGCCCCGGAAGGCGCCGTATATCCTGGGGATGATCAAGCTTGACGGTGCGGAAGCGCCGTTTATCCACATCGTGGCGGGCATCGAGCCGGAAAATGCAGCCATCGGTATGAGGGTCAAGGCGGTCTTTTCCGAAAAAACGACGAATACGATTCTGGACATCGATCACTTTGCGCCCGTCGAGGGGTGAAGGCGTGACTTCTCGCCGGATTGGAACCCGTAACATGGCCTCTATTCAGAAGCCGGAAAGGTTAAGACAATGGATTTCAGAATAGCCGAAGAGCATCTCGCCGTTGTGGAAAGCGTCGAGAAATTTTCCCGAAATGAAATGTTGCCCCTGGCGCGGGAGTTGGATGAGAAAAGCGAGTTTTCAATGCCCTTATGGAAGAAAATGGGTGCATTGGGTTACCCGGGGCTGCTGGCTGGTCAGAAATACGGCGGAAGCGAACTGGGCGCACTGGGGACGACCATGGCGCTCGAGGCCGCCGGACGAGGAGGGGCGGATCAGGGCACCTTGCTTTCCTGGGCTGCCCATATGGTTATATCAATGCTGAACGTCGAGCACTGGGGGAGCGAGGCGCAGAATCAAAAGTACCTCCCCAAGATGGCAACGGGCGAGTGGATCGGAGCAATGGCCTTGACCGAGCCCAATGCAGGGAGTGACGCCAGTTCCGTCACGACCAGTGCAACGCTTCGAGGGGATAAATACATCCTGAACGGAACCAAGATGTTCATTACCAATGGGCCGATCTGTGATGTTGTCGTGGTCATCACCCGTTCCGAAGCGGGGTCGAAAGGCGCCAACGGGACGACGGCCTTTATCGTTGATAAGAGCATGCCTGGATGGTTTTCGAGTAGAAAATTGGACAAGATGGGATTAAGGGCTTCGCCGACCGGGGAACTGGTGTTTGAAAATTGTGAAGTCCCGGTGGAGAACGTTCTGGGTCAGGTCGGTATGGGCATCAAGAGTGTTGCCTTCTCCGGCGTCAACTGGGAGCGGACGATCCTGGCCGGCCACTTCCTGGGAGGGATGGAATTCAATCTGGAGCAGTGTATCAGGTATGCCAAGGAGCGGGTGCAATTCGGACGCCCGATCGCCAGCTTTCAGGCCATACAGCATAAAATCGTCGACATGGCGGCGGATATCGAGGCCATCAAGGTCTTGCTGTACAGGCAGGCGTGGATGATCGACAACAATATCCCCTGCATAAAGGAGACGTCGCTCACGAAAGCGATTATAGGCGGGATGATGCTGAGGAATGCGGATGAAGCGATCCAGATCTTTGGCGGTTACGGGTTGTGTAAAGAATATCCGGTGGAAAGATTTTACCGGGATTGGAAACTCGCTTCCATCGGGGGCGGTACGAACGAGGTGAACAGGGATATCGCAGCCCGGTTTCTGCTGAAATAAGGGACCCGCTCTCGATTCGGGACTTTCATCAACAAGGGACAGCTTATCCAATAAAATAAAAAAGGGGGACATCGTTTCATGAAGAGATTGACACCGTTTGAAGAGAATGTCGTGCGTCGCGTGGCCGTGGGCGATTTTCTGGTTCGGTCGGCTGCCCGTTACCCGTCGCATAAGGCCCTGCGTTTCCGGGATCGAA
>JALNWL010000023.1 GCA_023230905.1 Syntrophales bacterium
CAGATCGGCCACCACCGCCCGGCACGGCTGAAGAATCAGTTCCCGCGGGGCCAGTGCGGTCGCATCCTTCGCTTCGAGCAGGAGCATCAGCGCATCGATCTTGGGCAGCTCCCGCAACAACGTCTTTTTCCGTTCATCCATTCCGCCACCGTCCCCGAAAGCGCCAACTCATGGCTTCATAAGAATTCCTCAACCTCTCCGCCGACCGAACGGAGGACAAGGTCTCCGGAACCTGCAAACATGCGGATAATACGGACCGGCCCCTCAGACCGGTCCGTCCCCGTTCCGGCAGTCGTCACGGAAGTTGTTCACGGCGATGAAAAACTCTCGCATCATGATCACCCACAGGTAACGCCCTGTCGCCGTCAGGCGGACGACCGGGGCGCGGTACCGCAACCCGCCGGCCGCGCCGAAGGCGAGCAGGGGGAAACAGAGATGCCGCCAGATCGCCGGTCCGTACTTCTTCTTGAGCCCCCGGATATCCAGGGTCATCCCGAACAGCTGCATGAGAAAGTCATACCGGATCCGGTCACGCCGGGAAAAGGCCCGGGCGGCGAACAGGGGGATCTCGCCCCGTTCGACCTGCGCGATATAGTCGGGAATCCGGAAGGTGTTGGCGTAGCAGGTCCCGTCCAGATAGCCGATGGAACCGCTGCCCAGACCGGCGTACTCCGCGTAATCGACGATGTACTCGTCGATCAGGGACGGCTGGCGGGAGAAACACCAGGCCGAAGAAAGGCGGTACATCGGCAGAAGGCCCTTCACGATTTCACCGTAATAGCGCCTTTCCCGGCTGTAACGGACACGCCCCAGGGTCCGGCTCACCTTCCGGCGCGTGGAATCGGAGACCATCAGCGGGTACCAGGTGACCTGATCCACCCCAAGCGACCGGATCACGGCGAGGTCCTCCGCGAGCATCTCCGGCGTCTGGGAGGGAAAGTTGAAGATCATGTCCGCGTTTAGCGTATCGAAACGCCCCGCGATCTGACCCAGGCGGCGGGTGATGGCCTCGCCGCTGCCGTACTTCGCGTAGCGCTCCATCTGCCTCAGGAGCGGATCCTGAAAACTCTGTACCCCCACGGACAGGCGGTTCACCCCGGCGTCCTTCAGGAGCGCCAGGGTCTCGTCCGTCAGGTGGTTCGGATTCGTTTCCACCGATATTTCACGAATGCCGAAGGACGCGCGGACCAGGTCCAGCGTTTCGCCCAGCTCGCCCGGCAGGACCGTCGGCGTCCCGCCGCCGACGTAGACACCGCCGAAGTCGTAGCCGCGCTCGGCATAGAGGCGGATCTCCCGCCGCAGGGCGCGAAAGTACGCCCGGCACAGCTCCGGTTCGAACACCACCCGGTTGAAGGAACAGTAGGGGCAGAGCTGCTCGCAGAAGGGGACATGGAGGTACAGCAGACGGGGAGCGGACCGGTCCCCGGGGGGGAAGTCGACCGGCCGGCCCGGCTCGAAATGCATGGCCCGGGAGAATTCCCGTCGGGCGACGGCCGTAATGAGGGACGGGACAAACGGCAAGGTCATGATCGATCCGCTCTCCGGAACGGCGCAGTGCGCCGTTCCGGATGCCTGAAGGCTGCGTGCTCACGCGGGGCCGCAAGGGTCCCCGGCGGCGAAGGCCGCCCCGTCCCGCGGGGGAAGGGGAGGTGAAGGCCGCCCCCGATACGTAGCAGACATCCTCCCGATGATCAAGCGGATTCGCGCGGTCCCGCCTCCCTTGAATTCCGTCCCCAAGGGTGGTATAGGGCGGCCGGGTGCACGAAAAACTTGGAGAAATCCCATGACGGAAGGAAAAATCCTGACCCTCTGGTCGGACGATCACTGGAACGAAGCGGAGGCGAAACGCCTGCGGGAATCCTGTGAGGAGCTCCCCATCCCCCTGAACAGGGCCGCCCGGGAGGACATCCGCGCCCTGATGGACGCCTTTCTGGAGCGGGACGACGCCCTGGGGCTGGCCGCCCCCCAAATCGGGATCGGCCGCCGGGTCATCATTTTCAAGAACAAACATTTCGATGAAAAGGGCCGGCCCGCCAGCGACAAGGATTACGACGTTCTCGTCAACCCCCGCATCACCCAGACGCGGGGAGAACCCGTCCGGGGCGCCGAGGGCTGCCTGTCCTGTCCCGAGATCCAGGTCGAGATCGAACGCCACCCGGAAATCAAGGTGCGCGCCTACGACCGGGAAGGGCGCAAGATCAACAAGCGCTACACCGGCTTCGGCGCACGCGTCGTCCAGCACGAGATGGACCACCTGGAGGGCATCCTGATCGTGGACCACGAGGGTGCCGTTCTGGTGCCGCGCAAGAAGCGGGCCTTCTTCGAGAGCGTCCTGTCCAAAAAACAATCCGCATTGATTTTCGAGAAAAAAAGGGGCGGGTGCGGCCGGGAGCCGGTCAGATCGCCTTGCGCCAGGCGAGCCGTTTCTCCAGCCAGCGTGACAGGCTGGTGAACGCAAAGCAGATGATGAAGTAGATCACGGCGATGAACAGGAAGATTTCCGTGGGGTAGATCATCGTCCGGTTGTTGATCTGGGTCGCCACGTGCGTCAGTTCGGAAACCCCGACGATGTACGCCAGCGACGTGTCCTTGATCATGGAGACGAACTGGTTTACGAAGGAGGGGATCATGTTACGCAGGGCCTGGGGCAGGACGATGAACAGCATGGCCTGGCGCGGGTGGAGTCCCGTCGAGAGGGCCGCCTCCATCTGACCGCTGGGGATGCCCTCGATCCCGGCCTGGACGATCTGGGACATGTAGGCGGAGGTGAAGATCGTCAGCGCCGCGATGACCGTCCAGCTCTCCGGCGTCCGGTAGCCCAGGAAAGTGGGCAGCAGGAAATACATCCAGAAAATCACCAAAAGGAGCGGGATCCCGCGGATCGTGTTCACCACCGCCAGGGTGGGATAGCGGACGAGCGGGTTGCGCGAGACGCACATGAGCCCCAGAATCAGACCGCCGAAGAAGGACAGGACGAGCGAGACCGCCGCCAGGTAAAGCGTGAGCAACACCCCCCCCATGGGGCCGCTCGGGTAGCGCCCGATCATGAAGTGGGTGATGTTCGTCCAGATGACGGTGAAGTCGAGTCCGGTTTCCATACGTTATCGCATCCCGATGGGGCTCAGCACCTTCTTGCTGTAGAGGGTCATCAACCCCGTGATGACGAGCGAGATCACCAGATAGACCAGGGTCGCCGCCGTAAAGGCCTCGAACCCCTTGAACGTGTAGCTTTCCACCTGCCGGGCCTGATACGTCAGTTCCGCCACGCCGATGGTCATGGCGAGCGACGAGTTTTTCGCCAGGTTGAGGAACTGGTTGATAAGCGGCGGGATCGTGATCCGCACGGCCTGGGGGAGGATGATGTACAGCATGGATCGGAGATAGGAGAATCCGGAGCTGCGGGCCGCCTCCATCTGCTCCTTCGGGATGGAGCGGACACCGGAGCGGATGTCCTCGGCGATGAAGGCCGAGGTGTAGATCGTCAGCGCGATGACCGCGGCGGCGAATTCGAAATTCATGGTGTACAGCCAGTCCCGCGCGGCCTGCGGGAGGATCTTGTCGGAGCCGAAATACCAGAAGAAGATCTGAACGAGGAGCGGGGTGTTGCGGAAAAACTCGAGGTAGCCCATCGCCAACCAGCGGACGGGCGCGTTCTGGCTCATCCGCATGACGGCGATCAGCAGGCCGAGGATAAAAGCGAGGGCAATCGACACCAGGGACAGCTGAATGGTGACCTTGACGCCGGAAAGGATCCATTCAAAATACTGCCCTGATGTAACGATTGCCCAGTCGAACTGATAGTTGAACACGTTTGGAGGAAGCTCCTCTTATCGTTCCGGCGTAATCGTGAAGGTCCGCTTCAGGACGATCCCCGACTTCCCCTTGGAACCGAACCACTTGCTGAAGATTTTCTTCGCCTCGCCCTTCTTCTCCATGTCCAGGAGGGCCTTGTTGACGGCGTTCACGAAATTCACGTCGCCCTTGCGCATCCCGAGGCCGTAAGGCTCGTCGGAGATCTGGATGTTGGGGATTTCGTATTTCCTCTTGTTGGGCGCCTTGGCCAGCAGGTTCGCCAGGATCGACTCGTCGGTCGTGACGGCCGCCACCTTCCCCTGCTCGAGGGCCAGGAAGGCCTGGGGATAATCGTCGAAGGACAGGATCGTGGCCTTGGGCAGCGCCTTGGCCGCATTCTGCTCGGAGGTGGACCCCTTGGCCGTGCCGATCCGCTTCCCCTCGAGGTCGGCCAGCTTCTTGACCGTTCCCTTCTTCACGAGGAACTTCTGGCCGGTGAAGAAGTACATGTAACTGAAATCGATCTGTTTGGCCCGCTCGGCATTCTTGGTCATCGTGGCGGCGATGATGTCGATGTTACCGGCGATGAGCTGGGGCATCCGGGTCGCCGACGTCACGGGTCTCAACTCCAGATTGACGCCGAGCTTCTTGGCAATGGCCTTGCAGAAGTCCACGTCGTACCCGATGATCTGGCGGGTCTGCTCGTCGATGTAGCCGAACCCGGGCGTGGAATCCTTCACGCCGCAGACCATCACGCCCTTGCTCTTCACGTCCGCCAGGGTATCCGCGGCCAGCGCCGTTCCCCCCAGGCTGCACGCAAACACCAGTGCCAATCCCCACATCCCCAATCGCTTCATCATGCTTGTCCTCCTTTCAACACTGAATGAATTCCCATGGAAGGCTGAATTCAGGACCATCCTTATGGCCCGGTGCCTCTAGCCCATCGCCTTTTCTCTCCTAGTGCATCGGAGAGAGGATCTCCTTGAGGAACAACTGCGCCCGCTCGTGCTGGGGATTCTTGAAGAATTCGTCCGGCGTGGCCTCTTCGAGAATCACCCCGTAATCCATGAAGGTGACGCGGTCCGCCACCTCGCGTGCGAATCCCATTTCATGCGTCACCACGATCAGCGTCATGCCCGTGTGGGCCAGGCCCTGCATGACCTCCAGGACCTCTCCGATCATCTCCGGGTCGAGGGCCGACGTCGGTTCGTCGAAGAGCATGATCTTCGGCTTCATGGCGAGCCCGCGGGCAATGGCCACCCGCTGCTGCTGTCCCCCGGAGAGCTGCGCCGGGTAGGCATCCCGCTTCTCCGCGAGCCCGACCCGCTCCAGCAGGGCCGTGGCCTGCTCCTCCGCCTCTTTACGGGCGAGCTTGCGGATCTTGATGGGCGCCAGGGTGATGTTTTTGATGACGCTCAGGTGGGGATAGAGATTGAACTGCTGGAAGACGAACCCGATTTCCGCCCGCAGCTTGTTGATGTCGGTTTTCCGGTCGGACAGGTCCTGTCCGTCGACGAACAGCTTGCCCTTCTGGATGGGTTCGAGCTTGTTGATCGTCCGGATGAGGGTGGATTTCCCCGATCCGGAAGGGCCGCAGACGACGACGACCTCGCCCTGCTTGACATGGAGGTTGACGTCATTCAACACATGCAGTTTCTTGAACCACTTGTGAACCGCCTGGAACCTGATCATGCGCCACTCCCGGCAAACCTGAACGTTGAGGCCCCTCCGGCGCGGCGGTTCGGCCACGTCGTAAAAAGGTGAAATTTCATATACCAGTTTCGGAAAACAATCAATAAAATAATGGGGGAGGACCTTTTGCCTTGAAATCCCCCCTCCCTTATAGTACGTAGAGCGGCGCCGAGCGATTCCGAGAAACGTTTCCGGAGAGACAAGCGATGGTCAAGATCCAATGTCCCCAGTGCGGGAAGAGTTTCATGTGGACGGACGGGATGCCGATCCGGGGCCGCTGCCCGACCGATGACTGCCGCTGGACCTACGACGTCGGCGAACAGATCAAAAAAAGCGCCGAAGCCAAGACGTCCTCGCCGAAAGATGAGCTGCGCTGTCCCAACTGCGGGGCGCCCATCGCCTCGCACCTGACGGTCTGCCAGTCCTGCGACGGGGTCGTGGTGGGCGGAAAGGCCCTGAGAAAATCAAACATCTTTTTCGGGGTGGTCGTCATCCTGATCCTGCTGTCCCTGCTTTACCGTTACTATTAGATCCGGGGTTCCTTCGCGTCGATCGCCCGCGGGCCCTGACGGGACCGGTCGGGCGGTCCTGTCCCCAACCCCGGCGCCTGCTCAGCCCCCGGCCTGGGCGGGTCCGCAAGGCAGGCCTCAAGGCCGACTCGGGAGTGACTCATGAACCAGACGCCGCTTTACGACCGCCACGTCCATGCCGGCGCCCGGATGATCGATTTCGGCGGCTGGGCCATGCCCGTTCAGTACGCCGGCGTCATCGAGGAGCACCGCGCCACGCGGAAGAGCGCCGGGCTCTTCGACATCTGTCACATGGGCGAGATCGAGGTCCGGGGCGCCGCCGCGCTGGCGTTTCTGCAGCGCGTGATGAGCCGGGACCTGGGCGACCTGGAAACGGGCCGGCTCAAGCTCGGCGTCCTGACGAGCGAAACGGGCGGCATTCTCGACGACCTGACCGTCTACCGGCTGGAGTCGGACCGCTACGGGCTGGTCACCAACGCCGGAACGCGGCTCAAGGACGCGGCCTGGCTCAAGACCGTCAAGGCGGCGGAGGGGTTCCGGAAGGTGGAAATCGTGGACCGGACGGATGAAATCGGGAAACTCGATCTCCAAGGCCCCGTGGCCCAGGCGATCCTGCAGCCCCTGACGCCGGCGGCCCTGGACGGGCTCGCGTACTACCGCTTCACGCACACGCGGGTGGCCGACCGGCCGGCCCTCGTCTCCCGCAGCGGTTACACCGGCGAGGACGGCTTCGAGATCTACGCCGCGAGCGACGAGATCGGCGCAATCTGGGATGCGCTGCTCGAATCCGGTGCCGCCCGGAATCTGAAGCCCGTGGGCCTCGGGGCGCGGGATACGCTCCGCCTGGAGGCGGGCATGCTCCTCTACGGCCATGACATGGACGAGACGACATCGCCCCATGAGGTGACCTACGGCTGGCTCGTCGATCCGGCGAAGGACTTCATCGGGAGCGACGCCCTCCGGCGCCAGAAAGCGGCGGGCGTGGAACGCAAGCTCGTCGGCTTCGAGATGGTCGGGCGGGGAATCGCCCGCGAGGGACACCCCGTCTGGCGGAACGGCGAGGCGATCGGCGCCGTTACTTCGGGAACGTTTTCGCCGACGCTTTCCCGGGCCATCGGTCTGGCGATGGTATCCGCGACGGCAAAGGACCCGGGGACGGAGATCTGCATTCAAATCCGCGACCACCTCGTCCCGGCCGTGGTGGTCAAACTTCCCTTTTACAGGCGGCCCCGGTAAACCCGGCAAACCGACAAACCCTCTATTGATCAGGAGAAGGCCATGTCCAAACCCAATCCAACCGACCGGAAATATTCCCAGGAGCACGAGTGGGCCCTGCCACACGGCGACGGCACGGCGGCGATCGGCATCACCGATCACGCCCAGGAACTGCTCACCGACATCGTCTTCGTCGAGCTCCCCGCGCTCGGCCGGCAGGTCCGCCAGGGCGAAGCCGTCGCCGTCGTGGAGTCGGTTAAGTCCGTCTCGGACGTCTTCGCCCCCCTGAGCGGCGAGGTTGTCGCCGTAAACCGGGCCCTGGAGGACCGGCCGGAGCTCATCAACCAGGACGCCTGCGGCGAAGGGTGGATCGCGAAACTAAAGCTGTCCGATCCGCGGGAATACGACGGCCTGATGGACGCCGCCGCCTACGACGCCTTCATCCGGGACGAGGCGCACTGATCCCGGGAGGAAGATGCCGATGGATTACAGCCCGCACACGGCGGAAGACCGCAAAACCATGATGGACGCGGTTGGGATCGCCTCAATCGAAGATCTGTTCGGAGACATCCCCGAGCGATGGCGTCTGAGCCGCCCGCTGGACCTGCCGCCCGCCCTCTCGGAGCAGGAGACCTTCACGCATCTGAAGGCGCTGAGCGAACGCAACCGCCTCCCCGACATCACCCTCACGGGCGCCGGCGCCTACCGGCACTACATCCCCGCCGTCGTCGGACACCTCTCGCAACGGTCCGAGTTTTCCACGGCCTACACCCCGTACCAGGCGGAGATCAGCCAGGGCATCCTGCAGGCCGTCTACGAATACCAGACGATGATCGCCCGCCTCACGGGAATGCAGGTTGCCAACGCCTCGATGTACGACGGGGCCACGGCGACGGCGGAGGCCGCGGTGCTGTCCGCCAGAACCCTCGGCCGGACCGGGGTCGTCGTCGCCCGCTCCGTCCACCCCGCGTACCGCCAGGTCCTCCGGACGTATGCCTGGGCGAACGGACTGTCGGTCGAGGAGGCGCCGTTCACGGGCGACGGGCGGCTGGACCTCGAGGCCCTCGCGGCCGCCGTCCGGGAATCGACCGCCGCCGTCATCGTGCAGAGCCCCAATTATTTCGGCGTGGTGGAGGACCTTGCCGCCGTCGCGCCTCTCGTTCATGCCGCCGGGGCGTACCTCATTCATTGCTTCACCGAAGCCACCTCTCTGGGTCTTCTCAAGCCCGCCGGCGGGCTGGGCGCCGACCTCTGCGTGGGGGAAGGCCAGGCCTTCGGGAATCCGGTCAGTTACGGCGGGCCGTATCTCGGGATCTTCGCCGCCACGGATACGTTTCTGCGGAAGATCCCGGGACGCCTGGCGGGCGCCACGGTGGACCGGGACGGCCGGCGCGCCTTCGTCCTGACGCTCCAGACCCGGGAGCAGCACATCCGGCGGGAGAAGGCGACCTCGAACATCTGCTCCAACGAGGCCCTCTGCGCCCTTGCCGCTGCCGTCTACCTCGTCTGTTTGGGGAAGAACCTGAAGCCCCTGGCCGAGCTGAACGTCGCGAAGGCCGGGTATCTGCGCCGGCGCCTGCTCGACCTGCCCGGCTGGGCGCCCGCTTTCTCCGGACCGGTCTACAACGAGTTCGTCCTGCGCTGTCCCGACCCGGAGGGCGCGAACGCCCGGTGGGCGGCGGCCGGCATCAGCGGCGGGGTCAACCTCGCGGGGGATTATCCCGAGCTGCCCGGTGCGCTGCTCCTGTGCGCCACGGAGCTGCTCACGCGGGCGGACCTGGACCGGGCGGTCGACGTGCTCCGCCCCTGACAACCCGGAGCGACGGAAAAGGGATCCGGTTGAAGCGGACGCGATCCCGCCATCGTGGAGATGAAGCGCCCCCCGTCAAAGCGGTCGTTTTCGCGCAGTCGGGATCCATGACGTAAGCGAAGGACCGGATTCCCGCCTGCGCGGGAATGGAAAAACGGCCGATCCGTGATTGTTTCGGGATCGTTGAATTAGATCGAGCGAGCGGAGTAAGAAACCGTGGAAAAGCATCCCTCCCATCCGAACGTTGAGCTGATTTTCGAAAAGAGCCGGCCGGGCCGGCGGGCCGGCGCGATCCCGCCGTGCGACGTGCCGGGGACGGCGGACGAACCCCGCATCGAGGCGCACCTGCTCCGGGACGACGTCGACCTCCCCGAAGTGGCGGAGATTGATCTCGTCCGCCATTATACCGCCCTGTCCCGCCGCAACTTCGGCGTCGACCTCGGCTTCTACCCGCTCGGCTCCTGTACGATGAAGTACAACCCGAAGGTGAACGACATGGCGGCGGCACTTCCCGGTTTCGCCGACCTCCACCCCGGGGTCCCGGCGGCCTTCGCCCAGGGCAGCCTGCAGCTGATGGACGGCCTGCGCCGGGATCTGTGCGAAATCTTCGGCATGGCCGACTTCACCCTGCAGCCGGCGGCCGGCGCCCACGGCGAGCTGACGGGCGTCATGATGATCCGGAAATATTTCGAGAAGCGGGAGGAAAAACGCACGCAAATCCTGATCCCCGACACGGCCCACGGGACGAATCCCGCCTCGGGCGCCCTATGCGGATACGAGGTCGTGCAGGTGCCGTCCAACGACGCGGGCGGCGTGGATCTCGACGCCCTGGACGCGGCCATGACGGAAAACACCGCCGGCCTCATGCTGACGAACCCGAATACCCTGGGCCTGTTCGAGCGGAACATCGCGGCGGTGGCCCGGATCATCCATGACCGGGGCGGCCTCCTCTACGGCGACGGCGCCAACGCCAACGCCTTCTTGGGAAAGGTGCGGCCGGGCGAGATCGGCTTCGACGTCGTCCAGTTGAACCTCCACAAGACCTTCTCCACCCCCCACGGCTGCGGCGGCCCGGGGAGCGGCCCCGTCGGTGTCGGGGCCGCCCTTGAACCCTTCCTTCCCGTCCCCCGGATCGTCCGGACGGACGCGGGCTACGCCTGGTCGGAGGCGTATCCCGACACGATCGGGCGCGTCCGGGCCTTTTACGGGAACTTCGCCGTGATGGTCAGGGCCTGCGCCTACCTCCGCAGCCTCGGCGCGGCGGGCCTCCGGCAGACGGCGGAGGACGCCGTCCTCGCCGCCAACTACATCCAGGCGCGTCTGAAGACCTTCTACGACCTCCCCTACAACCGCCCCTGCATGCACGAATGCGTCTTTTCCGGACGGCGGCAGGTCCGGGAAAGCGGCGTCCACACGACCGACATCGCCAAGCGCCTGCTCGACTACGGCGTCCACCCACCGACGATCTACTTCCCCCTGATCGTCCCGGAGGCCATCATGATCGAACCGACCGAGACCGAGAGCCTCGAAACGCTCGACGCCTTCTGCGACGCGATGATCGCCATCGCCACCGAAGCGAAGGACGAACCGGAGATCGTGAAATCGGCCCCGCACACAACCCCCGTGAAGCGCCTCGACGAGGTCCTGGCCGCCCGCCGGCCGGACGTCTGCTGGAAGAGACCCTCCGGTCCCGCCTGATCCACGACCCGGGAAACCGCCGGGGACATCGGAAAACTTGAAGCCGGCCTCCGGACGGAGCGCGGGAGGGATGAGATCACGCCGGTCAGGAAGGGACCTTTATCTTAGGAAACAGGAAATGATTGACGTTCGGGGCGGCTTCGGCCAAAATGTCCCTCGACGATCGAAACCACGGGGGCCCGTCTCATGGTCAAAAACATTCTCTCACTGGACAACAAGGAACTCGTCGAGAAGCTGTGGGCCGCCGACCCGGAGATCCGGAGGATCCTCGCCGGCTCCAAGCACGTCGAGGAGGCGCGCCATATCCTGTTCGACCACTTCAACCAGCTCAACCGCTCGATGTTCAACATGAAGCCGGACACCCCCTACGCCGGCATGAATTCCATCGAAAAGAGAAACGCCAAGGAGTGCCTCCGCGTCTTCTCCAACACCATCCGGACGGAAAACGAACACCTGACCGGCGCCTCGCCGCTGACGCTCCTGTACGACCTGGCCCGGAACCGCCCGGGGGCGCTGGAGCGGGTCGGCAAGGCCTTCCTGTGCGAGTACCTCGCCTTCTTCAAGGGCATCACCGGCAAGGCCGGCAAGCAGCCGAAAATTCCGGCACTCCTGAGGACCGCGGACGGCCGGTCGGCCGCCCAGGATCGTTCCGCCGCGACGGTCCGTTCGCGACAGCTCGACGCCTACTCGGCCATCATGCGGCGCTACCGCCGTCGCTACCGGACCGGATTCGACGCCGCCCTGATTCGGCAGCGGCGGAAGCTCAAGGCGAAGATTCTCGCGCACTTCGGCGCCGCGGAGGCCGACTGGCGGGACCCCCGGTGGCATCTCAAGCACATCCTGACGGATCTCGACACGATCTCCCGGCTCGTCCGTCTCGACGACTACGAGGCGGCGGGGCTCGCGATGGCGGCGGAAAAGGGCATCCCCGTGGAGATCACCCCCTATTACCTGTCCCTGTTCAACGCCTCGGGGCGCACCGACGAGGACCGCCAGATCCGCGCCCAGGTCCTGCCGTCCGTCCGGCACTGCGCCAGCGTCGCGGCCAACCGGGAGCAGGGCGTCGACATGGACTTCATGCAGGAGCGCTCGACGAGCCCCGTCGACGGGATCACCCGCCGGTACCCGAAGGTCGTGATCCTGAAGCCCTTCAACGCCTGCCCGCAAATCTGCGTCTATTGCCAGCGCAACTGGGAGGTGAAGCAGATCGACGCCCCGGCGATGCTGCCCCCGGAGGCGCTCCGCGAGGCCGTCGCGTGGATCCGGGACAACGACCACATCAGCGAGGTCCTGGTGACCGGCGGCGACCCCCTGTGCCTGGACAACCGCCGCCTGGAATGGATCGTCGGACAACTGGCCTGCATCTCCCACATCGAGCGCATCCGGATCAGCACCCGCGTTCCGGTCACCCTTCCCTTCCGGATCGATGACGGCTTCCTCGAGATCCTGAGGAAATACCACGAATGGGGCCGCCGGGAGATCTGCGTCTCTACCCATTTCGAGCACGCCGTGGAGCTGACGCCCGAGGCCCTCGAGGCCGTAAAAAAGATCAAGGCCCTGGGCGTCAACGTCTATAATCAGCACGTCTTCACGTACTACAACAGCCGCCGCTTCGAACTCTGCCTGCTCCGGCGGATGCTGAAGCTCTCCGGAATCGACCCCTACTACACCTTCAACACGATGGGGAAGGAGGAGACCGTGGACTTCCGGGTCCCGCTGGCCCGCATCGAGCAGGAGCGGAAGGAGGAGGCCCGTCTCCTGCCCGGCGTCGTCCGGACGGACGAACCGGTCTTCAACGTCCCCCGCCTGGGGAAATCGAACCTCCGGGCCTGGCAGGACCACGAGCTCATCATGGTCCTTCCCGACGGCCGCCGAGTGTACCGCTTCTACACCTGGGAGGCGCGGATCACGACGAATTTCGACTATCTCTACACGGACGTCTCCATCTACGACTACCTGAAGCGGCTGGCCGCGGACGGCGAAAACACTAGCGACTACAAGTCGATCTGGTACTACTTCTGAGAGCGCTTCCAGACCCGCGGTCCCTCCGCGCGCCGCACCTTTTAGCCCCCGCATCGCCTCGACGCGCTTTGGAGGCGGGGGTCCCCGAAAAATCTCCCCGGCGCTAACGGGATCACGGATCCTGAGTGCGAAAAGGCCTTTGATGATGAATGGTAAAATAGCCGTTGACCCTCTCCGGAAACCCCCGTGGCTCAAGGTCCGCCTGCCGGGCGGCGAGGCGGACCGCCGGATCGCGCGCACCCTCGCCGAACTCCGTCTCCACAGCGTCTGCCAGGAAGCCCTCTGCCCCAACCGGGGCGAGTGCTTCCGGGCGGGAACGGCCACGTTCCTCATCCTGGGCGACACCTGCACGCGGGGCTGCCGCTACTGCCACATCCGCCAGGGGACGCCCGCGCCGGTGGACGCCGACGAACCGGAGCGCCTCGTGGAGGCCGTCCGCGCCCTCGGGCTCCGCTACGTCGTCATCACCTCGGTCACCCGGGACGACCTGCCCGACGGGGGCGCGGAACATTTCGCCCGTTGCATCCACCTGCTGCGCACGCGCCTCCCGGACTGCCGCATCGAGGTCCTGATCCCGGATCTCCAGGGAAGCCGCGAGGCGCTGGAGCGGATCATCGACGCCGGACCGGAGGTGATCAATCACAACATCGAGGTCGCCAGATCCCTGTTTCCTAACCTCCGTCCCCAGGGGGACTACAAACGCTCCCTGAGGCTGCTGGCCGCCCTTCACCCGCACCGGGACATCGTCAGCAAGTCCGGCTTCATGATCGGCCTGGGCGAGACCCGGGACGCCATCGTCGCCCTGCTCCACGACCTGGCCGTCGTCCGCTGCCAGCGCGTCACGATCGGCCAGTACCAGCAGCCGACGCGCCGTCACTGGCCCGTTGCCCGGTACTACCCCCCCGCCGAATTCGCCGAATTCAGGAAAATCGCCCTGGGACTGGGCTTCCGGCACGTCGAGGCGGGGCCGCTCGTGCGCAGCTCCTACCATGCCGGGATCTTTTCCCTTGACGGTTGAATCGTTTGGATATATTCATCAATCGTCGTTTCGGAGTCGTTCCTGCTCAATCCTGCCGCCTGACCTTCCGCCTGGAGGGATCGGTGTAGGGTTTTTTTCACGTGCAGACAGATGAATGCACGGGGAGACGCTATCCCCCGGGCAGCGTTGCCGGCTCATGAGGTGTGCGATGGACGAGACTCAGCAGGGCCAAGCCCCGGACGGGCTTTTTCCCCCCGACTGGATCAAGGCGGGGGCGGATCTTTGGACCTCGCTCCTGAAAATGGTGCCGCCCCCGACCGAGGCCGCGGCGGGGCCTTCCACGCAGAAACCACCGCGCAAGCGCTCCCTCGAATCGATGGAAGCGGCCCTCAGGATGTGGCAGTCGCTCTCCACCGCGATGAGCGATCCGGCCGTGGCCGGCGCCGCATCGAAGAGTCTTGACGCCCTCCCGGACCTGTTTCTCAAGATCGCCGAAGCCTCTTGGGACACCTGCTTTCAGATCCAAAAAGGCCAGATCGAGAAAGCCGGCAAGATCGGCCGGAAGGTCGAGGCCTACCACTTCGAAAACCTGGACCAGGAGTTCTTCAAGACACTGAAAGACATCTACGAAAAAGAGGTCCGTCAGTTCTTCTACATCCCCCAGCTGGGTCTGACCCGGTTCTATCAGGAACGGATGAACCTGCTCCTCGACAAGCTCGCCCTGCTCAAGGCGACGGGCGCGGAGTTCTTTTCCCTGCTCAACCTCCCCTTCGAGCAGACCACCAAGGTGATGCAGCAGGAGATCGAAAAGCTGGCGCAGCAGGGGAAAGTTCCGAAGCAGGCCAGGGAGTACTACAACCTGTGGGTCAAGATCCTCGAAGGCCATTTCATGACGCTCTTCAAGTCGCCGGAGTACAGCCAGGCGCTCGGCGAGCTGTTCAACCGGCTGTCGGAATTCATCATCGCCAAAAACGAGGTTGTCCAGGACCTCCTGCAGCTCCTGCCCGTACCCACCCACAAGGAAGTCGACGCGCTCTACCGGGATCTTCACCAGTTGAAAAAGAGGGTGCGGGAGCTGGAGAGGCAATTGAACCCGGATTGAGGATGCGCGGCCGCCCGGTGAGGAGAAACGCTTATGGATCAGCCCAAGATTCCCCTCGATCTCATTCTGGCCAGCCTGGCCGAAGACACGGAAAAAGCACAGGCGCGGGTCACCAAGGTATCGGAGGTCCTGCTCGGTGAGCTGTCGACCGAGATCGCGCCCACCCCCTATGACATCGTCTACGAGGAAGACCGCGTCAGGCTGAAGCATTATCGCCTCGAGGGCGAGGCCAGGCTCAAGACCCCCCTTCTGGTCGTTTACGCACTGATCAACCGCGAAACCATGCTGGATCTCCAGCCGGACCGGAGCGTGGTCAAGAATTTCCTCCGGGACGGCATCGATCTCTACCTGATCGACTGGGGCTATCCCTCCCGGAAGGACCGGTTTCTTACCATCGACGATCACGTCAACGGCTATCTGGATCATGCGATGGATTTCATCCGCAGGAAGCACAACCTGCCCCGGATCAACCTCATGGGAATCTGCATGGGCGGTTCGTTCTGTGTCATGTACGCCGCGCTCCACCCGGAAAAGGTCAAGAACCTGATCACGACGGTGACGCCGACCCACTTCGACACCGACACCGGCCTGCTCCACATCTGGATGAAGGCCCTCGACGCCGACCGGATGGTCGACACCTTCGGCAACATCCCGGCGGATCTGATGAACCTGGGGTTTCTGCTGCTCAACCCGGCCCGCCTCATGATCGACAAATACGTGGGTTTCCTGGAGAACGCGGACAACAAGTCCTTCGTGGAAAACTTCGTCCGCATGGAGAAGTGGATCTTCGACAGCCCCGACGTCCCCGGCGAGACCTTCCGGCAGTTCATCAACGACTGCTACAAGAAGAATCTCCTGATCCAGAGCAAGATGAAACTGGGCGGCAAACGGGTCGATCTTAAGAAAATCACGATGCCGCTTCTGAACTTCTACGGCATGTACGATCACCTGGTCCCGCCGGCGGCCTGCGAACAGCTCACCCGGCACGTCGGCAGCCGGGATACGGAGGACGTCAATCTCGATACCGGCCATATCGGCATCTATGTCAGCTCCAAGAGTCAGCGGGAATTTGCACCCAAGATCGCGCGCTGGCTGATGGAAAGGGACGGGCCGGACGCCCGACCGGCATCGAAAGGGGCGGCGATCGTCAAGTTCACCCCCGGGAAAGCGGCGCGTGGGAAGGGCCGGCCGGCCCCGGCGCGCCCCCCGAAGAAGAAAAAAGCGGAGAGGGGAAGGGCCCGGCCGGCACAGCGGGCGGCGAATAAATAAAGCGGTCTTCGGAGGAAAGCCTTATCCCCGCAGCGGATTGCAGAAACGAGACAGGAGAGATCCCCATGACCAAGCAAGACAATTATTTCAGGACCATCGTCAAGATCGGCCGGGCCCTGGGAACGACCCTGGAACGGGACAAGATCCTGCAACTGATCGTTCAGGGCGTCCTCGAGGCCATGGGGGGCAAGGCGGCCTGCCTTTTCCTGATGGATGAGGAGAAGGGAACCTACGTCCCCGTTGCCCAGACGGGGCTTTCAAAAAATTATGTCCATGCGGGCCTGGCGCACGTCAAGAAGGAAATCCCGCTCCTCCTGAAGAAGGGATACCTCCACTTCCGCGACGCCGCGTCCGATCCCGTGGTGGAAAACCGGGAGATGAAACGGGCGGAAGGAATCGCCTCCATTCTGGTGGTGCCGGTCAAGGTCAAGGGCCGTTTCATCGGCACCCTCTCGCTGTATACGGCCAAGGTGAGGAATTTCTCCGCCGGGGAGATCGAATTCCTGACGGTTCTCGCCGAACAGGGTGGGGTGGCGGTCGAAACCGCGCGGCTGGTCGAAAGACTGCGGGAGAACACCCGGATCTTCCTCGATCTGGCCGCCAGCATCAACTCAAGCCTCGACATCAAGGACATCCTCCAGACCCTGAGCTGCGAGGTCTCCCAGGCCATCGGGGTCAAGGCGGCCTCGATCCGGCTGCTGGACGAGGAGAGCAATACCCTGAAACTCGTCGCCAGTTGCGGGCTCAGCGAGACGTACCTCAACAAGGGGCCGGTTTCCGCGGAAAAGAGCATCGCCGAAGCCCTGAAGGGGAAACCGGTGGTCGTAAGGAACGCCTCGACGGACAAGGGGGTCCAGTACAAGAAGGAGAAGAAAGCGGAAGGCATCGTCACCATCCTGAGCGTTCCCATCAAGTCAAAGGAGCGGGTGATCGGCGTTCTGCGTCTGTACAGCGCCGTCGCCCGCGAGTTCACGGAGGACGAAGTCCTGCTGGTCACCGCCCTGGCCTACCAGGGGGGGCTGGCCATCCAGAACGCCGGCCTCTACCTCATGCTCAAAAGCGACATGAAGGAACTCAAGGATGAAATCTGGAGTCACCGCTGCTGGTTTTAGGAGCGATCGGAAAAGGGGGACAGGGGAACATGAACGGTAAGTCGATCGATCGGATCAAGGTGGGCGACGCCGCCGAATTTTCGAAGACCGTGACGGAAACGGACATCTACCTTTACGCCGGGATCACGGGGGATCTGAATCCCGCCCACATCAACGAGGCCTACGCCAAAAACACCTTCTTCAAGACCCGGATCGCCCACGGCATGTTCACCGCCGGTTTCATTTCGAACCTGCTGGGGATGCAGCTTCCCGGCCCCGGCACGATCTACCTCAAGCAGTCGCTCAGCTTTCTGGCGCCGGTCCGCTTCGGCGACACCGTCACCGCCCGGGCGGAGGTCGTCGAAGTGATGGCGGAGAAGAATCGCGTCCGCCTGAAAACCACGTGCACCAATCAGGACGGCACCGTCGTTCTCGACGGCGAGGCCCTGGTCAGCCCGCCCAAGGCGAAACCGTAAGACCGCCCGCCCGCAGGCCCCTGAAGCGGGGGGTCGAGGCGCCCGGTCGTTCGCCGTTCAGGATGTCGGTTTCCCTTCAAAGAGACCGGCCGCCGCCTTCATGAGCGACTCGAATTCCTCGTTCTGCCTGCGGATGACCTCCCGGAGCCGTTTCACCGTTTCCTCCGGGGAGGCGCCCGTTTTTCTTCCGCGCCGCCGTTTCAGGCCCGCGATGGTCTTTTCCTGGCTCGCGACCGTTTCCTTCAGGGCCGCGCATTCGTCCTGCAGGGCCCGATAATCCTCCCGGGAAACCACGTCGAAGAGGGCGAGGAAGTCCCGAAGCGAATTCTGAAAGGCCTCCGCCGCCTCCTGCCACAGCTCCCCGCCCGGCAGGTCGCCTTCCGGCCGGCGCTCCCCTCCGTCCATCCCGCGGAAGAATTCCGAGAAGGCGTCGGCGCCGCCGGCCACCGGGGTCCGCCCGGGAATCCAATCCTCCCAGGGGTTCCGTCCCTGCGCCAGGGACGAGAAGAACCGGCCCCAAAACTCATAGAATCTTGCGTCCATGACGTTTCCATTCTCCGGCAGAGCGGACATGCGGCGGTGCAACGGCGGTCGTCGTCGCGATGTCGGGGATGACCCTCGTCATGCCCCGGTTAGACCCCTGTCGGGAGGGGATTTACACCGGCGTCCCTAGGCGCTCTTGCCCTTCTCCAGACCGGCAAAGAACGCATCGACCTTCTTGTAGTTGTCGTCCATTGCGGCCTTGAAGTCCTCGCGACCCCGCTTGTAGGCCTTGACCCAGTCAGACAGGGCCTTCTTGCCTTCCGCGGGCATCCAGGCGCTCTGATCGATCAGGCTGTTCATCATCTTCTCCGCCTGATCCTGCAGCACCGTCATCGCGTTGAAGGTGTTGTCGAAAGCGGCCTTGTTGAACTGGATCATCTGCTTCGCCATCTGTTTCGGTTCCATGTCCCATTCTCCTTTCAAAGGGTTTGCCCCCTCCTCCGGCCGTCGCATCCCGGACGGGGTTCGTTGAGCGATCCTATTTGCCCGCCTTCGTCCTGGGGGCCTTCTTCTCGAGAGCGCCCAAATATTCTTCCACCTTCTTGTAGCTTTCGTTGACGCTGCCCTTGAACGTCTCCCGCCCTTCCTTGTAGGTCTTCAGCCATTCGTTGACCGCCTGCTTCCCCTCTGCCGGGAACCACGGCGCCTGGTCCAAGAACATGCCGACCATCTTTTCCGTCTGCTCCTGGAGAATCTCCACGGCATTGAAGGTGTTGTCAAACGTCGTCTTGTGAAATTCAATCATCTGCTTCGTCAGTTTTTCCTGTTCCATGCCTTTTTCCTCCTTTTTGTGTTTTCTCATTCCTGCCCGACGTGGGCCTTAATATAGCGCACCCAAAAGATTTGTCAAGCGGAAAATGTTGCATTGCAATAAGATGATTATCCCCCTCGCCCCTTCGACACCGAGAGGAGCGAGATTAGATATTCCTCGTATGATCGATTGGTTAAACGAACCGACCGATCCGAATACAAAAAGGGTTATCTTCCCCAGCGACATTTTTTGTTGCATTGTGACCGATTCTCCGCTATGAAGGCAAGGAGAAAGGAAAGGAACGATGACCGAAAAACTGCACTTGAAGAAATATACCAACAGACGCCTCTACGACACCGAGAGGAGCGCCTACGTGACCCTGGACGACGTCCTGCAGGTCATCCGTCAGGGGCGTCGCGTGGAAGTCGTCGATGCAAAAACCGGCGAAGACGTCACGGCCTTCACGCTCACCCAGATCATCCTGGAGGAATCCAGGAAAAAAAACAGCCTGCTGCCGGTTCCCCTTTTGCATCTGATCATTCAGTACGGTGAAACCGTCCTGGGCGAATTCTTCGACCACCATCTCGAGCAGACGCTGAAGAGCTACCTCTCCTACAAGGCGGCCGCGGACGAACAGTTCCGGAAATGGCTCAGCCTCGGGATGGACTTCTCCAAGATGACCCAGACGTCGATCGCGTCGCTCCCGGCCTTCCAGTCTTTTTTCGACCTCTTTCACGACACGGACAAGCCCGGCGGCAAAGGGGAGGCCTGAACCCCTCCCGGGGCGAAACGCCCCGGAGACGATCCCGCCGCCCCGGGGCCGGAGGCCGTCCCGGTCGGGCGCCGATATTCGATTGACAAG
>JALNWL010000024.1 GCA_023230905.1 Syntrophales bacterium
AAGGCCCTGGCCGACGTCCTGCCGGGAACGGAATACCGGTCCGGCGGCCAGCGCGTCCGCCTCGCGGAAGACGCCGCGGACCGGATCACCGCCCTTCTCTCCCCGGCAGCGGACGTCCTCTGCGCCGTCCTGGCCGAACGCCGGAACGGGCTCACCCTGAATCATCTCGGGAAAATCACCGGCATAGAAGACATCCGAAAGGAAATCCGTGAGTTGCAGGACGCCGGCCTCGTGCGCGTCACGGAGGCCGAACGCCGGCTTGCCCCCCGCCGGGGCGGCGAAGCGCCCGGGGAAAACGTCCGGACAACCGAGGCGGTTCCCGTCCTCAACCCCGATCAGCGGAACGCCGTTGAAACGATCCGGGAGAGCCTGAACCGGGGAGGGTTTGCGCCGTTTTTGCTCCACGGGGTCACGGGGAGCGGCAAGACGGAGGTTTACCTGCGGGCCATCGCGGACGTCCTGGAGCGCGGCGGCGGCGCGCTGCTCCTGGTGCCGGAGATCGCCCTGACCGGCCAGCTCCTGGACCGTCTCCAGGCACGGTTCCCCCGCCAAGCCGTCGCGGTCCTCCACAGCGGCGTCTCCCGCGCCGCCCGTTACGACCAGTGGCGGCAGATCCGTCAGGGCCGCCTCCGTCTGATCATCGGCGCCCGTTCCGCCCTCTTCGCCCCGGTCCGGGATCTGAAGCTGGTCGTCGTGGACGAGGAACACGACCTGTCCTACAAACAGGACGACCGGATGCATTACCAGGCCCGCGACCTCGCCGTCATACGGGCCAAACTGGCCGGAGCGGCGGTGATCCTGGGTTCGGCGACCCCCGAACTCCAATCCTACTTCAACATCGCCGCGCGGAAATACCGCCTCCTGACCCTGCCCGACCGGGTCCTGTCCAAGCTCCTGCCCCAAGTGGAGGTGATCGACATGCGGGGACCGCGGGAAGCGGCCGGCCAGCCGGCCGTCCTCTCGGCACCCCTGCAGACGGCGCTCCGGGAGACGCTCAGCCTCGGCCGCCAGGCCATCCTGTTTCTCAACCGGCGGGGCTCGCATGCGTTCATGGTCTGCCTGGACTGCGGCCAGGCCTTCCGGTGCCTCAATTGCGCCGTCTCGCTCACCTACTACGGCGGGGACGCCATCCTGAAATGTCATTACTGCGGCTTCCGCCACCCCGTCCCGCCGGCCTGTCCGGCCTGCGGAAGTTCCCGCCTCGGCGGTTTCGGCGTGGGGACGGAGAAGGTGGAGGAGGAGGTCCGGGCCACGTTCCCCGAGGCGCGCATCGCCCGTCTGGACAGCGACACCACGACGCGCCGGGGCGCCCACATCGAGATCCTCCAGCGGCTCGCCCGGCAGGAGATCGACATCCTGATCGGTACGCAGATGGTGGCCAAGGGGCACGACTTCCCAGGCGTGACCCTGGTCGGCGTCATCTCGGCCGACACCTCCATGAATCTCCCCGATTTCCGGGCGGCGGAGCGGACGTTTCAGATCCTCACCCAGGTGGCAGGCCGGGGCGGCCGGGGGGAGACGCCGGGCCGGGTCCTCATCCAGACCTTCAACCCGGGGCACTACGCCCTGCTCAAAGCCCGGCATCACGACTACACGGGATTCTACCAGGAGGAGATCGCCTCCCGGGAAGCCCTGTCCTACCCACCGTTCAGCCGCCTCGTGAGTCTTCACCTCTCCTGCCGCTCCCGGGAAAAGGGCCGGGCGGCCGGTGAAACACTGGGCCGTCTCGCCCGGGAACTGGCCACGGCAGGACGGTCGGCGCCGGGGATCGAGGTCATCGGTCCAGCGGAGGCCCCCGTGGCGAAGATCAAGGGCCGGTACCGCTGGCAATTGCTTTTGAAGGGCAAACATGTTACAAGCCTGCACGCTCTGGCCCGGAGCCTGTCCGAACACGCCGCGCACACGGGTCTGGACGTCCGGATCGACGTCGACCCGGTGCACTTTCTATAACCCGCGGGCCGGGAACCGCAGGATGCGCATGCAGACGTCAGTGATGTTCATGGGAACGCCGGAGTTCGCCCTGCCGTCCCTGGAGCGCCTCGCCGTAAACGGCTGGCCGATCGCCGCCGTCGTTACCCAGCCTGACCGGCCCCGGGGCAGGGGACGGTCCCGGATCGCTCCCCCGGTGAAGTCCGCCGCCCTCCGCCTGGGACTGCCCGTCCTCCAGCCCGAGCGCGTGCGGGACCCGGCGTTTCTCGACACCTGCCGCGCCCTGGCCCCCGACGTGATCGTCGTGGCCGCGTTCGGCCAGATCCTCCCGGCAGCCCTCCTCGAGATTCCCCGTCTCGGCAGCATCAACGTCCACCCCTCCCTCCTGCCGAAGTATCGGGGCGCCGCCCCGATGAACTGGACCCTGATCCGGGGGGAGTCCGTCACCGGCGTCACGATCATGCGGATGAACGAGGCGATGGACGCGGGCGACATCCTGATCCAGGAAGAGACCGCGATCGACCCCCGGGAAGATTATGGCGCACTCCACGACCGCCTGGCGATCCTCGGGGCCGGGCTCCTGGCGCGCGCCCTGGACGGAATCGTGAGCGGAACCCTCGCGGGAATCCCCCAGAACCCGTCCGGGGTGACGTTTGCACCCAAAATCGGCCGGGAAGACGGCCTGATCCGCTGGGACGCGCCGGCGGACGCCGTCGTCAACCTGATCCGGGGGCTTTCCCCGACGCCCGGCGCCTGGACCCGCTGCGCCGGGAAGATTCTGAAGGTGTTCCGGGCCGAAGCGTTGCCGGGTTCCGTCGCCGATGCGCCGGGAACGGTCGGGGAAGCGACGCCGCGGGGCCTGCCCGTGGCCGTCCGGGGGGGGCGGGTCTGCCTGACGGAGGTCCAGATGGAAAACAAGAAGCGCCTGCCGATCTGGGATTTCCTGCGGGGGCAGAGGCTCGCGCCTGGCAGCCGTCTGGGGTAGACGCGTCCGCCGGACAATCGCAAACCCTTCACGAGAAAGGAGACCGTCCATGAAGAAAAAACGTTTCGTCGACCTGAGCATCGCGCTCGAAACGGGACTCCCCAGCGACCCGCCCATGATGATCCCCCGGGTGGACTACATCGATCACGCGATGGGGACCGCCTCCATGCTGGACTTCTTCCCCGGCCTCAAGGCCGACCAGCTGCCGGGCGGGGTGGGCTGGGCCGTGGAATTCCTGACGCTCTCCACCCACAGCGGCACCCACCTCGACGCCCCCTACCACTATCACCCGAAGATGGACCGGGGCCGGCCCGCCGCCACGATCGACGAGATCCCGCTCGCGTGGTGCCTGAGCGACGGCGTCCTGCTCGATTTCCGCCACAAGGCCGACGGGGAGCGCATCACCGTGGCGGACGTCAAGAGGGAACTGGACAGGATCCGGTACGAACTCAAGCCGCTCGACATCGTTCTCGTCCAGACCGGCGCCGACCAAGCCTGGGGAAAGCCGGAATATCTGGTCAAGGGGGCCGGGATGGACCGGGAAAGCACCCTCTATCTGACGGAGCAGGGCGTCCGCGTCGTCGGCATCGATGCCTGGAGCTGGGACCGCCCCCTGCCCTTTCTCGCCGCCGAATTCAAGGAAAAGGGCGACCCCCGGGTGATCTGGGAGGCCCACTTCGCCGGAATCGAGACCGGGTACTGCCACATGGAAAAGCTGGCCAACCTCTCCGCGATCGGCCGGCCGCACGGCTTCACCGTCTCCTGCTTCCCCATCAAGATCAAGCGGGCCTCCGCCGGCTGGACGCGGCCCGTCGCGATCGTGGAGGAGGACTGAGCGGCCGGGGCGAACCGCGCCCGGAGACGGGATCATGAGTGAAACCGCCCGCAGCGTCGCCGTCGATCTCCTGACGCGCGTGGAAAGAACGGGGGCCTACGCGGAACCCCTCCTGAACGCCGCCCTGTCGGGCGACAGCCTCGGGGATCCCCGCGACCGGGGACTGGCGACCCAACTCGTCTACGGCACGCTCCGCGTGCAGGGTCGCCTGGACTGGATCCTCCGTCAGCTCTACCGAGGGCGCCTCGCTGACCTGGAGCCGGTCACCCGCGCAATCCTGCGTACGGCCCTCTATCAGTTGGAATTCACTGACCGGATCCCTGCGTTCGCGGCGGTGGACGCCGCGGTGGAACTCGCCAAGGGACGCGTCCCGGATCGCGCCTCCCTGGTGAACGCCGTATTGCGGGCCGCCGTCCGGAAGCGGGACGCGATCCGCTGGCCCGACGCCGTCCAGGATCCGGTCGGACACATCGCCGCAACCGCCTCCCACCCCCTCTGGCTCGTCCGCCGCTGGCTCGCCGTCTACGGCCCCGGGGAAACGGCGGCGCTCTGCCGGGCCGACAACGAGACGCCGCCCTGCACCCTGAGGGTCAACCGGATCCGCCTTACCCCCGCGGCCGCGCGGGAGGCCCTGGCCGCGGCGGGCCTCGCCTGTGAGCCGACGTTCTTTTCCCCGGACGGCCTCGCCGTCGCCGCCGGCGCCGGCGCCTTGGGCGAAACCGCCCCGTTCAGGGAAGGCGGGCTCCACATCCAGGACGAGGCCTCGCAACTGGTCGCCCCCCTCGTCGACCCACGCCCGGGTGAAACCCTCCTCGATCTCTGCGCCGGCAGCGGCGGAAAGACCACCCATCTGGCCGCCCTGCTGCAAAATTCGGGCGAAATCCTGGCCGTGGACATCCACCCCCGGAAGCTCGCCGATCTCGAAACGCTCGCCCGGCACCTCGGGGCGACGCCCATCCGAACATGGGCCCGCAACGCCGAAGCGGACCTCGGGGAGGCGTTCCACGCCCGCTTCGACCGCGTCCTCGTCGACGCCCCCTGCTCCGGGACCGGAACGCTGCGACGGAACCCCGAAATCAAGTGGCGGCTTCAGCCGCGCGACCTCGGCACCCTCGTCCGTCGCCAGCGGCGCATCCTGGACGCCGCGGCCGCCTACCCGCGCCGGGGCGGCGTCCTCGTCTACGCGACTTGCGCCCTCCTGCCCGAGGAGAACGAGGACGTGATCGCGGATTTTCTCGAACGCCACCCGGAGTATGCCCCGGATTCGCCCCCGCCCCCCTTTCCGGCGGCGCTGCTCGACGAGGAGGGGTACTTCCGGACGCTCCCACACCGTGACGGCATGGACGGCTTCTTCGGCGCCCGCCTCCGGCGACTTGGCTGAGCGCGGCACCGGCCGAATCCCGTTGACTTCCCGGCGAGAACCTGATAGGGGGCGCGTGGGAGGTGGAGCATGTATCTCGAACAAGTGCAGGTCAGCGCCATGGCGGTCTTCGCCTATATCGTGGGCGACCCGGACACGGGCGAGGCGCTCGTGATCGATCCGGCCGCCAATGTGGACGGCTTGATCCGGATCGCGCAGAGCCGAAAGCTCACGATCAAGACGATCGTCAACACCCACGGGCACGTGGACCACATCTCCGGCAACCTTGAAATGAAACAGAAGACCGGGGCCGAAATCATCATTCACGAAGCGGATGCCCCGATGCTCGTGGATACCCCGCCCATGCTGCTGAGGATGTTCGGGGCGGCGAAGTCCCCCCCGGCGGATCGGACCGTCCGTGAGGGGGATGTCATCTCGGTCGGGCGGGTAGCACTCGCGGTGCTGCACACCCCGGGGCATTCCCCCGGCGGCATGTGCCTGTACCGGGATGGACACGTCTTCACCGGGGATACGCTGTTCGTCGAGGCCGTGGGCCGGTCCGACCTTCCGGGCGGCTCCTGGCCGCTCATGCTGCGCTCCATCCAGGAAAAGCTCCTCACGCTGCCCGATGAGACCCTCGTTCTGCCGGGTCACAATTACGGAAGCATGCCGACCTCCACGATCGGCCATGAGAAGAAATACAACCCCTTCCTCAACTGACGGTGACGGGTGACCGGAGAATCAGGAGTGTCGAGGACCCCATGAACGAACCGACCGGATTGAACAAAACGGACCTGGCCGGATTGAAGCTCATCAGCCGGGGCAAGGTGCGGGACATCTACGACCTCGACCCCTGCCTGCTCATCGTCGCGACGGACCGGATTTCGGCCTTCGATGTGATTATGGATGAACCGATCCCCGGAAAGGGCGAGATCCTCACCCGGATGTCCGCCTTCTGGTTCGGGGCGATGGCGGACCTGATCGGAAATCACCTGATCTCAACGGATCCTGATGCGTACCCCGAGTCCTGCCGTCCCTACCGGGACATCCTGAAAGGGCGGAGCATGCTGGTCCGCAAGGCGCGGCCCCTGCCCGTGGAATGCATCGTCCGGGGCTATCTGAGCGGCTCCGGCTGGAAGGACTACCGCCGGGACCGGACCGTTTCGGGTATCACCCTGCCCGCGGGTCTCAAGGAGTCCGCACGGCTCCCGAAGCCGCTGTTCACCCCCTCGACCAAAGCCCCCGAAGGGGAACACGACGCCACGATCACACGCGGGGACATGGAGGCCCTGATCGGGCGAGACCTCGCCGAACAGGTCCTCCGGACGAGTCTGGCCGTCTACCGGCGGGCGGGCGAGATCGCCGAACGGGCCGGCATCATCATCGCCGACACGAAAATGGAGTTCGGCATCTGCGACGGGGACCTGATCCTGATCGACGAGCTTCTCACCCCCGACTCCTCGCGCTTCTGGCCCCGGTCCGACTATGCCGAAGGGCGGGTGCAGAAGAGCTTCGACAAGCAGTTCCTCCGCGATTATCTCCTGTCCATTCCCTGGAACCAGACGGCGCCGCCCCCGCCGCTCCCCCGGGACATCATCGAAAAAACGAAGGAAAAATACGAAGAGGCCCTGCGCAGGCTCGTCCCGGACCGTTGACGGCCCCGGGGTTGACATTGCCTCCGACGGTGACTATGTTAGGCCCGTTTGAGCGCCGTGGAACGGCGTGCGTCATGTTAAGGATACCGTGAAACGACCAGACATTCCGGATTACCGAAAAAAACAGGCCCTGCTCTACATTCAAAAAAGCGTCGCCGACCTAACCGTCTACGGGAACGGCTTTCTCGCCGCCGGCCGGATGGCCGACGCCCTCGAGTTTTTCGAGGCCGCCGCCGATCGGGAGGGCCTGGAGAAAATCAGAACCTGGGCCGAGAGCGAGGGAGATGCCATGATATACTTGAATTGCGCCAAGGCCCTCCGGGAGGAGCCGACGCCCGACGGCTGGGTCCGGATCTGCCGCACGGCCCTGGCGAAGGGCAAGCTCCGGTTCGCGCGTGAAGCCGCCGTCCGGAGCGGCGATCCGGCGCTTCTGGAAGACGTCGAACACAACCTCCGCGAACAGGCCGGGGGTTAAGCCATGAAACGCTGTTATTACGAGGTCCTCGAGATCGAGCGCGGCGCCTCGGACGAAGAGATCAAAAAGAGTTATCGCCGCCTGGCCATGCAATACCACCCGGACCGGAACCCTGGGGACCACGAGGCGGAGGATCGGTTCAAGGAAGCGGCCGAGGCCTACGAGGTCCTGAGCGATCCCCAGAAGCGGTCCATCTACGACCAGTACGGTCACGAGGGACTGTCCGGTGCCGGCTACCATGGCTTTTCCGGTTTCGAGGACATCTTCAGCAGTTTCGGCAGCATCTTCGAGGATGTTTTCGGATTTGGCGGCGGCCGGGCGCGCGGACGGACGGGTCCCCGTTCCGGCGCCGACCTCCGCTACGATCTCAAGATCTCCTTCAAGGAGGCCGCCACCGGAACGACCCGGGACATCGACGTCGAGAAGTACGAACGGTGCGAAGGCTGCCACGGGAGCGGTGCGGCGCCCGGCACCTCGCCGGAGGTCTGCCGCTACTGCCACGGGCGCGGTCAGGTCACCCAGTCCAGCGGCTTTTTCAGCGTCCGCAGCACCTGCCCGCAGTGCCGGGGCCAGGGAAGCGTCATCACCCAGCCCTGTCCGCAGTGCCGGGGAACGGGCCGAACCCGGATCACCAAGACGGTGCAGCTGAAAATCCCGGCCGGCGTCGAAACCGGCTCCCGCCTGCGTCTGCGCGGCGAGGGGGAAAGCGGCGACCCGGGCGGCCCCGCGGGCGACCTGTACGTGTTCATCTACGTCGACCCCCATGAATTCTTCGAAAGAAACGACGACGACCTCTACTGCCGGGTCCAAATTTCCTTCGTTCAGGCGGCGCTGGGAGGAACGGTGGAGGTGCCGACGCTCAACGGAAACGAAAAGCTGAAGATTCCCCGGGGAACCCAGAGCGGCAAGACGTTCCGTCTCAAGGGAAAGGGAATCCCCCACCTTCGAGGCTTCGGCCGCGGCGACCAGATCATCGAAACCGTCGTCGCCATTCCGACGAACCTCACCCGCAAGCAGGAGGAGCTGCTCCGGGAGTTCGCGCGCCTCGGGGGCGCCCAGGGATAAGGTCTGACGAAGGGGTGGACAATTCGGGCGCGATCGATTATAGAATGGTGCCGTGGCCGGGAGGCCATCCCTCAACCTCAAGGAAAGGAGTGCCCCTGCCGATGAAAAGAAAATCGCTGCTATCCTTCCTCATGATGTCATTGATGCTTCTGGGCGGCTGCGCCGCCATGGCCGTCGGGGTGACGGCCGTAGGGGTCGGGTCGGGAACCTACCTGTACATCAACGGGGATCTGAATACGGATTACTATACCTCGTTCGACAGGGTCTGGGCGGCCTGCGAAAAAACCATTGCCGACATGCGGGGCATGGAGGTCAAGCCGGACAAGGACATCGGCAAAGGGACGATCAGCACCGTCATCAACGACGAGAAGGTCCAGTTCACCGTTAAATACAAGGCCAAGGACCTCATCACCGTGGGGGTCCGCGTCGGGCTTCTCGGCGACAAGCTCTCGTCCCAGCTGATTCACGACAAGATCGCCGACAACATCGCCAACAACTGATCCCCTCAACAGACGGAGGCTATCCGGCGTACCCCGGCGGCACACGGCCGGGGCGCGCCGGACCGCATCCGCGCTCCCCCGTCGCGCCGGACGGGGCGGACGCCTCGAACAGGGCGGGTGCATGAAAAAAAACATCGCGGCCGGAATCCTCGTGAGCCTCGCCCTCGTCTATCTGTCCGTTCGGGGCATCCCATGGGCCGGTGTCCGCGAGGGGGTGGCGGCCATGCATTGGGGGTTCGCCCTCCCGGCCCTCGCCGCCATGCTCCTCATGCAGGTTTTCCGCTCGATTCGCTGGGGGGTCATTCTGGGTCCCATGGAGCAGATCCGTCAACGGACCCTGTTTCCGATCACCAGCGTGGGATTCCTGGCCATCGTCTCCCTACCGGCCCGTCTGGGCGAACTGGCCCGCCCGTACCTGATCGCTCAGCGAAGCGGCATCCGGATGAGCGCCGCGCTGGGAACCATCTTCGTCGAGCGGGTCTTTGACGGCCTGACGGTCTTGTCGCTCTTCGCCCTGACGCCGCTCCTGACGCCCCTGCCCATCTGGCTGCTCCGGTCGGGAGCGATCTTTTTTGCCCTGACGGTCGGATTGATGGCCGCGATGGCCCTCCTGCTCCTGAAGCGCGAGCGCGCCTTGGGGCTGCTCCGGCCGCTCTTGGCGAAGCTCCCGGCGCCCTACGGCGCCGAACTCGCGGGTCTCGTGGACCGGTTCGTCGACGGCTTTCAGATGATCGGCGACGGGAAGCGGTTCCTGACCGTCGCGGCTCTGTCCCTCGTCATCTGGGTCCTCGACGTCTTCGCCATCTATATCCTCTTCCCGGCCTTCGGACTGGCGCTGCCCGTCGGCGCCGCCCTCGTCGTCATGATCATCCTCGTGATCGGCATCGCCCTGCCCGCGGCGCCGGGCTTTATCGGCAACTGGCACTTCGCCTGCATTCTCGCCCTCGGTCTGTTCGGCGTCGCCAAAACGGACGCGCTGACCTTCGCGATCCTCTACCACGTCCTGTCGCTCGGGGTCGTGATCGCCCTGGGCCTCCCCTTCCTTCCCTTCCAGCGCTTTTCCCTGGCGGACGTTCGGCATCAGCTCTGACGTCGCGCCCCGAACCCCGCCCGGAAATCGGCTCCCGCGGGCACGGACGTCTTATCCAGCGTCCTTGACGTCCAGACCGTAGGCCTTGATCTTCTTGTGCAGGTTGCTGCGCTCCAGGCCGATTGCCTCGGCGGTCTTCGAAATGTTGCCCTCGAACTCGCGCAGTTTCTTGACGATGTAGCTCTTCTCGAACTCCACCTTGGCCGCCTTGAACGAATCGGAATCGTAAAAGGAGCTGTCTAGAACGACTTCCGCATCCTTGTTCAGGGACGGAATGTCGCGGGCATCGATGACGTTGCCGGGGGTCATGATGACGAGCCGCTCGACGATGTTCTTCAGCTCGCGCACGTTGCCCGGCCAGGGGTGTTCCATGAGGACGCCGATGGCCGCCATCGTCATCGTCTTCTGTTCTTCGCCTTCCTTCTGGGCCAGGTCCTGAAGGAACCGGTTGACGAGCAGGGGGATGTCCTCGCGGCGCTCGCGGAGCGGGGGGACGCGCAACGGAATCACGTTGAGGCGGTAATAGAGATCCTGCCGGAAGCGCCCGGCCTCCATCTCCTGTTCCAGATCCTTGTTCGTCGCCGCCAGGACGCGCACATCGGTCGGGATCAGGCGGGTGCCGCCCACCCGCTCGAACTTCTTCTCCTGGAGAATCCGAAGGACCTTGGCTTGGGCCTTCAGGCTCATGTCCGCCACCTCGTCGAGAAAAATGGTCCCTTCGTGGGCCAGATCGAACTTCCCCCGCTTCTTGGCCGTCGCCCCGGTAAACGCCCCCTTTTCATGGCCGAACAGCTCGCTCTCGATGAGATCCTCCGGAATGGCCGCACAGTTGACCTCGATGAAGGGCTTGTTCGCACGCCGGCTCTGGCGGTGGACGGAGCGGGCCACGAGTTCCTTGCCCGTCCCGTTCTCCCCCATGATCAGAATCCAGGCGTTCGTGTGGGCCACGATGCCGATCGTTTCCTTCAGTTCGGAAATCGGCGGGCTCTCCCCGGTCAGTTCATACTCCCGGCCGAGCTTCTGCCGGAGGAGGATGTTCTCCTCCTCGAGGTTGACCATGTCCAGGGCATGGCTGACCAGGAGGATGACCTTGTCCAGGGAGAGGGGCTTTTCGATGAAATCGAAGGCGCCCAGTTTCGTCGCCTTGACGGCCGTCTCGATGGTGCCGTGACCCGACATGATGATCACGCGGATCTGGGGATACTCCGACCGGATCCGCGTCAGGACCTCGATGCCGTCCATCCCCGGGAGCCAGATGTCCAGAAGAACCAGGCTGGGGATCTCGTCGTCGATCATCCGGAGCGCTTCCTCACCGCTGGCGGCGGCCAGGACTTCATATCCCTCGTCGTTTAGCACACCGCCCAGCGACTGGCGGATGCTTTCTTCGTCATCCACAATCAGGATCGTTTTCCGCATGCTTCCTTCCCAAACCGTTTATGCCCCTGCCGGACGGGGACCCTTCCTCTCAGACGGCTACTCCCTCCCGCACGGGAATTTCAAAGGCCACCACGGTCCCCCGCGGCACGTTGTCGCGGACGCTGACCTTTCCATGATGATCGGCGATGATCGAGTTCACGATGGCCAGCCCCAAGCCGGAGCCGGCCCCCTTGGTGGAAAAATAGGGCTCGAAGATTTTCAGCTTGTAGCTGGGCGGAACGCCCGTTCCGTTGTCCGCCACCTCCACCCTCGCCTTCTGGGCGGCCGGGTCGTAGAATGTCCGGATGGCAATGCATCCGTCATGTTCCCGGAGGGCGGCCACGGCGTTGTCCAGGAGGTTGACCATGACCCGCTTGATTTGCTCCGGGTCGATGTTTACAATCGGGAGCGCGTCCTCCGTCTCGAACGTGAACCGGATTTCCTTGTGGGCATCCTGGAAGAGGACGACCGAATCGGCGATGACCTCGTTCAGGTCGTGCGGCGCCGGATTCGTAACGGGAATCCGGGCGTATCGGGAAAATTCGTTCACCAGGTTTTTCAGGACCTCGACCTGGTCGATGATGGTTTTTGTGCATTCAAAAAACACCTCCCGGTCCCCGCCCAGCTTCTCTCCATATTTCTTCTGCAACCTCTGAGCGGAGAGCTGGACCGGGGTCAGGGGATTCTTGATCTCGTGGGCCATGCGCCGCGCCACCTCCCGCCAGGCGGCGGCGCGTTCCGCCTTCTGAAGCTGGGTCAGGTCTTCAAAGACGACAACCATGCCCAGGTCGCGACCGTCATCGTCATGAATGACGTTGGTCGTCATCAGGAGGGTCATGGCCCTCTCCCCGATCGTGAGCTCGACCTGTTTTTCCAGAAAACCATTCCGTTTGCTCCGCATCTCCTGCAGGTAGGCGTTCACCATCTCCAGATGCTCCCGCGCCAGTACCTCCTCGTAAGGACGATGGAGGATCGTCTCGGCGCGGATGCCCAGCATTTTTTCCACCGCCCGGTTGATCGTCGTGATCACCCCGCTGGCGTCGATGGAAATGACACCCGCAGAAACATGCCGCAAGACGGCCTCCATATAACGGCGGCGCTGTTCTAGGTCCATATTGCTCTTCCGGAGATCCCGCGTCATCTGGTTGAAAGAATCGACCAGAACACCGATCTCGTCATCGGCCTCAATCTCGATCTGGTGCTCCAGATCCCCCTGGGCGATCCGCTTCGTGGCCTCGGCCAGATCCTGGATGGGAACGGTGATGCCCTTCGCGAGAAACATCCCGAACCAGGTGGCGGAAAAGATGATCAGCAGGGTCACGATGAAAAGCGTCACGATATAGCTGAACTTGATGGGATTTTTCAGGAGCGTCAGTTGCCGGTACTGCTCCGACGATCGGGAGATCGCCTTGATCTTTTCGACGATCGTCCCGGGGATGAAGCGACTCACCACCACGATGCCGATCACCTCGTGGGGACCGAGAGCCGCGAATACCGGGACGACGCCGCTGATCATGTCGCCGCCGGCTCCGGCCTGTTCGCGCGACACCTCGCGGCCCGCAAAGACCTCCTCTCGCAGCTTCGGCGACAGGAGAATCGGCTCCTGATCGAGATGTTCGGGATCCTGGAACACGACATTCTCCCGCTCGTTCTCGAAGTAGACCTCCACCATGCCCAGCCGGCTGGAGCGCTGCCGCTGCTCGACCAACTGGCGGAGGTAGGTCATCCGGTCCCGCTCGTGCAGGCGGTGCGTGGTGATGTCGGCGCTGATCTGGCGGGCGAAATACTTGGCGTTGTCCGCGGCCTGCTGGTAATAGACCTGCGCGACCTCCTCGGTCTTGTTCAGCGTGTCGCCGAAACGGATGCTGAACCAGGTGTCGATGCTGTAGGACAGAAAATTGATCGCCACCAGGAAAAGGATGATGGTGGGGATGAGGGACAGCCCCACAAAGGCCGCCACCAGCTTCGTGCGCAACCGGGAACCGATGACGCCGCTGCGCCGCTCGAATACGAGCTTGACGACGTTGCGCACGATCAGAAAAATCAGCAGGATGATCAGGATGATGTTGATGTTGATCAGACCGAAGATCAGGATGTTGTTGGAGGCGGGCAGCACCCCCTGCTGATGGGACAGTTGGCTTTCCAGATAGGTCAGTCCGGCGATCACCGCCATGGTGATGACGATGATGATGCGCTCACGGCGGCGGCGTCTGGCTTCCGAAATGTCGAGCGGGGGGCGGGCCTTTTTCATGGGGTCATGGAGAGCCGGTACCGATACCACTCGGTTTCAAAGTCCCAGAGGGATGCGAAAAACAGGATGTATTCCAGGCGCATGGGCAACCTGACCTCCTCCAACTTCGCCTTCAGCCTGAGGTAATACGTCCGGCCCCGTTCAAGCTTCGAAACGGGAAACAGGGCGACGCCGTTGAGCTCCGCCATGGCCAGCTTGGCCGTCCCCAGATCCTGAAAACCGACGGGCTCGCCACCATCGCCGACGGACACGAAAAACAGTTTTCTCACCCGGTCGTACTTCAGGGTATGGCGGACCTCCACAAAGGCCAGCCTCCGGTCCAGGCACCAGGATCGTGCCTGGTAAAGGTTCAGGAAGAAGGTGAACGTGGTCGGGATGCCGGCATAGATCGCCTGCTCCATCTTCGGGGTGAAGCAGTTGGTCACCTTGGCATAGACCAGCACCTGTTTGCTGTCGGTAAACCCCCGGATGTCCGTGAGGCGCGCCTCCTGTGCCAGGACGCCCGACGGTCCCACCGATAACAGCAGGATGACGCCGCATAAGGAAAGCAGACACTTGCGAACCACGAGCGGACTCCTTTCCCCGGGCCGGCCCCGTTTCCCCCGTGAGGCCGACCTGCCGACGGAGAGGCATAACGCCTTATAATGCTTTGTTTTTCTTTTACAAAATACCGAGGATTATACTAGGAAACTGCCGAAGAAAAAGCAAGTGGTATTTATGGATCGGGGGCGAACGGACGGAGGACGGAAACGGGGAAGACGTCCGGACGCTTCAGGCACGAACGGCAACGGCGTCGAGGATACTGAAGGCCGGTGGCTTCAGCCCCGTCCGCTCGGTGGCGGTGTCCTGCCGCCCCAGGGCGGTGACGATCCGCCAGCAATCCCGGCGGTTCATCAATTCTCTGAGGAGCAGGTTGTTGAGCCGGTGTCCGGATTTCCTGGCGACAAAATGACCGATGACGGGCATGCCGAGCAGGGACAGGTCGCCGATGGCGTCCAGGATCTTATGCTTGACGAACTCGTCGGGGCAGCGGAGGCCCTCCTTGTTGAGGATGCGGGTTTCGTCCATGACCACCGCGTTCTTGAGAGACCCGCCCAGCGCGAGCCCGCTCGCCTGGAGGTATTCCACATCCTTGAGGAAACCGAACGTCCTTGCGGCGCAGATCTCCTTTTCGTACAAATCGTCGGAAAAGGTCAGTGAAAATGTCTGGTGCCCGATCACCGGATGGTCGAAGTCGATCTCGCAGGTGATCCTGAATTCCGGGGCAGGCAGGAAGGTGGCGCTCCCGTAGCCGTCCTCGACCGAGACGGGCTTCTCCACGACGAGGATCTTCTTGCAGCGGCCCTGGGCACGCGTTCCGACGCTCTTCAGGAGGTCCACGAAAGGCAGGGCGCTCCCGTCCATGATGGGGAGTTCCGGCGCATCCACTTCCACGACGGCATTGTCCACTCCCATGCCGAACAGGGCGGACATCAGGTGTTCGATGGTCGAGATGCGCGTGCCGTTGCAGCCGATGGTCGTGGCCAGGGTCGTGTCGGAAACGCCGTCGTAACGGGCCCTGATTTCAGGACGGCCCGCGACATCGTTGCGAACGAAGGTGATGCCCGCGTCGGCGTCGGCCGGCTTGATGGTCATGGCGACCTTCCGGCCGGAATGGAGGCCGATATTCCGGCAGTGGATCTCGCGTTGAATCGTACGCTGTAAAAACATCTTCGACATCACATCCCGATACACTTTTAGTGTAAAAATAAGCAACTTGCGTACCATGCACCCCTGCTTCGGCATTTAATCCGGCACGGAATCTAACCCGACGGAAATAATCCCGTTTGGAGCCCCGGTCGCGGAAGCGGAAAAGCCCCTCCCGCGGGGCGGTGTGGCGGGAAAGACACAATCCCGGCGGGCGCTGTTCCCTTCCGTCACGCCGGCGCTCCGGCGGAAGCGTCGTTTCTTGGCGTGACGGAACGGCGCCCGTAGCGCTCCTTCTCGCTGTAAAGACAGCCGCAGTAAGGCTGGCGGTACATCCCGATTTCTCTGGAGACGCGGACCCCTTCCTGCCAGCCTTCACGAAAATCATGATAGACAGACGGAATCCCGTTCTCCTGTCCCATGCGGTCGCCCAATTCCCGGATCAGGTCATGCTTCTGGTATTTGCTGTACAGAAGCGTCGTCGTGAATCCCTCGCATCCCCGGGCTTTCGCCATACGCACCGCCTCCGCCAACCGGAGGGTATAGCAGTGCCGGCAGCGGTCGGCTTCCCGACCGGCAACCGCCCGGAAGAACGTCTCCATGGCGTACTCCTCCGCCCACAGCATCGGGAGGGCCTGCATCTGAGCGTAGGCCGCCAGCGTCTCGGCGCGTCGGCGATATTCCAGAGAGGGATGGATGTTGGGGTTGAAGAAATAACCGATCGGTTCGCACCCCGTCTCTCTCAGGATCCGCAGGGGATAGATCGTACAGGGGCCGCAGCACGTGTGGAGCAATACTTTCATTTCAGAAAAGGTCCGACTGGGGCTGACCCAGCCAGGTCCGGCCGAAGTGCTCGTAAGCGATGCGCGTGGCGACACGCCCCCGCGCCGTGCGCTGGAGGTAGCCCTCCTGGATCAGGTAGGGTTCGTAAACGTCCTCGAGCGTGGTCTTCTCTTCACCGATGGCGGCGGATAGGTTGTCGATCCCGACCGGCCCCCCGTCGAACTTGTCGATCAAGGTCAGCAGGATCGTCCGGTCCATGTGGTCGAACCCCTGGGGGTCCACGTCGAGAAGTTTCAGGGCGTCGACCGCCACCCGGCGGTTCACAACGCCGTCGGCCCGGACTTCGGCAAAATCGCGGACCCGTTTGAGCAGGCGATTCGCGATGCGCGGCGTTCCCCGGGAGCGGCAGGCGATCTCCTCCGCCCCGGCCCGGTCGATGCCGATGTCAAGGATGCCGGCGGACCGCTTGATGATGACGGCCAGTTCCTCCGGGGTGTAATATTCAAACCGGAAGGCCATCCCGAAACGGTCCCTGAGCGGCGAGGTCAGGAGTCCCGCCCGCGTCGTGGCACCGATCAGCGTGAAGTGTGGGATCTCCAGCTTCATCGACCGGGCGGACGGCCCCTGGCCGATGAGGATGTCGATATGGAAATCCTCCATGGCCGGGTAGAGAATCTCTTCCACTACATGCGAAAGCCGGTGAATCTCGTCGATGAAGAGGATGTCGTGCTCGTGCAGGTTCGTCAGGATCGCCGCCAGGTCTCCCGGACGCTCGATGACCGGGCCCGACGTCACCTTGACGTCGACCTCCAGTTCCCGCGCCACGATGTAGGCGAGCGTCGTCTTCCCCAGACCCGGCGGTCCGTAGAGAAGCACGTGATCCAGGGCCTCGCGGCGGCGGCGGGCCGCCTCGATGAAGACGGCCAGATTCGACTTGATCTTTTCCTGGCCGATGTATTCCGCAAGGGAGCGGGGGCGCAGGGAGGTCTCGAACAGCCCTTCGGCCTCCGCCGCCTCCGGCTCGATCACCGGGTTCTTGTCCGACATCGCGTGCCCCTCCCTTTCCCTTTCCCTTTCTCCTTCGCTCCCGCACCCTTTCGAGCTGGCCCGACGTCATCCGGCCAGCCGCTTCAGGGCCTCCTTGAGCAGGACATCCAGCGAAGGCGGTTCGGCTGCCGCCGCAATGACCGCATCCACAGCCCCCCGGGCGGCCGCCGGCTTGTACCCCAGATTGGTCAGGGCGGACAGGGCGTCTTCCTTCAGGAACTCCAGTGAGATGACCCGGCGTTCCCCGGCGACGACCGCCACCGCTTCGAGACGGGCGATCTTGTCCCGGAGTTCCACGATCAGCCGTTCGCCCATTTTTTTCCCCACCCCGGGGATGCCGACGAGACGGCCCAGATTGCCCTGCAGGATGGCCGCGACAAACTCCGCGGCGGAAATCCCGGAGAGAATGTTCAGGGCCAGGCGCGGACCGATCCCGGAGACGCCCAGCATGATCTGGAAGATTTCACGCTCACGCTCCGCATGGAACCCGTACAGGCTGATGGCGTCCTCCCGCACCTGGGTGTGGATGTGCAGGGCGATCCGCTCCCCCGGCTCGGGAAGCTCGTAGAAGGTCGTCAGCGGCACAAAGACGCGGTAACCGACACCTTGGGCGTCGATCACGATGAAGTTGACGTTCTTGTGAATCAGCGTGCCGCTCAGCCGGGCGATCATTCAGGCGGGGGGTTCCTTTCTGAAGTGGGCATGGCAGATGGCGACGGCCAAGGCATCGGCGGCGTCCTCGGGAGGGACATCGGCCAGGCCCAAGATCGCCATCACCATCCGCTGCACCTGCGATTTCTCCGCGCGTCCGTACCCCACCACGGCCTGCTTCACCTCCAGGGGCGAATACGCATAAACGGCGACACCGGCCAAGGCGCCCGTCAGCAGGGTCACCCCCCGGACATGCCCCTGCCGGATGAGGCTCTTGACGTTCTTGCCGTAAAAGATGTCTTCGACGGCCAGGGCATCCGGACGATGTTCGGCGACGATTTCCTGCAGACGGCGATGGATGATCGCGAGGCACGCCGTCAGCCGAGCCCCGCGGGCGGGTTTGATCTCCCCGTACGTGACGACCTTCAGTCCGCCTTTTTCGTGATCGACAAGGCCATAGCCGGTGACATGGCTTCCGGGATCAATGCCCAGGACGCGCAAGACGATTCCTCTCCGGATCCGCTAACTCAGTTTCTCCATGATCTCATCGGGGATGTCGAAGTTGGCATAGACATTCTGCACATCGTCGTTGTCTTCCAGCTTTTCCATCAGTTTGATCATCTGCTCGGCCCTGGCGGCTTCGAGCTGGACCGTGTTCTGTGGAATCATGCCGATGCTCGCCGACAGGAGTTTGATCCCCCGCTGCTCGATGGCGCGCCGGACGGTTTCGAAGGCCCCCGGGCTCGTGATGACCTCGAACTCGTGCTCCTCCTCGCGCACATCGTCGGCCCCCGCCTCGAGTGCCAGCTCCATCAGGGCATCCTCGTCGATATCACTCTTGTTGACGAGCAGACTTCCCTTTTTGTCGAACATCCAGGCCACGCAGCCGTTTTCGCCCAGGTTGCCGCCGTGCTTGGACAGGATGTGCCGGATCTCGGCCACCGTTCGGTTCTTGTTGTCCGTGAGAACCTCGACGAGCAGGGCCACCCCGCCCGGACCGTATCCTTCGTAGGTTGTCTCCTCAAAACTCGACGCCCCGCCGATCTCGCCGACGCCCTTCTTGATCGCCCGCTCGATGTTGTCCTTGGGCATGTTTTCGTCCTTGGCCGCGAGGATCGCCGTCCGCAGGCGGGCGTTGCCGTCGGGGTCCCCGCCGCCCAGCCGGGCCGCCAGGGTGATCTCCTTGATGATCTTCGTGAATATCTTGCCGCGCTTCGCATCCGCGGCGCCCTTTTTTCTCTTGATCGTGCTCCATTTCGAATGACCGGACATGCTGTCCTCTCTCCTTGTTTTGCCCGTCCGCTGAGCCCGGAACACGGCAAGATTACGCGCGCTTCCCTCATATCACAAGACGGGGACTTTGCAAAACGGAAATCTTCGGGACCAAAAAAAACCCCTTCAATCGCTTGAAGGGGTTCGATAAATATCTCGGCAGCTCCTACTCTCCCACACAGTCACCCATGCAGTACCATCGGCGCCAGAGAGCTTAACTTCCGTGTTCGGGATGGGAACGGGTGGGGCCTCTCCGCTATAGCCACCGAAATGATTTCTAAAAGAGCAACAATTGCATATGGCATGGTGGGGCAAAACGGGAACAAAAGATGACAAAATTATGGTCAAGCCTCACGACCGATTAGTATCAGTAAGCTCAACACATTACTGTGCTTGCACACCTGACCTATCAACCTCGTGGTCTACGAGGGGTCTTCAGTCCTGATGTCTCCATCAGGAGGGATATCTCATCTTGAGGTGGGCTTCCCGCTTAGATGCTTTCAGCGGTTATCCCTTCCGAACATAGCTACCCAGCGATGCTCCTGGCGGAACAACTGGCACACCATCGGTTCGTCCATCCCGGTCCTCTCGTACTAGGGACAGCTCCTCTCAAATATCCTGCGCCCACAACAGATAGGGACCGAACTGTCTCACGACGTTCTGAACCCAGCTCACGTACCGCTTTAAT
>JALNWL010000025.1 GCA_023230905.1 Syntrophales bacterium
GTTGTCTTTGAATAACGGCGAATTTTACGGAACGCTATGGATCCTAAAAATCATAACCGGTTGAGTCGTGCAAAGGTCTCAAAATATCTGGACAAGTACGACAGTACGGAGGGTGACACCTACACACCGGCTTCCACGGCAATCATCAAAATCACCCTGAGCTTGACCGGTGCGGACGATGTGACGGCAACCTTCGAAGACCGCGTTTACCTGAACGGCGTGATGACGGGGACATGAGCAGGTGAAATTTCGTCTGGACAAACAGGGAACCGCCCTTCTTTATCTGCTGGTCACGCTGACCGTCCTGGCGGTGTTGGGAACGGGCGTCTTTTACATGACGACCACCTCCAGCTTCAGCGGCCTGGGCCTAAACGCCCAGAACAAGGCCCGGTATCTGGCCGAGGCGGGGATCCGATATGCTATCGCAAATCCGACGATTCCATTTTCATCGGAGTATAAACTCGACAATACAGCGAGCGACAAATTCATTCTTGAAATTTCTGCGATAAAGGTGACCGGGAAGATTTACAAGAAAATTCAATCCACCGGTGTTTCCAATCCCGGTTCGCCCTTTCAGGCGTCCTATAAAATAAAAATCTATCTTGAAATAGCATCGACAGGCATCCGGCAATTGACCGAGGATGAAGAGGAAGATTACGAAGAATGGACGGAGGGGGAGGAAACCCAGCAATTAACAGAAAAAGAGTTCACGCAAGAATACGTGCAATTGCCCGTTAGCGTTCCGTTCAGTTTCGCCGGTACAGGGTCGGGCGGGATAACCGCCATAACCGCGGTCACGGGAACCGGCGGCGTGGGCAATACGGATGCGACCGGGGTGTCGATCGACACGGGTGGCCAGTTGATCTCTCTAGGCAGCGGCCTCAAAGAAACTTACGGTTGTACCTGGTATCAGGGCTGGGCGGACAGCAACGATTCGGATTGCATCGAGGGGAAATGCAAATTCAACAAAGGGATTCGTGCCTATTTCGATTTCCGATACAACACGTCATGGGAGGCCGACGGGTTCACTTTTGCCGTCATCAGCGCTGCCGTCAACACGATCTGGGACTGCGGTGGGGGCAGTTGCGGCGAATACATGGCATACGCCGGGCCCGGAACGACGGGGAACGGCCTCCAGCCACCAAAGATTGCCGTCGAGTTCGACCCGCACATCGCCGGATCGGCTTCCGTTTGCAGTGGCACTACAGCCCAATGCGGAAGCCGGAAAGATAGTGCATTCAGTTCACCCCAAAAGCATGCCGCCTTGACATACTGGGGCACCAATGCAATCGAATGCGTCAGCAACACCCTCGATGACAACCGCCATGGCAACGGCGACGGCATGAACGATCCCGAGAATCCTGAGAACGGTGACTTAAACCCGGATGGGACGACACGACCTTACATGATTCAAGATTTCAACAGCTTCGGTACCGATGTTTCTTCCCCCACCGGCAAAAAGCTTTCTTTTCGCCTTGAGATTGACCGGGTCGACGACAGTACGAGCGCCGACTACCGAAAGTACAAAATCCGGTCATGGTTGAAGCCTTATGCCGTCTATATGGATTCGAACGGCGTCACGCTCGACGACACGAGTCGGAAGTTCAACAAGAACAACGATTACCCTCCGGATTTCCAGCAAACCATCACGCTCACGCCGACGTGGCATGAAAAGTTCGACCGCATCCTCTTCGGCTGGACGCAGGGAACGGGGGGCTCGACGCAAACGGTGGTGATTACGAATTTCAAGATCGATTTCAAGAACAAGAATGATTTCTGAGGCGCAACGGATCGCAGCCCGCACCGTTTTGCCGTAGGCATTCTTCCGAATCGATCAAGGCGATTCATGCTAGAGATAGGCTGTGTTTCAGGGCTTTGTCGACCTGGATCATGACGCGGTCAGGAAGGGTGGCAATTTTCGGCGTGATCAGCCTCTGTTTGTCAAGGGTGCGAATCTGGGCAAGGTTCACGATGGACTCTTTCTTGAGTCCATGTTCTTTTTTAACCGGGACGCAAATGGGGTAGGATGCCTTCTTTGCCGAATAATCGGTGATCACGGCCACAATGATCGTGGGTGAATGCAAATTTCCGATGTCGTTCTGGATCACCAACACGGGCCTCGTTTTGCCCGTTTCGCTTCCCATGACCGGATCGAGTCGGGCGTAATACACATCCCCACGGGAGATTTTTAAAATGTCCGTCATCACGAGAGGTTCTCAGCCCAGATTTTCCGCGTCCGAATATTTAAACTCTTCCGAGATCCGAAGATTCTCTTCCGCCAAACCCCGGTAGGCTGCCTTCATCTTCTCTTCAAGAATGCGCCTGCTGATCTGAGCGATCTTTTCCTCGATGGATTCGCGGACTAGCATGGATGCGGTCTTCCCCTCGAGAAGGGCGGCTTCCAGCAATCTTTCCCGGGTTTCAACCGGAATCTGAACATTGATCTTCGTCCTGGCAGAGGTCGCGTTTGTCCTCATAGATTCACATCCTTTTGATTATCCTATGTTGTGCGCAAGATTTGTATCACACGCGCGGGGAAGGAATCAAGGACAAAAAAAGGGTTGCATGGGCATCCCCCCGCCCGCAACAACGGCACCCTCTTTTTCCGCAATTTTTCCTTTCCCTTGTGGCGCAAAACGGGTATAATCACGCCGTTTCGTTTGGTAATAGGCCATTTCGGCCGTCGCGGAAACGAACAGACCGTCAGCGCCGCTGATGGAGGATGATGCCCAAACTTTCGGTTCGCCAACAGATCGAGAAGAACGGCCTGCTTCTGATTGCGCTCGCGATGGTCGCGATCTACTGGGCCTTCGATTACGTCTCCTCCGGGCATTACCTGACACGCACGCTGATCGCGGTCCTGGTCATCGTATACGGGGTTTTCATCCAGTCGCTCATCAACTCCCGCAAGGCGGCCCTGGAGGAAAAGGAGCGGACGCAGAAACAGCTCGTCCAGGCGGAGCGGCTGGCGGCGCTGGGCGCGGTGGCGGCGGGCGTGGCGCACGAGGTCAAGAACCCGCTCGCGATCATCGTCCAGGGCGTCGAATTTCTCAAGACGGCCCTGCGCGACAACGAGCGCCTGCTGGACGTGACCGTGCGCATCGAAAAGTCGGCCCTGCGCGCGGACAACATCGTCAGGGGGCTGCTCAGCTACTCCCGGGAGATCTCGCTCAAGATGGAGGAGACGGACATCGAGCCGGTGATCGACGAGGCCCTCTCCTTCGTGGATCACCTGGTCCGGCTCAAACGCATCAACGTGAAAAAGCAGTACGCGAAGGGTCTGCCGAAGATCATCATGGACAGCAACCAGATCCAGCAGGTGTTCACGAACCTGTTCACGAACGCGATCGAGGCGATGCCCGGGGGCGGCATCCTCGGCGTCCGGACCGAACCGTCCGGAGACGGAAACGGGCCCGCCTCGGTGAAGGTGGTGGTTTCCGACACCGGCGAGGGGATGCCGGAGGAGAGGCTCCGCCGGGTCTTCGACCCCTTCTTCACCACGAAGGAGAGCGACAAGAACACCGGGTTGGGGTTATCCATCACCAAGGGCATCATCGACAAGCATCGCGGCACGATCGAGATCGAAAGCGAACCCGGCCGGGGAACGCGCGTCGTGATCGGGTTGCCGGCCGGCCTGGTTTGAGGGGCGATCTTCGCGGATCGAAGAAAGGGGGAGGACGGACATGGATTTCTTCAAGAAACTGGTTCCCGTGACCAAGAAAACGATCCTCATCATCGACGACGAGGAGGACTTCTGCCACTTCGTCAAGCTCAACCTGGAAGAGACGAAGCATTTCGAGGTGCTGACCGCCTATAACGGCCCCGACGGGATCGACCTGGCGATCCGCTACCAGCCGGACCTGATCCTGCTCGACATTATCATGCCGAACATGACGGGCACCGAGGTGGCCGAGTCACTCCGGAACAACAAGGCGACCAAGGACATCCCCATCATTTTTCTGACGGCCATCGTCAAGCGGGGGGAAGTGGGTTCGACGGAATATCAGTTCGGGGGGAATTTCTTCATCTTCAAGCCCGTCAAGCTGGACGAGCTGATCCACGAAATCGGGGCCAAGATCCGGTAGCCGGGCCAACCCCTCAGAGTGTTCCCATCACATCGAAGACGGATTTCTCCCCTTCGATTCCCTTCAGATTCACGCGGTCGATCTGTTCGGTCCTGAAGGCGCCGCCGGCCAGCCGGAAGGTCTCGTCGCAGATCAGGATCTGCCCCCCGTTGGCCATGCGCTCCAGCCGCGCCGCGAGATTCACCGCCGTGCCCATGACCGTGTATTCCCGCTTGATCGGCGAACCGAACATGCCCGCCATCACCTCGCCGGTCGCGATGCCGATTCCGACGGGCAGACGGACGCTCCGCCCGCCCAGATCCTGATTGATCTCGGCCATCGTGCCCTGCATCTTGAGCGCGCACGACACGGCCCGGAACGCGTCGTCGTCGTAGGACAGGGGCGCCCCGAAGATGGCCATGATGCTGTCGCCGATGTGCTTGTCCAGGGTGCCGTTGTATTCGAAGACGATCCGGTCGAGCGGCCGGAAATAGTACGTGTTCAGGAGATCGGCGATGTCCTGGGGCGACATCCGGGCCGTCATGTTCGCAAACCCCCGGATGTCCGTGAACATCACGCTGACGGTCCGCCGCTTCGGGAGCAGCTTCTCGCCGGTGCGGTGCATCTCCTGTAGGACCTGCTCCGAGACGAACTGCTTAAGGCGCTTCTTGGTGACGAATTCGCGGATTTTGGCCCGAATTTCCTTGTTCTCGAAAGGCTTCGTCAGGAACCCGTCGATCCCCTGGTTGACCGTTTCGATGGCGCGGTCCAGCGTCGCATAGCCGGTCAGGATCACCCGGATGATATCCGGATTGATCCGGCCGATCTCCATCAGCGTCTCCAGGCCGTCCAGCCCGGGCATCTTGAAGTCCGAGATCACCACCTCGATGTCTTCCGGAAATTTCCGGACGAGGTCGATCCCGTCCGCCCCCCGCTCGGCCAGCAGGACTTCATACCCGTCCCGTTCGAGGACCTTCTGGAGGGATATCCGGACGCCTTCTTCGTCGTCCACGATCAGAATCTTCACGGCGCGCCGCACCTCCTGCATGGCAGGGTGATGGTGAACGTGGCCCCCTTCCCCGCCTCGCTGTTCACGTGGATCTCGCCCCCGTGCTTGTGGACGATTTCATGGGAGATATAGAGCCCCAGCCCCGTTCCCTTCCCGACCTCCTTGGTCGTGAAGAAGGGCTTGAAGATGTCCTTGAGCGTCTGGGGCGGGATGCCGACGCCCGTGTCCCGGCACGTGACGACGATGCTTTCCGTCTTCGAATCGCGCGCGGTGGAGAGCGTGAGGGTTCCCCGGCCCTCCGGCAGCGCCTGCAGGGCATTGTTGATGATATTGATGAGCACCTGGCCGAGGTTGGAGAAATTGCCCTGAAGGGCCGGCAGGTCCGGATCGTACTGCTTTTCGATAACGACGTCCATCGTTTTGTACTGGTTGTAGAGAACCTGGAGCGCCTCGTCGATGACGGCATTCATGTTGACGTCCTCGAGATAGGTCTGCGTCTGGCGGGACAGGTCCAGGATGCTCTTGACGATCCGCTGGGTCTTGTTCAGCTCCTTGAGGGAGTAGGCCAGATCCTTCCGCAATTCCTCAAAGATCGGGCGTTTCTCCTCCTGCTCCTCGAGCAGCTCGATATCGGTCTGGATGAGGCTCGATGCGCTGGCCAGCGGGTTGTTCAGCTCGTGCGCGATCCCGGCGACGAGCTGGCCGATGGCGGCCAGGCTTTCCGACTGGATCAACTGCTCCTGCGTCCTTTCCTTTTCCGCGAGCGCCGCCTTGCGCCCGTTGATGAGGGACTGGGTCATCACCCCGTACACGATGACCAGGCAGACGATGACCACACGCGTGAAGACCTGCTCGGACGCCATGGAGTCGAACACCCAGTAGATGAGGACCATGGCGATGGCGATGAGGATGAGACCGTTGGCTTCGATCTGCTGGCGGAGCGTGGGCTTGTTTTGCATACAATTCCTGTCGGGATCTCTCGCCGGGAGGGGATGGCGGGCAGGCATCCTCCCGCGAAGTCTCAGACGCCGTAAAGCACGCGCATCCTAATGAAAAAAAGGGGATGTGTCAAGAAACACTTGCGATTTGCAGCCGTGGTTCGACGGGCTCACCACGACATTTGGGGGGCGCCATGACAACCAAGCTTGTCGCCCTGAGCTTGTCGAAGGGCCTCATGAAAAGACTGCGGAGGCGTCAGGGCTTGGCGGCGGCGGTCCGGTCGTCGCGGAGGCGGAAGGGGTTGAAGTCGGTTCCGATATCGTAAACGTCCACCCCCTCCGCGGCCTTCAGCCGGCCCACGATCGCATAGGTCAACGGGGTCATGAGGACCTCGACGCCGACCTTGAAGAGGTAGTTCGTGACGACGAGGGTGACGAACAGGGCCGGGGGAAAGACGCCGAACAGCGTGGCCGCGCCGACGAAGGCCAGCGTGTCGATCCCCTCGCCGATGAGGGTGCTGCCCACGGTGCGCGTCCAGAGCCAGCGCCCCCGGGTCATCAGCTTCATCCGGGCCAGGACGAAGGAATTGGAAAATTCGCCCAGCCAGTAGCCCAGCAGGCTGGCCACGACGATCCCGCCGGAGGTCATCCCGCCGAACACGGCGTCGAAGGCGCGCTGGCCGACCGACTGCTCCCACAGGGCCTCCCCGGGCAGAATCCGGACCCCGTACAGGAGGAGGCTGCAGACGGCCAGACCGAAGAACCCCATCCAGATGACCCGCCGGGAACGCTTGAATCCGTAGACTTCCGTCAGGATGTCGCCGAAGATGTAGCCGACCGGGAACAGCAGCGTGCCGGCGTCGAAGGCCAGCGGGACCCCCCCCAGCGAGACGCCCCAGTCCACGATCTTCGCCGAGGACAGGATGTTGCTCATGACGAGCACGATCACGAACAGGACCGTGATCAGATCGACATACCGGTAGGCCTTCCGTTCCATTTTTTCCTCCGAGCGAAAGGCCCTATCACGGAACCCGCCGCCGGGTCAAGCGAGCGCGCCGCCGTGCTTGAATTCATAAAACCGATATGCTATGCAGAGCTCGCCTTCGAGACAGGCCCTGTTTCTTGGGGAAGCGGCGCCGTACGGGACTCCGGGAACGGGCGCCATCCGACACGGGAGGACGGAACGTTGCCAAGCGGGAAAATCTTCTTCGTCGTCAATCCGCACGCCGCCAACGGTGAAACGGGCCGGCTGTGGCCGCTGATCCAGGCCAAGGCCCGGGAGAGGCTGGGGCCGTTTCGCGCCCAACTGACCGCCGGGACCGACGATGCCACCCGGATCACCCGTCAGGCGCTCCTGGACGGCGCGGAGCTGATCGTCTGCATCGGCGGGGACGGCACCCTGAACGAGGTCGTCAACGGGTTCATGGACGAGAAGGGGCCGATCCGGCCGGAGGCGGTGCTGGGCCTCGTCCCCAACGGGACGGGCTGCGACTTCGTGCGCACGGTCCCCATTCCCGCCGACCTGGACAGCGCGCTCAACACGATCCGCGCCGGGCATACCCGGGCCCTCGACCTGGGCCGCCTCCGCTTCGCGGACCACCGGGGCGGGACCGGCCTCCGCTATTTCCACAACATCGCGAGCTTCGGCATGGGCGGCGAGGTCGTGGATCGCGTCAACCGCACCTCCAAGGCCCTGGGCCCGTTCATCTCCTTCATGTGGGGCACCCTCGTTTCCCTGATGCATTACAACGCCAAGCGGATCCGGATCAAGGTGGACGACTACTTCGACCAAGAGGTCGCCATCTGGCATGTCGCCGTGGGAAACGGCCGCTACCACGGCGGCGGCATGCTCGTCGCCCCGGACGCCCGGATGGACGACGGGCTCTTCCACGTCACGATCGTCAGCGACATGATCCTGCCCCGCGTCTTCATCCACCTGCCCAAGCTCTACAACGGCAAGATCAAGACTATCCGGCAGGTGTCGACCCTCGTCGGGAAGACGGTCAGCGCCACCTCCTCCGACCGCGTCCTCCTGGACGTCGACGGCGAACAGCCGGGGTGTCTGCCGGCCACGATCGAAATCGTACCGGCCGCCATCCGGATGATCACCCAGCGGGGCTGACGGGCGCCGCCCGGGCTGAGGTCAGGGCTTCTACGCTGTGACCCGCTCGGGACAAGGCCTCCGGGAGGAACTCGCAGGCCACGGCATCGTCGTCAATCGCCAGAATGCGGACCTTCCCGGACGCCTTCATCCGGATCTCCCTTTTCTCACGTCCAGCCCTTGCGGCCCATGAAATCGGCCAGGTCCGCCACCCGGCAGGAATACCCCCATTCGTTGTCGTACCAGGCGACGACCTTTGCCATGTTGTCCCTGAGCACCTGCGTGAACTCCAGATCGATGATGGACGAGTGGACGTTCCCCTTGAAATCCGAGGAGACGAGCGGGGCCTCCTCGCAGGCCATGATGCCCTTGAGCGACTTCTTCGCCGCGTTCGCCAGAAGGCGGCGAAGCGCCTCGGTCGTCGTCGGCGTCTTCAGTTCGGCCACGAAATCGACGATGGAGACCGTCGGGGTCGGCACGCGAAGGGAATATCCGTCGAAGCGCCCGGCCAGGTCGGGGAGCACGAGGGCGAGCGCCCGGGCGGCGCCGGTCGTCGTCGGGATGATGTTCATCGCCGCCGCGCGCGCCCGGCGGAGGTCCTTGTGGGGCAGGTCGAGGATCCGCTGGTCGTTCGTGTAGGAGTGGACCGTCGTCATCATCCCCTTCTCGATGCCCAGGGCCTCGTGGACGATCTTCACCGGCGGGGCCAGGCAGTTGGTGGTGCAGGAGGCGTTGGAGACGATGTGGTGTTTCTTCGGGTTGTACGCCTTGTGGTTGACCCCCATGACGACCGTCAGGTCCTCCTCCTTGGCGGGCGCCGAGATGATCACCTTCTTCGCGCCGGCCTCGAGGTGGGCCGCCGCCTTGGGGCCGGTGACGAAAAGGCCCGTGCTCTCGATCACGATGTCCACCCCCTCCGCGTCCCAAGGGATGGCGGCCGGATCGCGCAAGGCGAAATTCCGGATCGTTTTGCCGTCGATGACGAAGGCGTCCTTCCGGACCTTGACCTCGCCGGGGTAGGCGCCGTAGCTCGTGTCGAATTTGAAGAGGTGGGCGTTCGTCCGCACATCGAAGAGATCGTTGACCGCCGCCACCTCCAGCGTCCCGGGATACCGCGTCAGAACGGCCTTCAGCACCTGCCGCCCGATTCGTCCGAATCCGTTAATGCCAAGGCGAATCATGGGGACCTCCTTTTCAATTGTCGTCGATGCGGTTTTTGTGCGCCGCCATGAGATCGCAGCGGTACTGGAGGGTGCGGTGCATCCGGGCGTTGTCGAGGGCGATGGCGCTCAGGTTCGCCACGGCCTCCAGGAAGCGCACCTCCCGGTCGTTGAACTCCCGGACCCGGTCCGTGTAAGCGCGCAGCACGCCCACGGCCTTCTTCTCCAGCAGGAGCGGCACCACCAGAACGGACTTGATCCCCTCCGAGCGGGCCTTGGCGCCGTACTGAAAATCCCGGTTCGTCTGGGCGTCCTTGAGCCAGATGGTCTTGCCTTTCAGGGCCTTTTGATCCAGGCCGCTTTCCTCCACCATGATCGGCCCCTTGTGGAGATAGGTCTCGGAAAGACCGAAGGCGGCCCCCAGCTCCAGCTTCTTCTCCCGGGCATCCAGGAGCCGCAGGCTGCAGGCCTTGACCCGCATGGTTTCCGTGACGCAGCGCACGATCTCGTCGAGAACCCGGGCGGGCTCCAGAGAGGCATTGATGACCTTGGCCACGTCATACAGGGCAGTGAAATAATCCATTTCCTTCCCCTTCATCGCCTCACCTCCTGAACGCGTATTTGTCTTTTTCATTAATGTTTCCCGAACGCCAACGCAAGCACTTATTGTCCGGCCGTTCTTCCTGTCATTTCGACCGTCCTTCCTGTCATCTCGACCGAAGGGAGAAATCTTTTAGAAGCGGCCGTCGTAAAGATTTCTCGTCGCCCACGCTCCTTCTAAATGACACGGGGGGTGAAAGATTTCTCGTCGCTCGCGCTCCTCGAAATGACGTGGTGCGAAGGCCTCTAAATAGGCAAGGGTCTCGAAATAGGAACCCCTTTTCGGACCCCGAAAAAACACGATCGCGCTCGCGATCTTTGGGCGCCGTCGAAGGGCCGGCCGGACTCAGCAGGGCGGCTGGAAGGGGGGAAGAACGGTGGGCCTGGGCAGCCGGCGGGGCAGCTCGCCCCGGATCTCGATGACCGGACCGCCGGAAATCTCCTGCTGGGTTCCGGAATCGAATCCGTGCTTTTCGTCGCCTACGGCCCAGTCGTAGAGGGCGCGGGAATCGAACAGCACCGGGTCCTCCGGTGTCCCGTAGGTCCTCAGCTGCATGAACTCGTCGTAGACGCCGACGCACCCGTGCGAGGCGGGCCGGCCCGGCATATCCCGGGCGTGGATCCAGAAGGCGGCGCCGTCCGGCCCCACGTAAAACAGCAGGGCGTAATCCATCGGGTACTGGCCCTCCCCCTTTTCCGTCTTGTACATGGAAGAGGTGTGCGTCCGGTCCCGGGCGGTCACCTGGAAGAAACCGAGAGGCGTGGGGTGATCGGCCGTCCCCGTGGCCGCCGGCATGGAAAGCCTGAGGTTGCCGTATTCGTAAGCCCCCAGCCACTGTTCGGTCAGGTCGAGCAGGAGGTATTTCGGGTAGGGGCCCGCCGGCTCGTAACGCATCGGGAGGGGGGTGTACGCCCGCGCCGCGATCATGTCCACGGGCACCTTGATCGTCATGCCCGGGTAGGCATGGCGGCGGTCGAGACGGTTGAAGCGGGCCACGGTCACCCAGTCTTTCCCGAAGAGCCGCTCCAGGCTGTCCTGGGGCCGCAGGAAGTGGGGCCGCCAGGGGACGCGGATCTGACTGGGATATATGACGCGGCTCAGGTCCTCCTTCGCCTTGTCCAAGGGCGAGGCGGACGGTTCGGACGTTTGGCCGGGCAGGGACATGGCACCGGCCCCGATGATCACCAGGGCGATGACGACCCGAACCGCCCGGTGGAGGGTTTCGATTCCGAATGCCGGCATCGGCTTCGCGGCCTTCCGGAAATTCTCGCTGTCTCCCACTGCTCGCGCCCCGATCGGCGTGACGGGCCCCACGGCCCGCCGTACGCGGCGTCCTCTATCACGTTTTGCCGCCCCCGGTAAAGGGCAATCACGGACGCGGCCGGGGCCCGTTTCCGCGTATCGTCACCGGCGAAATCGCCCGATGCCTCCCGGGAAGGCGCGTTTGATCTTGACCTTCCGCGGTCAAAGTCGTAGGGTTTTCCCAGGTTTTCCGAACGGAACCGTGTTTTTGAAAAATGCCGGCATTTCGGGGAGGAGCGTGATGGGTCGCATCGGGAAAATCACCGTCGGTCTGGTCGTCGTGCTCGGGGTTATCGTCATCGCCGGATTCTACGTTCTGCCGCCGTTGATGAAGCCCTGGGCCGTCGAGAAGCTTGCGGGCGTCCTCAAGCGGGATGTCGCGGTCGAACGCATCCGGCTCAACCCGTTCCGTCTGTCCTGCACCGTCGAGGGCGTCATGATCCGAGAGCCCGCGCAGACGGATCCCTTCGTCTCCTTCGACGGGCTGTACGTCAACGTCGGCGGGCTGTCCTCCCTGTTCCACCGCGCACTCGTCCTGGAGGAGGTCCGCCTGACGCGTCCCTACGTGCACATCGCCCGGAAACCGGACCGAACCTACAATTTTTCGGACCTCATCCCCAGGGAGAAGGAGCCGCCCGAACCGGAGAAGAAACCGTTCCGGTTCTCCCTCAACAACATCGCCCTGGTCGACGGCAGCGTCGATTTCGACGATCGGCCGATGAACACCCGCCACACCGTGCGCGGGATGAATCTCGGCCTTCCCTTCCTCTCCAACACGGAGGTCCACGTCGACCATGACGTGGAGCCCCGGCTCGAAGCGCTCGTCAACGGCGACACCCTCGTCCTCGCCGGAAAATCGAAGGTGTTCCACAAATCGAAGGAGTCGCACTTCACGCTGAACGTCCGGGACCTCGACCTGCCCCACTACCTGAATTACGTCCCCGTGAAGCTGAACGGAACGCTCGTGTCGGCCGTCTTGGACACGAACCTGGATATCGCCTTCGTCATGCCGGAAGACCAATCACCGGCCCTTCGGCTGGGTGGGGATGTGACGCTCCGCAACGTGGCCTTCGACGATCCGCGGGGCGCCGCCGTCATCCGCCTGCCGTCGCTGCGCGTCGACCTGGCCGCCGTGGAGCCGCTCGTCCCCGACATCCACCTGGCGAAGGTGATGCTTCAGTCCCCCGAGATCGCCGTCCGGAGAGACGGGAATGGCCGCATCAATCTGCTCAACCTCACCCGCACGCCTGAAAAACCGGCGAAGCGGGAGGCGCCGAAGGCGGAGGAAAAGGCGGAACAACCGGCCGGAAAACCGGCCCTCAAACTGCGGATCGACGAGGTGGCGGTCGAAGCGGCGAAGCTCTCCTTCCGCGACGAGACGCCCGCCCAAACCGCCGATATCCGGGTGGCGCCGCTCGACCTCCGCGTCGCGAACCTGTCCACCGAGAAGGGGGCGACCGGCACCGTCGATCTCAGGCTCACGGTCGAGCGGCAGGGAACGGTGACCGTCGCCGGCCCGTTCGGCATCGAGCCCCTCCGCGCCGACCTGGCGCTCGACGTCAAAAAGCTCGCCATCCGGACCTTTCAGCCCTACTTCGCCGACAAGATCCGGATCCACGTGGCCGGCGGCACCCTGTCGCTCGCGGGGAACGTCAACCTGTCCCGGGAGCGCAACCGCGACCCCCGGGCGACCTACGCGGGCAAGATCTACGTCTCCAACCTCGCCACCCTCGACCAGACCCACGCCAACCGCTTCGTGAACTGGAAGCAGCTCTATTTCGAGGGCGTCCGGGCGGGCGTCAATCCGTTCTTCACGAATATCCGGGGGATCTCCCTGACCGATTACTACGCCCGGATCATCATCAATCCGGACGGGACCCTGAACCTGACGAACATCCTTGCCGGCGAAAAGAAGGAAACCGCCGGCGGCGCCCCGGCGGAACCGAAGCCCGCCCCGGCCGCGCAGGCGAAGACGGCGCCCGCAAAAGCCGCGATGGACATCAAGATCGGCAAGGTCACGGTCCAGGGGGGAACCATCGACTTCTCCGACCGCTTCATCCAGCCGAACTACTCGGTCAAGATGCTCCGCATGGGCGGAAGCGTCACGGGGCTCTCCACGGATCAAGCCTCCCGGGCGGCGGTCGATCTGAAGGGCAATCTCGGGCGGGGCTCGCCCGTGGAGATCGCGGGGAAGATCAACCCCCTGATCAAGGATCCGTTCGTCGATATGAAGCTCCACTTCAAGGACATCGAGCTGAGCCCGATGACCCCCTATTCCGGAAAGTTCATCGGGCATCCGATCGAAAAGGGCAAGTTGACCTTCGACGTCGCCTACCGGATCGACCAGCGGAAGCTGGACGCCCAGAACAAGGTTTTCTTCGACCAGCTCACCTTCGGAGACCGGGTGGACAGTCCCACCGCCATCAAGGTCCCGGTGACCCTGGCCGTCGCGCTCCTGAAGGACCGGAAGGGCGAGATCCACCTCGACATCCCCATTTCCGGAAGCCTCGACGACCCGAAATTCCGCGTCTGGCCGGTCATCTGGCAGGTCATCGTCAACCTCATCACCAAGGCGGCGACCGCCCCCTTTGCACTCCTGTCGGCCCTCATGGGCGGCGGGGAGGAGCTGAGTTTTCTTGAATTCGACGCGGGTAGCGCCAGGATCACGGAGACTGGCCGGGACAAGCTCAAGGCGCTGGCCAAGGCCCTCTACGACCGGCCCGGCCTCAGGATGGACATCGAGGGGTATGTGGATGTGGATCAGGACCGGGAGGGGCTGAAAAAGGCGGAGCTGAACCGGAAGCTGCGGGTCCAGAAACTGAATGACCTGATCGCGCGGGGGCAGTCGGCGACGCTGAGGGACATCGGGATCGAACCCGGGGAATACGAGAAATACCTCGCCCTGGCCTACCGGGTGGAGACGTTCCCCAAACCCCGCACCGCCGTGGGCGTGACGAAGGGCCTCCCGCCCGCGGAGATGGAGAAGCTGATCCTGACGAACATAGCGATCAGCGACGGTGACTTGAAGGCGCTCGCCGCACGGCGGGCCTCGACCGTGAAGGACGCCCTCCTGGGATCGGGGGAGATCCCGCCGGAGCGGATCTTCATCGTCGAACCCCGGTCTCTGGCGCCCCGGAAGCAGGAGAAGCAAAAGGACAGCCGCGTCGACTTCAAGCTTAAGTAGGACCGCCGAACTCCGCCTCGCCGAAGACCTCGGCCTGGAAGGTCAGGAACTCCGTGCCCTCCCGCCACGCGCCGGGCGAGAGGCCCGCCTTCATCGCAAGGTTGTCGAGCATCTCGTCCCGATCCCAGCCCTGCTCCGTCGCCACCTGGGGGAGAAAGACGGCCGAATGCCGCCCCTTGCGGATCAGCACGCCGTCCCGGCCGACGATGATGTCCCCGGGACCGCGGACCGGCGTCATCGGGGTCAGGACGGAGATTTCGATTTCCAGGTCCTTGAGTTCCTCCGCCCTCAGTTCGGCGAAGCGGCTGTCGTGGAAGGCGGACTGGACGGCCATCGTCCCGACAAGCTGGCCCAGCGGCATGTCCCCGACCATTCGGCCGATGCACCCGCGGAGCCGGCCGCGCTTTTTCAGGGTCACGAAAACGCCGCGACGAACCTCGAGCCGGGGGGAAAGCCCCCGCGCCAGAGGCACCGTCTGCGCCGTCAGCAGGCGCGTGATCGTCTCCCGGGCCAGGGCAAGCAGGGCCTTCTTGTCCTCCATACTCAGCCCGCCGGCCTCCTCCCCCACCGCCTCCGGTTTTGCATTCATTTCGACGACCCCTTTCGCAAAGGCCACGGCGCCGTATCCCACCACCCGGTTCCGGTCGCCTACGGCCACCTGGCCGGAATGGGCATAGCTGACGACCCGCCCCGCCGCGGCGCCCAGGGCGGTCGCCGCCGTCATGGCCGCCAGGATGGGACCCTCGCCGCAGGCGCAGGTGTGGAGGTCGCGAACCCGGCGGGCCATCTCGGTCCTGATGCGCTCCCGGACGCGGGCGGGGTCCATCCCGGCGATGGCCTCCAGAACCGCCGGATCGACCCGCTCGGCATCCTCCGCCGCTGGGTAGTGGGACAGATCGGAACTCGCGACGATCAGGGCGCGACGGTTACGCAGCACCGCGCCCAGGGCCTCCCCGAACCGCCGGCAGAGATCGGGTTCCGCCTCGCCGACCACGGCCGGAACGATCCTCGCCTCCGGGAAGAGGACCTGCACGAAGGGGACCTGCACCTCGACGGAATGTTCCCGCTCGTGGACGGTCGCGTCACGGATGCCGTCCGGATCGGCCGCGATCAGGGCGGAGACCGCCGCTTGATCGATGGCGGCGATCCCGAGGGGGGTCCGGAAACCCGCGCCGGGATAAAAGCCGATCTTCCGGTAATTCGGCCGGGTGTGATTCGTCCCCAGGAGCACAACGAGGTCATACCCGCCGCCCGCCGTCTGCCGGAAGGCATCGGCGGCAACCTGGCCGGAGTAGATATATCCGGCGTGAGGCGCGACGATGGCGACCGCATCCTTCACCTGAACCGGCGCGGCGTCGGCCAGGAACTTCTCGACGGCCGTCCTCAGCACCCGCGCATCCCCCGGATAGAACTTCCCGGCGACCACGGGGGGGCGGATCCCTTCCTCTTCCGACGATTGCTTCCTATTCCACGACATGGCGTCCTCCGATACAAAAACCCTCGACCATGATGTTCCCTCTAAAATTGGATCCCTTCATGTGCGCCCGGGAGATTTCCCGGGACTCCTGCCCCGCGGCCCCGGCGCCCGCGAAGACGACGCTCTTCTCCGCCGGCTTGATCGCGTCGATGTACCGCGGCCTCGGCACCCGCGCAAACAACCGGTCAGGCATGCAGCGGAATCGGGATTCCCAACGCGCCCGGCCCTTCATCGGAGTTCGCGAAGCTGTGTTCCCAGTCCCCGCATCGCCCGGCGCAGGTCGGCATAGATCTCCGCCGCCGGTCGCGCGCCGGCGCGCACCACATCGAAGACCTGATCCGGATACAGGCCCCGAACCCGGGGGACCACTTCCTCCCGGACGATCCCGATAAAGACCGGCGGCTTCAGCGGTCCGCGGATGAGCAAGTCGGCCAGCCAGCGGAAGCCGCCGCCCGCCAGTTCGAGGGGACCGATTTCGTCGAGAAACACGAGCGGCGTCTTGAGCGTCACGGCCCTTCCCACGGCCTGGGCGCCGAAGGCGAATCCCGCCGCGTCGACACGCCAGCGGCCGATCGCCGTCTCGCCCGCCGCGGGGGCGCGTTCAGGGTTGTGCAGGTGCGCGAAGGGACGCGCCTGACCGCTCAGCAGGTCGCGGATGACATACGTCGGACCGGCCCCGTCCCGCTCGGCCGGCAGACAGAGAAACCCTCCGGGCAGGAGGTCCTGCCTCCGGAACTGGTCCGCCAGCCCGTCGGCCAATCCGGTCCGGCCGTCGCGGGTGGCGCCGCTCAACAAAACGTTCATTCGGGTTCTCTTTTCTTCCGGTCCCTGTTCATGCTTCCCGAACGGTAGCCTTGGAGATCGAGCGAGACGTAACGGAAGCCGACCCCCTGAAGGGTTCGGTGGACGTCACGCCGCAGTTCGGCATCGAGGAGTCGTTCCAGATCCGCCGGTGCGGCCTCTAGCCGCGCCAGATCGCCGTGGCTGCGGACGCGGACCGCCCGGAAACCGAGCCCGGCGAGATGACGCTCCGCCGCCTCGATCCGCCGGAGACCTTTGGCGGTCACGACCCGACCGTGGGGCAGCCGGGTCAGGAGACAGGCGTAGGGCGGCTTGTCCCAGACCGTCAGCCCCCGGGCCCGCGACATCGCGCGAATGTCCGACTTGGTCCAGCCCTGCTCCCGCAGGGGACTGACAATCCCGAGTTCCCGGAGCGCCCGCATCCCCGGCCGGTCCTCCGGGGCATCCTCCACGTTCGTCCCGTCCATGACCGTCGGAAAGCCCCGGGTCCGTGCCTCCGCGAGAATCAGATCCATCAGGTGATGCTTGCAGCGGTAGCAGCGATCGGGCGGATTGCGGCGGATCGCCTCCGGAAACGCCACGTCAAGCCTCAGATGCGCGACACCGAGCCCCCGGGCAATCTCGCCCGCTTCCTCCAGCTCCCATTGCGCCATGTACACGGTTTCGGCCGTAACGGCCAGCACCCGATCGCCCAAGGCCTCCCGGGCCGCGAGCAGCAGAAACGCGCTGTCGAGGCCCCCGGAAAAGGCCACGGCGCAGGGGCCCCGTTTTCGCAGACGATCCGTCAGGCGCCCGTACCGTTTCCGCAGGGCCTCCGGCGCTCTCTGACCGGTTGTCGCACCCGCGGTCATAGACGGGAACACCTCCGTGGCCATCTCGGATCACTCCAAACGGTAGCCCTGTTCACGGAAGAGCCGCAGGCACACCTGGACCACCTCGGGATCGTAGAGGATCCCCTGCTGGCGCTCGATCTCCTCCAGGGCGGACACGATGCCCACCGCCGGACGGTAGGGCCGGTAGGAGGCCATCGCTTCCACCACGTCCGCCACCGCCAGGATCTTCGCCTCCAGGAGAATGTCGTCCATGGCGAGCCCTTCGGGGTAGCCGCTCCCATCCATCCGTTCATGGTGCTGGGCAACGATGTGTGCCACAGGCCAGGGGAACTCGATGTCTTTCAGGATGTCATATCCGGTATCGGCATGGGTTTGGAGCAGGCTGAGCTCGATGGGGGTCAGACGGGTCGGCTTGCTCAGGATCTCCGCCGGCAGGCCGATCTTGCCGATGTCGTGGATCATGGCCGCCATCGCCACGCCTTCCACCTGGTCGGGCGGCAGGCCCATCGCCTCCGCGATGGCACGGCATAGCTGCGAGACGCGTCTTTGGTGCCCCGCCGTGTAGGGATCCTTCATCTCCACGGCCATGGACAGGGTCGTGATGATCGCCTCGACCGCCTTGCGGAGGTTCCAGAGGGTTTTTTGAAGATGCTCCTCCGCCTCCTTGCGCTCGGTGATGTCCTTGATGGTCCCCTGAAATCCGACCCGACCGAGCGGGTCCCGCCACAGCGTGGAACTGATGAGGGTGTGGTGGATCCGGCCGTCGAGCCCTCGCAGAGTAATCGGGTAGTCCATGACGGATCCCTGGCGTTCGATTGCCTCGATGTGCCGGGCGCGTTCCTCCGAAACGGCGTAGATGTCGGAGATCCGGAACATCCGCAAGAGCGTCTCCTTGTCTCCGTAGCCGAACATCTCCGCCGCCGCGTCGTTGCAGTCCAGGAGCTCTCCCTCCCGGGTGGTGATGTATACCGCGTCCCGGGAGGTCATGAAGAACGAGCGGTAGCGCGCCTCGCTCTCCTTCAGGGCCTCCTCCATCGCCACGCGCTCCGTTACATCCGCCACGAAGTTCAGGGTGGCATCCCGTCCCTGCCACTGGATCCGGACGGCGTCCAGTTCGACCCACCGCGTCTCGCCCGCCTTCCGGACGGCCCGGAAACGGTACCGCGGCGCGAACCTCTCGCCCCGCAGGCGTCGCAGATGGCTCTTAAGCACGAATTCGCGGTCTTCGGGGTGGATGAACTCGGTGAAGGGCGTGACGGCCAGCTCCTCGGCCGTGGCGCCCGTCAGCACAAGGGTCCGGGGATTGGCGAACTTCAGAACCCCGTCCTGGACGATGAAGATCGCCTCGTTCGCATTCTCCACGAGACTCCGGTATTTCGCCTCCGATTCGACCAGGACGGCCTCGGTTTTTTTGCGCTCGGTCTCTTCGCGGGCAATCACCA
>JALNWL010000026.1 GCA_023230905.1 Syntrophales bacterium
CGCGCTACGCCCTGCTCGACCGCAGGGTGAGCGAGGGGTGCGACGGCTGCGGGGCGTGCGCCCGGACCTGCCAGGGCGCGGCCCGCCCCGACGGGAAAGAAACCTGGCGCAAGGCCGAATGCCTCGCCTGCATGAACTGCGACGACGCCTGCCCGCGGAACGCCGTCCGTTTCGGGTTCTCTCGAAAAAAACCGGTTGCCTCCCTGGACCTCGGCAAACGGCGGGTGATCGGTTCCATGACGGCGGGCCTCCTGGCGGCGCCCCTGCTCCGGACGACGCCGTTGAGCCGGCCGGCCGCCGCCGAACCGAAGCTCATCCGGCCGCCGGGCGCCCTCGAAGAGAAGGAATTCCTTAGGCGGTGCGTCAAGTGCGGCGAGTGCATGAAGGTCTGTCTGACAAACGGACTCCAGCCGACGCTCTTGGAAGCCGGCATTGAGGGGATCTGGTCGCCCATGCTGGTGCCCCGGATCGGGTATTGCGAATACCGCTGCACCCTCTGCGGCCAGGTCTGCCCGACGGGCGCCATCCGGAGGCTCTCCCTTGCGGAGAAGGCCGAGGTCCGGATCGGCTTGGCCATGATCGACCCGGGGCGCTGCCTTCCCTACGCGCACGCCCGGTCCTGCATCGTCTGCGAAGAGGTCTGCCCGACGCCGAAGAAGGCGATCTGGTTCGAAACCGCGGCGGTCAAGACCCGGGACGGGCAGACGCTCCGCGTCAAACAGCCCCGCGTCGACCTCGAACTCTGCATCGGATGCGGAATCTGCGAGGCGAAATGCCCCGTCCTGGGCGAGCCGGCCATTACGGTTTCCAGTCTCGGGGAGTCCCGCTCTCAGGACCGCCGGCTCCTGCTTTCCTGACCGGCCCTCTCGGATCTACCGCCCTGCGGCCCCGGCCATCCGCCTGCGGACGAACCACTTCTCCGTGCCGACCACGAGCAGGGCGACGGTCGCCACCCCGAGGATCCGCAGCCAGGAATCGAGTCCGATGGGGTGGCTGTGAAACATCATGTTCATGGCGGGCAGGTAGGTGAACAAAAGCTGCAGAACGACCATGATCGCGACCCCGCCGAACACCCAGAGATTGGAGAAAAAGCCCACCTCGAAGACGGATTTCGTCAGGGAACGGCAGTTGAACAGGTAGAACAGTTCGACCATCACGAAGACATTGACCGCCACGGTTCGCGCCTCGGCGATCCCCACCCCGGTCCGAAGCTCCCAAGCGAAGAGCCCGAAGGACCCGAGCAAAAGCAGGATGCCCACGATGATCAGACGCCAGATAAGGACGCGGGTCAGGATCGGCTCCTTGGGGTGCCGCGGCGGCCGGACCATAATGTCCGGTTCCTTGGGTTCGAAGACCAGCATGAGCCCGAGCAGGACGGCCGTCGTCATGTTGATCCAAAGGATCTGCACGGGGAGGATGGGCAGCGTGACGCCCAGAAAGATCGCGGCCAGGATCACCAGACCTTCCCCGATGTTCGTGGGCAGCGTCCAGACGAGAAACTTGGTCAGGTTGTCGAAGGTGCCCCGCCCTTCCTCCACCGCGGCCTCGATCGAGGCGAAATTGTCGTCGGTCAGGACCATGTCGGCCGCCTCCTTGGCGACGTCGGTGCCGGTGACGCCCATGGCCACGCCGATGTCCGCCCGTTTCAGCGCCGGGGCATCGTTCACCCCATCCCCGGTCATGGCCACGATGTTGCCTCGGGTCTGAAGCGCCTGGACGAGACGGAGCTTCTGCTCCGGGGCGACCCGGGCGTAGACCGAAACACCTTCCACAACGTCGACCAGTTCCTCGTCGGAAATATTCGCCAAGTCTTTGCCGGTCAGGACCTTCCCGGCATTACGCAGCCCGATCTGCCGGGCGATGGACGAGGCCGTGAGGGCGTGATCCCCGGTGATCATCTTCACGTGAATGCCGGCGCTGTGGCAGTTCCTCACCGCCTCGACCGCCTCAACCCGCGGCGGGTCGATCATCCCCTGGAGCCCCAGGAACGTCATCCCCGAAGCCACGTCCGGGTGGTCGAGGCTCCGGGCGCCCTCTGTCCGCCCTCCCCGGGCAAAGGCGAGGACGCGCAGCCCGCGGGCCGCCATCTTTTCCACAGCCCTCAAGACGGAGGCGGCGTCCAGTGCCCCGGGCGAGCCGTCGGCGGTCAGGGCCGTCCCGCACCGCTCCAGGACGGCCTCCACCGATCCCTTCAGGTACACGACGGGCCGGCCCGCCTCCGGGGCGGCGTGGAGCGTGGCCATGTACTGGTGCTGGGACTCGAAGGGGATCGCGTCGAGGCGGGGCCATGACCCGGCGGCCTTCCCCGTGAGGCCTCCCTTGGCGGCGGCGGCCAGCAAGGCGCCTTCGGTGGGGTCGCCCTGCACCGTCCAGCGTCCGTCCTCCTCCCTCAAAAGACTGTCGTTGCAGAGCCATCCGCATCGCAGGCATTCCGTCAGGGCCGGGGGAACCGGGTTTCCCACCGGCTCGCCCCGACGCAGGATCTCACCGGCCGGCGCGTAGCCCGCGCCGGAGACCTCGAATCGTTCACCGCCCGCGAGGATCATCTGTACGGTCATCTGGTTTTCGGTGAGCGTTCCCGTCTTGTCCGAACAGATCACGGTGGTGCTGCCCAGCGTTTCGACCGCGGGAAGCTTCCGGATGATCGCGCGGCGGCGCGCCATGCGCGCGACGCCGATGGCCAGCGTGATCGTCATGGCGGCGGGCAGTCCTTCGGGAATGGCGCCCACGGCGAGGGCGACGGCGGCCATGAACATGTCGAAGGCGGTCTGACCTTGCCAGACACCGACCCCGAAGGTCACCGCGGCGAGGAACAGGATCACGTAAAGCAGCACCTTGCTGAACACCGCGATCTTTCGAATCAGTGGCGTCTCCAGCTCCACGGTGGAGGAGATGAGTTCGGAGATGCGTCCGACCTCCGTCCGGTCGCCGGTGGCCACCACGACGCCCACGGCTTGGCCGTAGGCCACGAGCGCCGAACTGTAGGCCATGTTGGTTCGATCCGCGAGGACCGTCTCCTCGGGCAGGGGGGAGACGGACTTCTCCACCGGCACGGACTCCCCGGTCAGCGCCGACTCATCCACCCGGAGGTTCCGCACCGAAATCAGCCGCAGGTCCGCGGGGACCTTGTCGCCCGATTGCAATAGAACAATGTCGCCGGGGAGCAGTTCCGTCGACGGAATCCGCCGCTTTTCTCCGGAACGGATGACGGTGGCCTCGGTCACCATGGTCCTGGCCAGGGCCTCGATCGCCTTGACGGCCTTCGCTTCCTGGAGAAAGCCGATCACGGCATTCACGATCACGACGCCGAAGATCACCCCCGAATCGACCCACTCCCGGAGGAAGGCCGTAATTGCGGCGGCGGCCAGAAGGATGTAGATTAGGGGCTGGTGGAACTGCAGGAGGAACCGGAGGAACGGACCTTGCCCCTCTTTTGCGGTGATGACGTTGAAGCCGAACCGTTCGCGCCGGCGTTCGACGTCGGACGCCTCGATCCCTAGATCCGGGCGGCTTTCGAAAAAGGCGAGCGCCCCCTCCGCAGGCAGGTGATGCCACGATCGTTCCGTTCTTTGTTCCATCTGTCCGTTATCCTTTACAGGGGGGGAGGTGTGAAGAATTCCGGGAACTGGATGTTATCCCGGCATCCGCGTGAGCCCTCTGCGGAGAACCGAACTATAGAGAAGCGGGTCCCGGATGTCAATCGGAAATGGGGATTGGGTTGACGGGTCGACACCGAAGCCCGAAATGGGAAAAAGCCCTCGGTCCGTCGCTACCGCGTGCGCCAGCAACGGACCGATAGGCAACGGGTCAAAAAAAACCGGGGGCATCACGCCCCCGGTCGACAGGAGGGTGGGCTTACCAGTTGCCTCTTCCGAAGCCCGGCCCGGGGCCGGCTCCGCCACGGGGAGACCAGCCGAAACCGGCCCCCCGGCCTTTTCCGCTACCGGAGCGGAAGGCCTGCATCTTCTGCTGCTGCTCCGGTGTCAGGACCTTGAAGGCGGCGAGCCGGTGGGACGTCCGTTTGTCCGCCAACTGGTCCCTCAGGGCGCGCATCTCTTTCTGCACGGCCAGGATCTTGGCCTCGTCGGGGTTGTCCTTGAGCCAGAGAATCCGGAGTTCGTTGCGTTTGCTGAACACCTTTTCCCGGAGCGGCGTCACGTCCTTCAGGTGGACCTCCCGAAGGGCCTTGATCTTGGCGGTCTGCTCCGCGGTCAGGTTCAACTGGGAGAAGGCCCGGTCTTCGGGTCCGTTGCAGTAGGCGGCCCCCGGACCCCTTCCCCAGCCCCGGCCCCAGGCAAATGCCGTTGTGGCCAGGAGGGTGACCAAGAGCAGGGTGGTCATGGCGATGGTTAGCTTCTTCATGGTTCGATGCTCCTTTTCATGTTTTTTACTTTTGACTTTAGGGAAGAGCAAGCATCGTGCCACCAGAGGTCGGACGATGTCAACCCTACGATATGAATGCATATTACGCCCTCGCATGCCGGCCCGACCGCATGGTGGACCCCGCGGAAGAGAAAATACTGGATCATAAGTAGCCGGTTGTGGTATCCGTCTGCTTACATTGTATCCACACCCTTATGAGGAGGCCGTGAGCAAGGAAAAGAACTCCGGATTCTGGCTGAATCTTTCCCCCTGGATCATCCTCGGGGCACTCGTGATTCTCCTGCCCATCTTTGCCTTCATGACGCTGGACGCGATCAACACGCAGAAGGCGCACACGACGCGGCTCCTCGTCGACAAGGGGGCGGCCCTGATCCGCGCCTTCGAGGCCGGCACCCGGACGGGCATGGGGATGCGCTGGGGGTTCTTCGAGCTCCAGAAGCTGCTCATCGAAACGGCCCAGCAGGTCGACATCGACCACCTCATTGTGACGAACGCGGACGGGCGCATCCTGGCGTGCAGCGATCCGTCGCTGATCGGAGAAACGTACGGCCTGGACCTGGACCTCGCGCGTGGTGCAACGCTGACGGCCGAACAGTGGCGCCAGGTGCCGCACCCCGAGGGGGCGGACACCTTCGAAGTCTATCGCCGTTTCGCCCCCATACCCGGCACGCCCCCGCCTCTCGGGAACGGCCTTTTCTCCGTCCGTCCGCCGTTTCCCCCACCGCCGGACCGTCAACCGCCCGACAGGGCCGTTTCCCCATCGCAACCCGCCCAGGACCCGGCCGGCCGGGACCTGATCATCTTCGTGGGCCTGGACATGAGTCCCATCGAGGCCGCCCGCCGCGAGGATGCCTGGCACACCGCGCTCATGGCCATCATCCTTCTCCTCATCGGTTTCGCGGGGATCGTTTCCTTGATGCTGGCCCAGGGGTTCCGGACGACTCGGGCTTCTCTCAGCCGGGTTCAGGCCTTTTCCGATCACCTCGTCACCCATATGCCGATGGGGCTCGTCGCCATCGACGCACAGGGTCTGATCACCGCCTTCAACACAACGGCGGCGGCGATCCTGGAGCGGGAGGTTCCCGCCGTCCTCGGGCGGCCGGCGGCGGAGATTCTTCCTTCCGCCTGCCTGGATATTTTCGACCGGATGCGGGAAGACCGGCGTATCCTGACGCGGGAGATCGACTGCCCCGTCGGCAACGATCGGATCGCGCCCCTCGAGTGCGTCGCCACGGTCCTCCTCGACGAGGCGGGAGGCGCTGCGGGGAAGATTGCCCTCTTCCGCGACATGACGGAGCTCCGCCGCCTGAAGCAGGAGGTCGCCCGGAGCCAGCGCCTGGCCTCAGTGGGGAGCCTGGCCGCCGGCGTCGCCCATGAGATCCGTAATCCCTTGAGTTCGTTGAAGGGTTTCGCCACGTATTTCCGCGACCGGCACGGCGCCGATCCGGAAGATGGAAAGATCGCCACCATCATGATCCAGGAGGCGGAGCGGCTCAATCGGGTGATCGGGCAGCTTCTGGAATTCGCCCGCCCGCCCCAGCTCGACAGGACGCCCACGGACCTGGCCGCCCTCGTCCGCCAGGCCCTGGACCTCGTCGCGGAGCGGGCCCGTGCCTCCGGTGTCGCCCTCCGGACGGAACCGGCCGATCTGCCGGAAATCCGCGTGGACGGAGACCGGCTGAAGCAGGTCCTCCTGAACCTCTTTCTAAACGCCTTGGCGGCGATGGAGGGCGGCGGGACGCTGTCCGTCACGCTCGCACGCGACGGGGAGCGCGTCCGGATCACCGTTGCGGATACGGGCGCGGGCATCAAAAAAGAGGACATGGGGCGCGTCTTCGACCCCTATTACACGACCAAACCCTCGGGCACGGGGCTGGGACTCGCCATCGCCCACAAGATCGTCGAGGCCCACGGCGGCGAGATCCGCCTCGCGAGCGAGCCCGGACGGGGGACGACGGTCACGGTGACCCTGCCGGCCGGAACCTGACGCCCCGAGGACCCGCATCGATCCGTGCAGCGGGAACCGGACCCGAAACCGCGCCACGCGGGCCTTGCTGACGACGCAGGAAATCCTCATGCCCCGGCGGCGCCGCCATGGCAATAATATAAGGGAGAAAAAATGCAGGCAAAAAACGCCATTCTGATCGTTGACGACGACCTCGCCCACCGGACGATGCTCCGGACCCTGGTCGGCGGCTGGGGATATGACATCGCGGAGGCGGATGACGGTGATACGGCGATCCGCCTCGTCCGGGAGCGCCCCTTCGATCTCGTCCTCATGGACATCCGGATGCTCCGGGTCTCGGGGATCGAGGCCCTGGAGGAAATCAAGGCGTACAACCCCGCCATCCCGATCCTCCTCATGACCGCCTTCGCCTCCGTGGAGACCGCGGTCGAGGCCCTGAAGAAGGGCGCCTACGACTACCTGACGAAGCCGCTCGATTTCGACAAGCTGCGGCTGATCCTGACCCGGGCCGTGGAACACACCCGCCTGAAGGAGGAAAACCGCCTGCTCAGGGAGACCCTGGGCGTCCGGTTCGATCTCAAGAACTTCATCGGCCGTTCGGCGGCCATGACGCGGCTTTTGGATACGCTCACCCAGGTGGCGCCGGCGGAGGCGACGGTCCTCGTCACCGGCGACTCGGGAACGGGCAAGGAGATGGTCGCCGGCCTCATCCACGCCAACAGCCCCCGCCGGGACGGCCCGTTCGTGAAGATCAACTGCGCCGCCCTGACGGAAACCCTCCTGGAATCGGAGCTTTTCGGCCACGAGAAGGGGTCCTTCACCGGGGCCGACCGGCGGCGCGAGGGGCGGGTCCGCCAGGCCGACGGCGGGACGCTCTTCCTGGACGAGGTGAGCGAGATGTCCCTGGGGATGCAGGTCAAGCTCCTGCGCGTCCTCCAGGAGCGGGAGATCACCCGGGTCGGCGGGGAGGAGGTGATCAAGGTCGACGTCCGCCTGATCGCCGCGACGAACCGCGACCTGCAACAGGAAATCGCGGCCGGCCGCTTCCGGGAGGACCTCTTCTACCGCCTGAACGTCATCGCCCTGCATGTCCCGCCGCTGTCCGAACGGCGCGAGGACATCCCGCTTCTGGCCGAACGGTTCCGCGAGGACTTCGCTCAGAAGAACCGCAAGGAGATCAAAGGCTTCACGCCGCAGGCGATGGACCGCCTCCTGAAGTACGCCTGGCCGGGGAACGTCCGGGAACTGATGAACGCGGTCGAGCGGGCCGTCGTCCTGGCGCGCACGCCGTACCTCGACGTCGCGGACGTTCCGCTCCTGATCCCGGAGGGCGACGCCGGCGCCGGGGTTGCCGCGGGCGGGTCCGCCGGGACGGAGGACACCTCCCTGGAGGCCGTCGAGCGCGACACGATCCTGCGGACCCTGGAGGCCGCCGGCGGCAACAAGAGCGAGGCCGCCCGCCGCCTTGGCATTACCCGGCGGACCCTGCACCTGAAGCTCAAAAAATACGGGATGATGTAAACCCCGGATTGTTCGGGTTTCGAACGGGGGGACGGCGCGTGTCGCCCCGCTTCGCCGCTTTTGAATGCCCCTCCCGGGTGGAAGGGACCGAGCGGAACGGGCTTGACGTCCGGGGACATATCCTGTACAGTCTCCCGGTACATAAAGAAGGGGGGAAACGACCCATGCCCATTCAGACCACGTATACCCAGGCCCGCGCCAACCTGGCAAAATTGTTCGACGAGGTGACGGAGAACCGCGAAGTGGTCATCATTCGGCGCCGCCGCGGAGAAGATGTCGCGGTGGTGGCCGCCGACGAACTGTCGAGCCTCACCGAGACGGCCCATCTGCTCCGCTCGCCGAAGAATGCCCGGCGTCTCCTCCAGGCCCTGGCGCGGGCTCAGGAAAAGACGGAAAAACCGCAGTCCGTGGATGCGTTGAAAAAGGGGATCGGCCTTGGGGACAAGGCATAAGGTGGGACCGGACGCGCGGGTCGGACGGGAGGCCGTTTTTCAGCCGGAGTTTCTCGAAGACCTGCGCTACTGGGTGGAAACGGAGCGAAGGGTCGCCCTGCGGGCCTTGACCCTCGTCGAGGCGATCCTGCGCGATCCCTTCACCGGGATCGGCAAACCCGAACCGCTGAAATATCTCGCCGCCGACATGTGGTCCCGTCGCCTGACCCAGGAACACCGCATCGTTTATCTGGTCGGCGACGACCGCATCGATTTCCTGCAGGCCCGTTACCACTACTGATGGAGGGAACCCTGAAAGATGTCTCTCAAGCTCATTCAGGAATATCACCATAAGGTCCAGGATATCCTTCAGTACGGCGGCTCCCGGAATGAAACCGCTATTCGTCCCGCCTTCCAGAAACTTCTCGAACAGTACTGCGCGGACAAGAAGATCGAGTTGATCCAGGAGTTGGAATTCAGACCCGCCCAGGGATCCCCGGTGCGTCCCGATGGCACGCTGAAGGACGCCCTGAGACAGGACTGGGGATATTGGGAGAGCAAAGACACCTTCGATTCACTCGACGAGGAAATCAGGAAGAAACTCGCCAAAGGTTATCCTACCAGCAACATCCTTTTTGAAGACAGCCAAACCGCCGTTCTCATCCAAAATGGGCAAGAATTGCAGCGCGCAACCTTCAGCGATCACGATGCCCTTCACCACCTGCTGACGACCTTCGTCAATTACGAACCCAAAGAGGTCCGAACCTTCCGGGAGGCGATTGAAAGGTTCAAGGAGGATCTTCCCGATCTGATCGTCAAACTGCGCGAACTCATCGAAGAGCAGGCAACCAAAAACGCCGCCTTCACCAGGGCGCGAGGAGATTTTCTGGAGCTCTGCCGGGAGTCCATCAACCCCCACATCGTCATGGCCGACGTCCGGGAGATGATCATCCAGCACATCCTGACGGAGGACATTTTCATCACCATCTTCAACGAATCCCAGTTCCACCGGGAAAACAACATCGCCCGCTCCCTGATGGAGGTGATCGAAACCTTCTTTACCGGCACCGTTCGCAGGGGCATCCTGGGCAAGATCGACCCCTATATCCGGATCATCAAGGCCGCTGCTTCCGGGATCGCCGACCATCACGAAAAACAACGTTTTCTCAAGGTCGTTTACGAAAACTTTTACCGGGCCTACAATCCGGCGGCGGCGGACCGTCTGGGGATCATCTACACCCCCAACGAGATCGTCCGGTTCATGGTGGAGTCCGCCGAGCACCTGGTCCACCAAAATTTCGGGCGGCTCTTGGGGGACAAGGATGTGGAGATCCTCGATCCGGCCACGGGAACCGGCACCTTCATCACCGAGATCATCGAGCACCTGCCGAAGAACCGGCTTCCCTTCAAATACGAAAATGAAATCCATTGCAATGAAGTGGCCATTCTCCCCTACTACATCGCCAACCTGAACATCGAGTACACCTACAGCCAGAAGACGGGGCGGTACGCGGAGTTCAAGAACATCTGCTTCGTGGATACGCTGGACAACCTTGGGTTTTCCGTCGGGAAAAAATACACGGAGGCGGGAAGCCTTGATTTCGGTGGTTTCTCCCCCGAAAACCTGGAACGGATCAAACGCCAGAACAAAAAGAAGATCTCCGTCATCATCGGAAATCCGCCGTATAACGCCAACCAGCTCAATGAAAACGAGAACAACAAAAACAGGCCCTATCCCGGCGTCGACGACCGCATCCGCAAGACCTACATCGCGGAGAGCACCGCCCAGAAGACCAAGCTCTACGATATGTACGCCCGCTTTATCCGCTGGGCGAGCGACCGGCTGGACAAAAACGGCGTTCTCGCGTTCATCACCAACCGTTCCCTGATCGACGCCCGGACCTATGATGGCTTCCGCAAGGTAGTAGCCGATGAATTCAGCGACATCTATATCGTCGATCTCGGCGGCGACGTACGGCAAAATCCGAAGCTTTCTGGACCGAAGCACAACGTCTTTGCGATCCAGACGGGCGTCGCGATCTCTTTTTTCGTGCGAAACGGAAAAGCAAAGAAACACCCCTGCCGGATCTTCTACACCCGCCGACCGGAGATGGAGACCGCCAAGGAAAAACTGCACTTCCTGGCCACAGCCGAGTTCGGGGATCTGCCTTTCGACCACATCCAACCCGATAAGCAGCACAACTGGATAAACCTGTCGGTGAATGATTGGGATGGCCTGTTGCCGGTGGCGTCAAAGGAAGTGAAGTTTTCCAAAGGGAAAAAAGATGAAAAATCGATATTTAAGCAATTTTCCAATGGAGTTGTCACGGCAAGAGATGAATGGGTGTATGATTTTAAAGATTCTCATTTAGGCGAAAAAATCAACTTTTTTTACCATCTGTTTGAAAGCGAGAAAAAAAGATGGAAGGAATCGGACAGACAGACTCCTGTTAACGATTTTGTGGATAGGACGATCAAATGGACGTCGGAATTGGAGGCCCATTTGATGAAGGGATCAGAGCTGAAATTTGATGAAAAATTCTTCAAGTCGTCGCTGTATCGGCCATTCGTCAAGAAGCGTCTCTATTTTGATAAAATCATCGTTCACAGAATTTATCTACAGAATGAAATATTTAAGATTGCAAATGACGATGACAATATGGTCATTTGTTTCTCAGGTTTATCGTCATCCAAGTCTTTTCAATGTCTGGCTTCCAATTGCGTACCATCTTTTGACGTTCTCGAGAAAACCCAATGCCTGCCCCTGTACTTTTACGACAGGGAGGGCGTACGCAGAGACAACATCACCGACTGGGCATTGAAGCAGTTCCAAAGCCATTACAATGATAAGGCGATCACCCGCCTCGACATCTTCCACTATGTCTACGCCGTTCTCCACGATCCCGCCTATCGCGAAAAGTACCGGCTCAACCTCAAACGGGAATTCCCCCGCATCCCCTTTTACGAAGGATTCAGCAAATGGGCGGTCTGGGGCGAGAGACTTATGGCGCTTCACCTGGGGTACGAACAGGCGGCTCCTTTCCCTTTGAAACGGATCGACAAAGCACCGGCGCCCGGCAAGCCACCACTCGCCGCCAAAGCGATTCTCAAGGCAGATCCAACGAAAGGCGCCATTCAACTGGACAGTGCGACGACCTTGAAAGGCGTTCCGCCCGCCGCCTGGGCATATCGGCTTGGCAACCGTTCCGCAATCGAGTGGGTTCTTGAATACCATAAGGAGCGCAAGCCCAAAGATCCGACGATCCGAGATCAGTTCAACACTTACCGCTTTCCCGATCATAAGGAGAAGGTCATCGATCTCCTGCGGCGGGTCTGCACGGCCAGTGTGGAAACGGTGAACGTTATCGGGGAAATGACTTCAGGCACATAGAAGCCCGTCGTGAGCATGAATGAAGATCTATCTCTCGTAACAACATGAAGATCCTGGTGTGCGTCAAACAGGTGCTCGACGGGGAGGCGCCGGTCCGGCCGGATGTGTCGGGGCGGTGGTTTGCGCCGGAGGCAGCGCCGGTCTGGCGGATGAACGCCTTCGACGCGTTCGCCGTCGAGGAGGCCCTGCGGATCCGTGAGCGAGTTCCGGATACGACGATCGACGCGATCTCCGTGGGGCCGGAGCGCGCCGCCGCCGTCCTCACGCGCGCCCTCGAAATGGGCGCGGACAAGGGGATTCATCTGGTGACGGAATCCGAGGGGTATCTCGGCCCCCGGGCCGTCTCCTCCGCGCTCGCCGCCTGGGCCGGGCCCCGGAACTACGACCTGATCCTGACGGGGGCGATGTCGGAGGACGTGATGGACGCGCAGGTGGGGCCGATGCTCGCGGTGCTCCTGGGGCGTCCCTGGGCGACGGCCGTCATGCGGATGGACCTGTCCGGGCGGGCGATCGACGCGTATCCGCCGCTGCCGGACGGGCCGGACGCATCGGGTTCGGCGGAGCGGCGGGCCCAGCCCCCGGAATCCGCGCCCGCCGCGGACGGCCCGTACCGAACGCTTTACGTCGAACGCGAACTCGAAGGCGGGGTCCGCGAGGCCCTGGTTCTCGGTCTGCCGGCACTGATCGCCGTCCAGTCGGGGATCAACCGGCCCCGCTATCCGGCCCTTTCCCATGTCCTGCGCGCCCGGAAACAGCCCCTGATCACGGCTCCGTCCACGACACCCGGCGACGCCGGGACCGAACGGGAGCGCGTCACGGGCGTGTATGAGCCGCCGCCGTCACGGATGGGCCTTTTCCTGGAAGGCTCTCCGGAGGACAAGGCGAGGCGGCTGCTGGCACTACTCGAGGAGAAGGCGCTGCTCTGATGGAACGAACGATCTGCGTCATCGCGGAAATTTCGGGCGGCCGGAAGACGCCGGTCACGGACGAGGCCGTCGCCTTCGCCCGCCAGCTCGCGACGTTGAGCGGCCTCAAGGTCCGGATCCTCGCGTTGCAGCCACCCGGCGGCGGCGCGGCGGACGCCCTGGCCGCCGCGACGGGCCTGCCGGTGACGGCGTTGGTCGGGCCGGCGCTTGCGGCCTACGGCGCGGAGGCGTGGCTGGACGTCCTCGCGCCGGTCCTGGAGGCGATGCCGGCCGCCTTTGTCTGCCTGCCCCACACCGCGACGGGCGCCGACTACGCCCCGGCCCTGGCCGTCCGGCTCAAGGCGGCCTGCATCACGGCGGTCGAGGGGTGTCGCCAGGAGGAAGCGGGTGTCGTCTTTACCCGCTCCCTGTGCAAGGGAAAACTGAAGATGGACGTGGCGCCGACGGCGGACGCCTGTGTGCTGACGCTCCTGCCCGGGGTGACCGCGGCGGCGGAACCGCCGGACAAGGGGGGGGCCACGCCGAGAGAAGCGGCGGCTCCTGAAGCCTTCGTCCTGAAGCCGGAAACGCCCGGAGGGAAGGATCCGGCGGGGGGGGGCGACACACCGCCAGGGCAACCTCAGGTATCGGCGGACGTTCCCGTGACGGTCGTTCCCTGTGACTGCGCCCTCGTGCGGACCCGCCCCCTCGGACGGATCCCCGCCCCGGAGACGGACCTCGACCTGAACGCGGCGGAGGTCGTCGTCGCGGCGGGCAAGGGCATCGGCCGGGAAGAAAACCTGGCGCTCATCCGCCGCTTGGCGGCGATCTTCCCGAAGGGGGCCGTGGGCGCCTCGCGCCTCGTCTGCGACGCGGGATGGCTCCCCTATCCCCATCAGGTCGGCGTCACGGGAAAGACCGTCGCCCCCAAGCTCTACCTCGCCTGCGGCATATCCGGAACGATCCAGCACGTCACGGGGATGAGGGGTTCACGCTGCATCGTCGCCATCAACACCGATCCGCGCGCGGCGATCTTCCAGGTGGCCCACTACGGCATCGTCGAGGACCTGACGACCTTCATACCGCTCCTCCTGGATTTCGCCGGGGCGTCACACCCCTGATCGTCCCCGGGGCAAAGTCGTGCCGGCCCGGCGAATCCAAAAAAGTCTTGACAAGATCCTGACGGACCGGTATGGGTAAGCCTGTTTTGAATGAACGTTCATTCATTACGCAAAGAGGGCTGCCATGAAAAAATCGGACAAGCGCGGCGACATCCTCCAGGCCGCCTTGGAACTCATCGCGGCGAAGGGGTTCCACGGCGCTCCGATGTCCGAGATCGCGGAGAAAGCGGGGGTGGCGGCCGGAACGATCTATCGCTATTTTTCCAGCAAGGACGACCTGATCGCCGCGATCTATCAAGCGCTGGAAGAAACGATGCGGGCGACGATTGTGGAGGAATCGTCCGACGGGCGGCCCGTCCGGGAGCGGTTTCTCGCCCTCCAGAGGGCCTCCATCAAATATTTTGTCGCGAATCCGCTTCATTTTCGCTTCATGGAGCAGTTCTACAACTCTCCCTACGGCGATACGATGCGCAGGGACAACCTGCTGGGCAAACCCGGCAAGCACAATCTGCTGATCGACATCTTTTCGGAGGGCATCGCGAAACAGATTCTGAAGGACTTCCCGTTGCCGATCGTCTTTTCCCTGGCCACGGGGCCCCTGATGTTCCTGATGCGGGATCATATTTTCGGCTTTATCACCCTGGACGATGCCCTGGTCGAGCGGACCACGGAGGCCTGCTGGGACGCCATCCGACGGTGACAAACAGGCGCGGCAGCGCCTGGTTTCGCGTCCGGCGGGGACGGTGCATTCATTCATGTCGATCGGTGCGGACGTTTAGAACGGGGTCGTGCGAACAAGCCCGGGATACGGGCCGGGTTGATCCGTAAATTTGAAATATCAGAGGTGTTGCATGCAAATCCATGACAGGGTCAAACGGCTGGCCGTTGCGGGCGTTCTCGCCGTAAGCTTGGTCGCGGGGGGGTGCGGACGGCAGGACGCGGGCGGACCGCCTCCGATGCCCGAGGTCGCCTATATCACCGTACAGACCCGACCGGTGGTGACCACGACCGAGTTGCCCGGTCGGACGTCCGCCCAACTCGTTGCGGAGGTGCGTCCACAAGTGGGCGGCATTATCCAGAAGCGCCTGTTTACGGAGGGCGCCGATGTCCGCACCGGCCAAGCGCTCTTTCAAATCGACCCCTCCCTCTACCAGGCAGCGCTCAACAATGCAAAAGCCGCGCTGGCCAGGTCCGAGGCCAATCTCTCGGCCATTCAGTTGCGGGCCGGCCGCTTGCGGGAATTGCTCGCCGAGAAGGCCGTCAGCCAGCAGGATTACGACGACGCGGCGGCGGCATTGAAACAGACGCAGGCCGACATCCAGTACGGTAAGGCCACGCTCGAGGCGGCCCGCATCAATCTGGCGCATTGCACCATCACGGCGCCCATCTCGGGCCGCATCGGAAGGTCCAGCATTACCCCGGGCGCCCTGGTGACGGCACATCAGCCTTTGGCACTGGCCACCATTCAGCAGCTGGATCCCATGTATGTGGACGTCACCCAATCCACCGCCGACATCCTTCGCCTCCACCGCCAACTGCAGCAGGGCCGTCTGAACCTAACCCCGGACAGCCGCCGGCAGGTCCGGCTCCTGATGGAGGACGGCACCGAGTATCCCTGGAAAGGCACCCTCCAATTTCAGGACATCACGGTCGATTCGACGACCGGATCGGTCGTCCTGCGCATGGAGTTTCCCAATCCGAAGCGGATCCTGCTGCCGGGAATGTTCGTCCGGACCATGATCGAGGAAGGCGTTCACCCAAACGCCATCCTCATCCCCCAACAGGCCGTGTCGCGCGATCCCAAGGGAAATCCGCTGGCGCTGCTCATCAACGCCAAGGGAATCGTGGAACAGCGGCCTCTGACGCTCGACCGCGCCATCGGGGACGCCTGGTTCGTTTCGTCGGGTCTGGCGACGGGCGACCGGGTGATCGTCGAGGGCCTGCAGCGGGTGCGGCCGGGCGTTCCGGTCAAGGCCGTTTCCTTTGAAACCGGGAAGAATACGGGTGGGAAAGATCAGCATGCGGCCCCATCGGTAGAAACGAAGTGACGGAGGCCCCTGATGCTGTCGAAATTCTTCCTGGATAGACCGGTTTTTGCCTGGGTCATCGCCATCGTCATCATGGCGGTGGGCGGCATTGCGATTTACAACCTCCCCGTCTCCCAGTATCCGGAGATGGCACCGCCTTCCATCGCGATTTATTCCTCCTACCCCGGGGCGTCGGCCGAAACCGTGGAAAACAGCGTCACCCAGGCCATCGAACAGAAGATGACCGGCCTGGACAACCTGATCTACATGTCCGCGTCCAGCGACTCGGCGGGCGGCTCCCGCCTGGAGTTGACCTTCGCTCCGGGGACGGACGTGGACATCGCGTGGTCCAAGGTGCAGAACAAGGTCCAGTCCACCCTGCCGAGCCTCCCCGACGTGGTTCAGAATCGCGGGGTCACGGTCGCCAAATCCACGCGGAATTACCTGATGATCGTGAGCCTGGTTTCCGAAGACGGCCGTCTGGATCACATCGATCTGGCGGACTACGTCACCTCCAAGCTGGAATCCGTCCTGGCGCGCGTGCCGGGCGTCGGCGAGGTGCAGATTTTCGGCGGCGGCTATACCATGCGCGTCTGGCTCAATCCCGACAAGCTGACGGATTACCGCCTGACCGTCATGGATGTCATCACGTCGCTGAAAGCCTACAACGTCGAGGTTTCCGCCGGTCAGTTCGGCGGGGCGCCGGCGGTTCCCGGCCAGCGCATGAACGCCCCCATCGTCGTCCAGAACATGCTTTCGACGCCCGAGGAGTTCGCCAACATCCCCCTGCGCAACCATCCGGACGGGTCCGTCGTGCGCATCCGCGATGTGGGCCGCACCGAACTGGGCTCCGAAATCTACGACATCAAGGGTCAGTTCAACGGCAAGGAATCCGTGGGCATCGCCATCCGTCAGTCCGCCGGCGCCAACGCCCTGGAGACGGCCGATAACGTCAAGGCCAAGATGGCGGAGATGAGCCGGTACTTCCCGGCGGGGGTCCGGGTTACGTATCCCATGGACTCCACGCCCTTCATCAGGGTCTCCATCGATGAGGTGTTCAAGACTCTCTTTATCGCGATTTTCCTGGTCTTTCTGGTGATGTGGCTGTTCCTGGGGAACCTGCGGGCCACCCTGATTCCCACGATCGCCGTGCCGGTCGTCCTCCTGGGCACTTTCGCCGTTCTCTGGTTCTTCGGATTTTCCGTCAACATGCTGACGATGTTCGCCATGGTTCTGGCCATCGGCCTGCTGGTGGACGACGCGATCGTAGTCGTGGAAAACGTGGAACGGATCATGAGCGAGGAAGGACTCCCGCCCAAGGAAGCCACGGCCAAATCCATGGAACAGATCACGAGCGCGCTCGTCGGCATCGGACTGGTCCTGTCCGCCGTCTTCGGTCCCATGATCTTCTTCCCCGGCTCTACCGGCGTTATCTATCGCCAGTTTTCCGTGACGATCATCTCCTCCATGCTCCTGTCGGTGGTCGTCGCCCTGATCCTGACACCGGTCCTCTGCGCCGGGCTTCTCAAACCGGTCAAGGCCGGGCATGAGCCGGCGGAACATGCACTCCCAGTGCTGCGCCCGTTTTTCCTGTGGTTCGATCGCATGTTCTTCCGGCTTCGGGACCGGTATGTGGGAATGGTCGGCCACTCCCTCTCTCGGAAAAAACGTTATCTGGCCGTTTTTCTCATGATCGTCGTGGTCATGGGGGTCCTCATCCTGCGCATGCCCACCGCCTACCTCCCGGACGAAGATCAGGGGACCTTGCTGGCCCAGGTGATGATGCCGACCGGATCAACGATGGAACAGACCCTGGAGGTTTCCGGAAACATCCAGGATTATTTCAAGAAGCATGAGGCCGAGACCGTGGAATCCGTGATGGCGCTGACCGGCTACGGCTTTTCCGGACGGTCGCAAAACAACGGCATGGTGTTTGTCAGGCTGAAGGACTGGGACCTCCGCGACAAGCCCGACATGAAAGCCCCGGCCATTGCGTCCCGGGCAACGATGGCCTTTGCGAATATCCGCAACGCCATCGTGTATGCCTTCACGCCGCCGGCCGTTCCCGAACTGGGGATGTCCAAGGGGTTCGATTTCCAGCTCCTGGACCGGGGAGGGCTGGGCCACCAGGCGCTGATGGATGCGCAAAACCAGCTTTTGGGAATCATCGCCCAAGACCCGCGCGTGACCAAGGTCCGTCCCAACAGCCGGGAAGACGTGCCCGAATATCGCATCGACGTGGACTGGGAAAAGGCGGGCGCCCTGGGGGTGCCCATCAGTGCCATCCACACCTCGCTCTCGGCGGCCTTCGGCAGCGCCTACGTCAACGACTTCATGCAGGGCGGTCGGGTGAAACGGGTGTATATCCAGGCGGACGCCCCCTACCGCATGCTTCCCAGGGACCTGGAAAGGATCCATGTCCGCAACACGGCGGGCATGATGGTTCCCTTTTCGTCGTTCGCCACCGGCCGCTGGACGTCGGGATCGCCCCAGCTGAACCGTTTCAACGGATTTCCGTCCATCAACATCTGGGGAGAACCGGCGCCGGGGAGGAGCACGGGAGAGGCCATGCAGGCCATGGAAGAAGCGGTCGCCCAATTGCCCCAGGGGATCGGATTCGACTGGACGGGGCTGTCCTACCAGGAGCGGATGACCGGTTCCGAGGCGCCCCTGCTGTATGCCTTTTCGATTTTCGTGATCTTCCTGTGCCTCGCGGCGCTCTATGAGAGCTGGACGATTCCGATGGCCGTTCTGCTGGTTCTGCCCCTCGGGGTGATCGGCGGCATCATCGCATCGAGTCTGCGGGGCATGGCCAACGACGTCTATTTTCAGATCGCCCTGCTCACCACGCTGGGGCTGACCACCAAGAACGCCATCCTGATCGTCCAGTTCGCCAAGGGGGGCCTGGAAAGGGGGATGGGACTGATCGAAGCCACGCTGGAGGGCGTGAAACTCCGTTTTCGTCCGATC
>JALNWL010000027.1 GCA_023230905.1 Syntrophales bacterium
GGCGACGAAGGCTTTGGTTGCCTCCCGCAGAGCGACGACGAATATTTCCGTCGCCTCGATTTCGGAATGGCGGTCGTAGTACAGGCCGTTGAGCAGGGACAGGGCGTGGTACTTTTCGATGGTCACCCGGGCTTCCTCGATGTAGGCCGTGTAGAGGGTCCGGAAGAAGGCCTGGCTCATGACGATGCCGTCCTGACTCAGGACGCGTATCAGGGCCTCGGCGATGTCCTTGGCCATGCGCACCAGCCCTGCGTCGGGTTTCCCCCGGTCCATCTCCTGGTGCTTGTGCTCGTAGGTTTCGGAGATCTCCACCTGACAGATGCGGTTGAGGGACGCCCGCTGGTAGACTTCGCTCAAGAGCGAGACTTCGAGTCCCCAGGTGGGCGAGATGCGGATGCCGCGGGCGAGGCTGCTGACCAGGGCGAACTCGCCGGACAGCGCATAGCGGAAGTTGCCCAGGTATTCGAGAAAGGCGTTGTACTCCAGGATCCGCTTCAACGTCCGGATCAGCGGGATGTAGTAGAGCCGGGTCACCCGCCCGTAGAGCCGGTCCGTCACCCGGGCGTAATACCCTTTGCTGAATTCAAAATCGACCGCCGGGTGCACCACGGGGTAGATCAGGCGCGCGAGCATTTCCCGGGAGTAGTTGACGATGTCCGTGTCGTGGAGGGCGATGGCGTAGAGGTTTTTGTCGGCCAGCAGATAGCCCAAGGTCATCCAGACCGACCGTCCTTTTCCGGGAGTGTCGATGGAGAAGTCGCAGGTCCGCAATTCCTTGTAGAGTGCCTTCATCCGCGGTCCATCATGCCAGACGACGCGGACCTCCATGGGCAGGACGGACAGGGCCTTCTTGACCTTGGAGAACTGTCGCCTGTTGGCCCGGTCGAGGGACAGGACCAGGCGTCGCAGGTAGCGGACCCCTTTCAACTCATCGATGATGCGGGGCATGGACGGGGTGTCGAATTCCGACACGAGGGCGGGGAGCAGCAGGGCGATGTTCCGCATGCGGGCGACGGCCTGGAGGTCGGTTTCCAGTTCCGCGAGCGGGCGCTTCCCGAGCCTTTGCAGCGTGGTGATCATGCCGTGCTGGTAGAAGTCTGCCATGGTTCCCCTCCTTCCGTTTGTTCCCAGAGGTCGAGCAGGTACCCCTTCATGGACTCGAACATCCGGGCCTGCTGTTCGAAGTGTTCCTCCGCACCGGCCGCATCTTTGTCCCGCAGTTCATTCACCAGCGATGCGACTCGTCCGTAGTATAGCGGGATCAGCGTGTCGAGGAGCTTCATCCGTTGCCTGGGCGTGGTGTGAAAGGCCCGCATGTAGCGGTAAACGATGCGGACCCAGGTTTCGACAGGCACGGTGAAGTCGCCGGCGTCGGCATGCCGGGCGAGATGCTTCACGATGTCGAGATCCCGACGCTCCAGGATCTTGTGCCAGACCCCGCCGAAGTTCCTGAAGCCGATCCGGAAATAGTCGACCAGGCTCTCCTGGTCGATGGACAGGGCCGGCGGCTCCTCTCCCACATAGTCGCCCAGCGTGGGGACGCTGGTCGAGGCCTGCACCTGGCGCCAGTGGGGTTCGTAGTCCTCCATAAGCTGAAAGATGGTGCCCACCACCTGGCGGAACATGGGCCCCAGATCGGCCGCCGGGTCCTTTTCCCCGTGGATTTTGGACCCCAGCCTGGCCTGGCAGATCCGGTATCCCGAGACGATCGCCGTGGTGGTCATCCAGATGTCGATGCCGAAGCGGGCGACATCCGTTTCCCAGACCTCGCGCTGCAGATAATCCCGAACCAGCGGCAGGGAGATGCCGAAATCGCCCCCGATCGGCTGGCGGATCCGCTGGCCGTAGAGGGCGCGCGTCAGGTTGTATGCGATGGTGTTGGTGATGGTCCCGTCGAGCTTGTGGCGCTGATAGTCCGGCACGACGAAGTCGTAACCGCCGAAAACCGGCTCCAGGAGGTTCCGGACCCAGTTCGGGGTGATGGAAGCCAGGTCGGAATCGAACACGGCCATCGCCTTCGGTTTGAGAAAGGCGGCCACCTCGAACACGGCCCGCAATGCGGAGCCTTTTCCCGGCAGCCCCCGGTAGATGGTGACGATCTTTTCGATGTTGAAGGACTTGACGTCGTATGAACGCGCCAGGTCGCGCGTGTCGTCGGTGGAGCCCCCGTCGGCGATCATGAGGAGCGCCCTGGCGTCGGGGTAATGGTCCTTCAGGCCCTGGGCCACGGTCCGGATCACATGGACGATGGCGGGTCCGCTCTGGTAGGCGGGGATGCCGATGACGATGTCGGCCTGTCGGAGCCCCTCGATCTTCTGACGGACGTGGTCGCGAATGGCTGAGGAGAATTTTTGCATCAGGGTGGCCCTCCGGAAATAAACGGTCAATCAGGGATTCCCGCCGGTCTTGCCCTCCGGCCCCACAAATCTGAAGACCGGCGGCGTGTAGGATTCCGGCAGATATGCCTCCGGGATGGTCGTCTGGTTGCCTTCCCGCAGGGCGGCATAATGGGGCGACATGATCTCGATGCCCGCCTCGTTGAAGGTGTCCTGGATGTTCTGGTGTAATTCCGAATAAATGGATGCCATCATGGCGGGTTTGTCCGTGTAGGCGTTCAGTTCGTAACTGACATAGAAATCATCCAGGCTCGTCTGGAAGACGAAGGGGGGAGGCGCCTTCAGGATGTGGACCGTCTTGGCGGCAGCGGCCGTCAGACATTCATGAACTCTCCGCCACGGCACATCGTAGCCGATCGTTACGCCGGTGTGCAGGATGAGGCCGGTCGTTCCCGCCGCCGAGCTGTAATTCACGATGTGGCTGCCCAGAATCATGGCGTTGGGGATGGTGATCTCCTCGTTCTTGATGGTCCTCAGGCGCGTCACAAGCAGCGTCTTTTCGACCACGTCGCCCGTGGCGTCCGATATCCGGACACGGTCGCCGATCCGAAAGGCCCGCATATAGGTCATGATCAGGCCGGCCACGACGTTGGCGACGGCCGCCGTGGAGCCCAGGGACACCAGGAGGCCGATAAAGATGGAGACCCCCTTGAAGGCCGGCGCATCCGAACCCGGAAGGTACGGAAACGCGGCCACCGCCCCGAATGCCAGCAGGAAGAATCGGACGATCGCATAGGTCGATTGGGCCCACTCGGGATAGAAGCCGGGAAAGACGAGGACGCCCCTTTCCACGGCCGAGAAGATGAATTTGGCGAGCTTCAGAAGGTAGTACAGGATCAGGACGATGATCGTCAGGAAAAACAGGTTCGGCAGAAAATTCACCAGGGCGTTGGCGATGATTGACAGCGGCGTCAGTATGTAGCCCAGGATCTTCGCGGAATACGCCTTCGTCCAGGGAAAGAACGTCAGGACGAACCCCGTATAGAAGTACAGGATCGACAGCAGGATGACCCAATAGATCAGCCTGGCTGCCCGGATCAGCATGTTGCCGAGCTGCTGGGAGCTTAAAATCTCCAGCTTCTGGAATTTGATCGTGGGAATGCGCACCCCTTTCCACGATTCGATAGCGGCATACACCTTGACGAAGAGTTTTTTCCAGGCGCAGACGAACAGGCACAGAAGGGCCGTGAACAGAACGGCAAACAGCGTGCCGGTCAGGATCGACTTCATGCTCCTGTCTTTTCGGTATTCCCCGATGGCGGCCTGGATCGTCGCGGCGTGTTCCTGGGCGAGATCGAGTCTTTTCTTGCCCGCGGCCTTGGCATCGGCGTCCGTCACGGTCATGAGCACCAAATCGTCGACGGAAACGTCCGAGGAGGTCTCCCCATTCGTGACCGAGATCTTTTCGAGATTGAGCTGATGATTATCGGCCAGCTTCGCGACTCGGGCCTGGACGAATTTCGCCCGCTCTTCGGGAGAAAGGGAAAACACCCTGGCCTGAATCGAAAAAAGGGTGCGGTTGTCGAAAACCACCGGGGCGCCGGGGGCCTGGACATCTTTGCCCTCCTTGGGAGCGGTTTGCCGCGCGTCGCCGGTGGGGACGACGCACAGCGCGGAAATCAGGAAGATCAGGAACGACAGCCCCAGAATGAAACGTCCCGTGATGCGTTTTTGCGAAGTCATGCTGTGTCTCCTGAAGGGCCTATGGCATTCCAGGCCCCGTTGGCGGATGACGCGGATCGGACATCGGCTGCGTTCGTCTCGCCCGGCGTTTCCCCTGAGAATCGAACTTTCCGGGGCAGGATAGCTTCAGTGCGTCTCTTTATCAAATAAAAAATGTGTTCATTTTCGCCGATCCGCGTTCTGTTTACGTCCTCGGACGGGGAGCGCGCCCGTCTCGTCGAGCAGCGCGAGGACCGCTTCGTTCCATCCCCGGCTGCCCGGGTGGTTGGCGCGTCTGGCGTTCGGGAAGCCCCCGGCGATGCCGCCGCCTCCCGCGTGGGGGATGAGCACGGGAATGTCAACCGCGTCGAGCAGGGGGGCGTCGTTTTCGCTGTTGCCCAGGCCGATCGTCAATGGTGTCCGGCCCAGGTTTCTGCGAAAAACCTTTGTGGCCAGGCGGACGGCGCGGCCCTTGTCCTGTCCGCCACCCGAGAGGTGGTGGAACCGTCCGCCCCGGATGAGACTGAACCCACGGGTCCGGGCCATTTTCCTGAGGGCGGCAACGTGCTCCGGGTTTTCGATGATCAGGGGTTCGGAAAACTCTCTGGCCTTGGCCAGGCGGGCCTCCGCCAGCGGCAAGCCGGTCAGCCGGGCGATCTCCCGGGGCGACAGATCCCCGAATCCAAGGATATCGTAACACGCCCTGGCCTCGGCCACGAAGCGGCGGATCTCGGTATACGGAACGCCCCGGGAGAGGACGCAATAACGGCCCTGCAGGACCGCATGAGGGATCGAAAACCGGCGGTACCCCTCGGGGAAGAATACGGCGGCGCCGTTTTCGCAGATGAAGGGGTCCCGGATGTCCATCGCGGCCTGCAGGCGCTCGACTTCCGGCCGCGTTTTGCTCGTCGTGAAGATCAGCGGGATGCCGTGCTCCCGGATTGCCGTCAGGGCGGAATTTGCGTCCGTCCACGCGTAATCGGCTTCGTTCAGCAGGGTGCCGTCGAGATCCGTGAAAATGATGAGGGTCGGCTTACGGTTCATGGTTCGTGCCCGCTCGGGATTGACCGATGCGCCAATCCAACGCATCATACTTAACGAATGGACAAAAGGCGAGGAAAACGATGATTGCTTTGCATATCGCCAAGATATCCGTGAAATCTTCCCTTGCCTTTTGGGGGGCGAGGGTGCATAGGAAAAACGGCCGGGGGACGGCCGGGCGGGACGCGGGATCTCTGAGCACACGGGCGTTTCCCGCCTCGGAATCGGGACAGGGAAAAGACAGCGGGGAAACGTGGATAAGCGGGCACTTGCGAAGGGAGGGGGCGACAATGAAGAAAACGACGAATAGACTCTTGACGGGATTCGGCATCGTCCTGGTCCTGGTGATCCTGGCCCTGGGCGGGTATCTCGTCAAGATGAACGTGGAAACGCGGAAGATGACGCCGTCGGCCACCGGGGAGATCACGGCCGGCGTGTATGCCGTCCGGGATTCCTACGTCAATCTTTTCCTCATCAAGGGCGCGGACGGATATATCGCCGTCGATGCGGGCAACAGCCTGGAGCGGGTCCGGCAGGAGATGCAGACCCTGTCCATAGACCCGTCACAGGTGACGGCCGTCTTTTTGACGCACACCGATTTCGATCATGTGGCCGCGCTGGAGCTGTTTCCCCGGGCCACGATTTACCTCTCGAAGGCCGAGGAGCAGATGATCAACGGGACAACGCCCCGTTTTGCCGTCATCCATAACCGGAAGCTCCCCCGTTACGCACTGCTGGACGACGGTCAAACCGTCGATGTTTCCGGGCGGAGCGTGCGTGGCATTGCTACGCCCGGCCACACCCCCGGCGCCATGAGCTACGTCGTCGACGGGGCCTACCTATTTGTCGGCGATACGATGAGCCTGAAAAACGGGAAAGCCGATTTATTTAATGAATTTTTCAACATGGATTCGACCACGCAGGAAGCATCCATCCGGAAGCTGGCCGCCCTGAAAAATCCGAAATTTGTATTCACCGCCCACTATGGATTCACGGACGATGCCGCTCGGGCGTTCGGTGATCGATGAAGGTTACCCCCCAATGGCGCATCGGCGCCCCTCCACCGCTGGCAAAGGGGGTGAGAGACGGTCGGGCATAAAGATCGATTCTTGAAGATTAAGGAAGGCGGGCGAAGCCCGCCCATGACGTTTTGAAGGCCGCCGTGCAGGATTTCACAGAAGGCCACATTGGCAGGCAAGTCATCAATTTCAGCACGCCGATCATGTTCGGCAACCTGCTGCTGTCCGTTTACGGGATCATCAACATGATCTGGGTGGGGCGACTCCTGGGCCATCAGGCCGTGGCCGCCATATCGGCCTCCCTGCCCATCGTCATGCTCATGCCCGCGTTTCTGATCGGCCTGGGGATGGCGACCAATGTTCTCATCGCACAGGCATTCGGCCGCCGGGACACGGCGATGCTGAAAAAGATCCTGGCGAATTCCTTTATCGCCTCGATGACGTTTTGCCTGCTGATCTCCGTGATCGCGCTCCTGTTCCGGCGTCAGTTGCTGGACTGGGTCAATGCGCCGCGGGAGATTCAAGGCATGGCGCTGTCCTACCTGACCATCATCATGGCGACGCTGGTCTTTCAGTTTTTCATCAACTGGATGAACGGCATGCTTCGCGGTTTGGGAGATGCTACAACCGTCGTGAAGATCCTCATCCTGCTGGCGGTATTCAACGTCGTGTTCGTTCCGCTGTTCATTCGCGGCATCGGACCCCTGCCCCCTCTCGGTGTGGCCGGGGCGGCGTGGGGCACGGCGCTGGCTGCCGTGTCGACCTGTGTCATCGGCTATCTTTATCTTCTGCGCTTCAATCCCTACGTCAATATGCAAAACTGGGACTACCGATTGGATTGGCGGATTATCCGAGAAGTTTTCGTCATCGGCGTTCCCGCATCGCTGCAGATGATGGTCGTCTCCCTGGCTGGCGTGATCATCATCTCCCTGGTCAACCGTTACGGCACGGCGGTGACCGCCGCCTTCGGCATCGGCATGCAGATCGATATGCTGGCCACCATCCCCTTCATGTCCATCGGGATGGCGGTGACCACGATCGCAGGTCACAATCTGGGCGCGAGGAAACTGGACCGTGTCTTCCAGACCCTGCGCGTCTCGGTCTGGTTCGGCCTGCTCGTGGCGTTTGCCTGCACGGTCGTGCTGCTGATTTTCCCTCACGACATCGGGGCCATCTTCCTCAAGGAATCGCTGGAAAAGGCCCGCGTGCTGGACACGGTCCGCGATTATTACCGGTGGATGGCCTTCATTTTCCCCTGCTTCGCCGTTATCTTCGCCATCCAGGGGGTCTTGCGCAGTGCAGGCGACACCCTGGCCCTGATGGGACTGTCGTTCATCGCCATGTTCGTCATCCGCATTCCGCTCGCCTATTTCCTGGCCGGTCCCATTGGATTGAAGCAGGACGGTATCTGGATGGCGATGCTTTCCAGCAGCGCCCTGGCCGTCTTCTTGAACTGGCTGTATTTCAGGTACGGCCCTTGGAAGAAACGGCGGATCCTGGGAGATCAAGGCAAAGGCTTACCGGAAGAAAGGGTGGAAGTCCCTGGCCGCGCCCCTATTTCCGCCAGAAACCGGGCATCAACAAGACGATGATCGTGTAGATCTCCAGCCGGCCCAGCAGCATGCAGGCGATCAGGATCCACTTGCCCGCCGGGGGCACGCCGGAAAAATTGTCCATCGGCCCGATGCTGCCCAGGCCGGGCCCCACGTTGCCCAGACAGGCCGCCGCTCCCGAGATCGAGGACATCACGTCCATGCCCAGCGCCGCGAGGGCCATCGCGGCGAGGATGAAAATGCCGACATAAAGCATGAAGAACCCCCAGATGCTCCGCATGACCGTCTGGGGAACCGGCGTCCGCCCCAGCTTGACCACCGTAACGGCGTGGGGATGGATGATGCGGAGGATCTCCAGGTAGCAGTGCTTGGCCAGGAGAACGACGCGCAGGATCTTGATTCCTCCGCCCGTCGATCCGGCCATGCCGCCCAGGAACATGCAAAGCAGCAGGACCTGTTGGGAGAGCGCCGGCCACGCCTCGAAATCGGCCGTGACGAATCCCGTCGTGGTCAGGAGGGAGACCACCGAAAAGGTCGCATGGCGAAAGGCTTCGAAAACCGTCGGATAGATCTTTCCCCCGTAGACGTCCAGGACGACGATCAGGATGAAGGTCCCGGTGATGAGCAGGTAGGCACGGAACTCCGGGTCCCGGATGAATTCCCGCAGCCGGCCGTGGACGAGCTTGTAGTGAAGCGAAAAGTTGATGCCCGCGATGAACATGAAGGCGATGACGATGCATTCGACGTAGGCGCTGTGATAATGGCCGACGCTCGCGTTTTTCGTTGAAAAGCCGCCCGTGGGCAGGGTGGCGAAGGCGTGGCAGACGGAATCGAACCAGGACAGGCCTCCGAAAAGCAGGAGCGCGATCTGCATGACCGTCAGGAAAAGATAGATTTTCCAGAGTGTCCGGGCGGTGTCTGAGATTCGGGGGGTCAGCTTGTCCACGACGGGACTGGGGGTTTCAGCCTTGTAGAGCTGCATGCCGCCGACGCCGAGGAAGGGCAGGATGGCGATCGACAGGACGATGATGCCCATGCCTCCCAGCCATTGGGTCTGCGCACGCCAGAAGAGGATGCCCCTGGGCAGGCGCTCGACATCCGTCAGGATGCTTGCGCCGGTGGTCGTAAATCCTGAAATGCATTCAAAGTAGGCGTCGGTAAAATCGGGAATGGTCCCCGAAAGAAGATAGGGCAGGGTCGCCACGAGACCGGCGGAGATCCATCCCAGGGCGACGATGGCCACGCCGTCCCGGTGATTCAAGGCGTAGTCTTCCTGCCCCCGGCTCCACAGGAGAGCCCCGCCTCCGAGGCCGCAGGTTGCGATCAGCGACAGAAGGAAGGCGTGGGCGCCGCCGTCGCCGTAGTAAAGCGCAACCAGCAGGGGCGCCGTCATGGACAGGCCGATGTAGAAGACGAGGACCGCGACCAGATAGAGGATCAGGCGGAAATTCATCAAAAATACTCCAGCTTGACGGTCAGGAGTTCTTCGATCTTCTTCGAGACCCGTTGCAGGGCGAAAATGATGAGCCGGTCGTGGGGCCGGATGATGGTGTCACCGCTGGGAATGATGATTTCGTTTCCGCGGACGATGGCCCCCAGAATCGCCCCCGGGGGGAAGGGAACCTTGGACAGCGGGGTGTTGACGATATCCGACGTTTCGAGCGCCTCCGCTTCGATGGCTTCGGCCTCCTCTTCCCGAAGGGGGGCGACGGAGATGATGCGACCCCGGCGGATGTACTGGAGAATCGCGCGGACCGCCGCCATGCGGGGATTGATGACCGTGTCCAGACCGATGGCCGACACGATGTGCATGTAGCTCAGCTTGCTGACCCGGGTGATGGTCCGCCGGGTCCCCAGTTCCTTGGCGAGAAGGGAGATGAGGACGTTGCTCTCCTCGTCGCCGGTCAGGGCGATGAGCAGATCCATGTCGCCGGCGTATTCCTCCCGGAGCAGGTCCCGGTCGGCGCCGTCTCCCCGGATCACGATCGCCCGGTCCAGAACGGTGGCCAGCTTTTTGCACTTCTCCCCGTCCTGGTCGATGATCTTGACGTTCATGCGACGCCGGTCGAGGGCCTTGGCGACGGCCGAGCCGGTTTCCCCCGCCCCGACGATGAGGACGTTTTTCAGGGGGCGGGTCGAAATCCCAAGCCGGTCGAGCGTAGGGTTGACCTCCGCCCGTTTCATCACCAGATAGACGAGATCCATGGGCTGAATTGTATCGCGGCCGCTGGGGATCAGGATCTTGTGGCCCCGGACGATGGCGCCGACGAGCAGGTTGCCCTCGTACGCCTTCAGGTCGGTCAGCCGCTTCCCGGCCAGGGGGGACTCGGTGGTGATGAGGAAGCTGACCAGCTTGACCTCGCCACCCACGAAGTCGATCACCTCCGAGGCGCCCGGAACCTCCATGAGGCCGAGAATCGTGTCCACCATCATGGCGTTCGTATTGATGATCAGGTCCACCCCGAGGAGATCCCGGCTGAAAAGGGTTTCTTCCCCGAGATACTCCCGGTTCTTGACCCGCGCGACCTTGACCATGTGCGGGTTGAGACTGCGGGCCAGCAGGCAGGCAATCAGGTTGACCTCGTCGCTGTCGGTGGCTGCCGCCAGAAGCTCCGCTTCCTGAATCCCGGCGGCGCGAAGCGTCTGGGGACTCGTACCGGAGCCCAGAAATGCCTGCACATCGAGATTCTCGCTGATCCGGCGGATTTTGGCGGGATCCTGGTCGATCAGGACGACCTCCTGACTTTCATCGGAGAGCTTCTTGGCGATATGGTACCCGACTTCTCCCGCGCCGATGATGATCACTCGCATGATTTCCTCCCGCAATCGGGTGAACCGAGGACTCTCTATACAACAAACGGATCGTGGATGACAGCAGGACCCTCACGCCGGGAATCGCCCTCATCGTTCCTCCGATGTCCCGGGGCGGATTCCGCCGCTGCAGGAAGGCGTGCGGCCGGGCGAGGCGTTTCCGCAACGCCGGACCCTCCCGCCGTGTGGGATGGTTCATCGAATACCACCGCGGCCCCGCTTTGACAAGCGGAAAGCCTTCCCCGGGATGATGGATTAGTGGGTACAAGATCCGTCAGGACCTTTGATACGGCGCCGATGACCCGAGAGCGATATTTCCCTTGATCTTGCTTAGGCAGTGTGGAATGAAAGGGCTCATTCACTTTCCTGGAGGAGGTCACGAAAATCCCATGTCAGGAGCATTGATCAGCGAGCAGATGCGCGCGGCCGTCGGGTCGCCGCTGGCGTCCGGACAACCGTTTGCGGTCGAAAAAGGGTCGATCCGGGATCTGGCGGAGGCCATCAACCATCTCCACCCCCTTTACGTGGATGAGGCGTACGCCCAAAGCACGGGTCACGGCAGCGTGCTGGCGCCGCCGACGTACCCGTCCTACAACCTGGCGCTGGGCGCGCCCCTGGAGGTGCTCACGTTCGAGTTCCCCGTGGGCAGTATCCTGCACGGCAGCGACGACTGGGAATTCCTCGGAAACATCCATGCGGGCGACATTCTCACGCCGCGGGGGAAACTCCTGGACCTCTACGAGAAACAGGGCAAGCGGGGCGGCATGCTCTTCATCGTTTCGGAGATCACCTACACGAACCAGCGGGGCGAGGTCGTGGCGATCTACCGTCCCACGGAAGTCGTGATCGCCCTGCCGACGGCTTAAGGAGCACACAGGTCATGAAGACGCAACCTTACTTTGAAGACATCCGCGTGGGCGAGGAAATCCCGCATCAGGTGCGGGAACCGCTCTCCACCCGCGGCCTGGTGAAGTGGGCCGCGGCGGTCCGGGACTTCTACGAGGTCCACTACGACAAGGATTTTGCACGCAGCATCGGCCTGCGGGACGTCATCGCCCACGGCCCCAACAAGTGCGCGCTCCTCGGCCGCCTGATGACGGAATGGATCGGCGAGGCCGGACGGCTGCACAGGCTCTCCTGTACGCACAAGGCGAGCAATTTCCCCGGCGAGACCCTGGTCTGCCGCGGGCGGGTCAAGGACAAGTATTCCAAAGACGGCCGGCATTACGTGGAATGCGAGGTCTGGGTGGAGAATCAGGACGGCGTCGTGGCCGCCCCGGGTGCGGCGACGGTGTCGCTTCCTTCGCGGGGGGTAGAACCGCTCCCGTCGGCGCGACCGTGAATCCGCGCTTGACAAACACCCCCGATCTTTTCTAAGGTCGGTCCGTCTCAAATGGATGGATGTGAGGAAGAGGGGTGAGAAGCCCCCGCTGCCCCGCAGCCGTGAAGGGAACGAACGCCCAGGATGCCACTGTCGCCGGTCAACGGCGATGGGAAGGCGGGTCAGTAGGTCGCCCGAAGCCGGAAGACCGGTCCATCCGCAAGTCCTCGAGGGAGGCCTCCGCGTGCGACCGACCGTCCATCCCATTGTCACTCCGTTCCGGGTTCTCCGTATCAGCGGTATTCTGTTTCTGATCTGTCTGGCCGTTTTCGTCGGGTCGCTCTTCGCCGGTCCGGGGCAGGTCGGCGTGCGCACCCTGCTGGCGTCGCTCCTCTCGACGGGCTCCGGATCGTTTGCCGGCGACGCCGATGCGGGGCAGACCATCCTTCTGTCCCTCCGGCTTCCCCGTCTTGTCTTCGCGGGGATCGTCGGGGCCGCCCTGTCCGTGTCGGGGGTCGTGTTTCAGGCGCTGTTGCGCAACCCGCTCGCCGACCCCTATATCCTCGGCATCTCGGGGGGCGCCGCCGTGGGGGCGATCGCCGGGATCCTGCTCGGCGCGGCGGCCGTTCCTTTCGGCGTCCCCGGCCTCGCCTTCGTCGGGGCGCTGACGACCCTGCTGGCGGTCTTTGCCGTGGCCGGCGCCGGAAGGGACCTCCGTTCCCACACCCTGCTTCTGGCCGGGGTCATCGTCAACGCCTTCTTCAACGCCGTCATCATGTTTCTCCTCGCCGTCAGCAGTTCGGGCGACCTCCACAGCATCATGTTCTGGCTCATGGGGGATCTGAGCCTCGCCCGGGGACGGGACATCCTGTCCGTCGGAGCGGCGCTCGTCCTGGGCTTCTCCGTGATCTGCCTGTACGCGCGTCCGCTCAACCTGATCGTGACGGGGGAGGAGACGGCCCGCACCCTGGGCGTCGACCCGGCGACGGCGAAGCGGGTCCTTCTCGTCGTGACCTCGCTCATGACCGGCCTGGCCGTTTCGGTGAGCGGCACGATCGGTTTCGTGGGACTGATGGTGCCGCACCTGATGCGGATGGCCTTTGGCCCGGATCACCGGCTGCTGCTGCCCGCCTCCCTCTTTTTCGGGGCGGCCTTTCTCATCCTGGCCGACACGCTCGCCCGGACGCTGCTTGCCCCGATGGAGCTGCCCGTGGGCGTGGTCACGGCCCTGTGCGGGGCGCCCTATTTCATCTATCTTCTGAGGAGGATGAACGATTAACGCCGTTCTGGACATCGACCGGGTCCGTTTCCGCTACGCCGAAGACTGGGTGCTGACGGACGTCGCCTTTTCCGTGGCCGCCGGCGCCTTTCTGGGGATCATCGGTCCCAACGGTTCCGGGAAGACGACCCTGCTCAAGGTGATGAACGGGCTCCTCCGCCCCCAGGCGGGCGCGGTCCAGCTGAACGGCCGTCCCCTGAGCGGGATGCGGCGCCGCGAGGTGGCGCGGGTGATGGCCGTCGTCCCCCAGGACGCGGCGCTGCTGTTCACCTTCACCGTGGAGGAGATGGTCCTGATGGGCCGATCGCCGCACCTGGGCCGTTTCGGGTTCGAGGGGAAGGGGGACTTCCGGATCGCCCGCGCGGCCATGGACCGGACCGGCGTCCTCGCCCTGGCGCACCGGCCCTATGACGCCCTGAGCGGAGGGGAAAGGCAGCGGGTCCTGATCGCCCGCGCCCTGGCGCAGGAACCGCGAATTCTCCTCCTTGACGAGCCGACCGCCTATCTCGACATCCGCCATCAGGCGGGGATCTTCGACCTGATGAAGGACCTGAACCGCCGCCGGGGCCTGACGGTCGTCGCCGTCACGCACGACATCAACCTGGCCTCGCTCTACAGCGACGAGGTCCTGCTCCTGGCCGACGGGCGCGTCTTTGGCGCCGGCCCGCCGGAGGCGGTTGTCACCACGGAAAACATCCGCGGGGCGTACGGCATCAGCGTCCTCGTGGACCCCCACCCGGCGACAGGCCTGCCCCGGGTCACGCCGGCCGGCTATGCCGGGGGCGGAGGGCCCGATCCGGCACCCTGAAAGGCCCGATCCTTTCTCCGTGCCGGACCCGTTTCGATCCGTTGATACCGCGTCCGCACATCCGGACCCCCGTCTTCGGGAGCGGTCGGGCCGCGGGGCAAGCGGACCGAAGGATCGCCGCCCGGTGCCCGGATTCATCCGGTTTTCCGGGTACGAAATGATTTCGTGAAGTTGGGCGAGTGGGCGCCGCACGCGCGCGCACTCGATTCTTGAACGTCCCGCGGCAGGGAGGAAGCCGGTGCGAATCCGGCGCTGCCCCGCAACTGTAAGTGGAACGACCTCCGCACGAGGCCACGGGTTCGCGGTTGAACCCGGAAGGCGCGGACAGTAGGACGCCACGAGCCAGGAGACACCGCCGCAGGCCAGCGACTCGATTCCCGCGGGGGAAAGGAGAAACGTTCCATGAGGATCCGGTTACAGTGGCTTGTGATGTTGTTTTGTTTGTCGGGGGCGATGCTCACCCCTGCCCCCGGTTTATCTGCCGCCGCGACGGCCGAACCTCCGGGGGCGGCGATTACGCTCGAGGAGGTGGTGGTGACCGCCACGAAGACCCCGGCGAAGCGGAGGGATGTTCCCAATGCGGTCCTCGTCCTTGACGCCGGGGAGATTCGGGCCTCCGGCGCGAAAACGATCGGGGAATTGCTGGCCAACGAGCCCGGGATCGACTGGCAGACCTACGGGAATTACGGTGGCGCCGCCCAGGAGATCCACATCCGCGGCATGCGGGGAAACGGCACGCAGGTCCTGATCAACGGCGTTCCCGTCAACTCCCCCTCTCTGGGTGTTGCGGATGTGGGCAGGCTTCCCATCGACGCCGTCGAGCGCATTGAAATCGTCAAGGGATCCGGGTCCCTCCTCTACGGGTCGGGCGCCATGGGCGGCACCGTCCATATCCTGACGAAGGGGCCCCTAAGAGACAAAACGGACCTCAAAATCGGCGCCGGCTACGGTTCCCGGAACACCTGGCGGGTGGCGGCGGAAAGCGGGATGTTCGTCGCCGGGGATTTCGGATATTACCTGACCGCCGGCAGAACGGAAACCGACGGCTTCCGGGACAACAGCGATCTCCGGCAGACCGATGCGTCGCTCACGCTGGTTCTGGACAGGAAGGACGGGATGAATGTCCGTCTCTACGGAGATTACCTGTACCGGAAATACGGGATGCCCGGTGTCGAACCGCCCGCCGGCACGGGGACCTACGCCATCGGAACGGAGACGTTCTACAACCGTGACGCGGCCACCCTGCTGGATCGTAGCGGCGACAAGGACGGCCGCATCGTGCTCGAGGTCAAGGGGAAGCCCGCCCCATGGCTGGGCTATGATTTCAAGGGATACTACACGGACATGGAGAATCACAATGTTCAGCGGTACGCCTTCAACGGATCGGGGGACGAAAACTGGGTGACCAACCGGGTGCTAGGCGCGGACGGACATGTGGACGTTTACCCCTTCGAGGGCGCCAAACTCCTTCTGGGCGGCGAGTACAAGAACTTCATCTGGAAAAATGACAATTTTGACCTGGACACCTCCGGCCGTCGAACCGTCGAAACGGCCCATGATGCCGGTCTCCATACGAAGGGCGTCTTCACGGAGGCGGAATACCGGCCGTCGCGGTACTGGAAGATGCTGGCCGGTTTCCGGCACGAAAATCACTCGGCCTTCGGCTCGGGAAACCTGCCCCTCTTCGGCCTGATCGTCAATCTCGGCGAGGCGACGGCCCTGAAGATCAACCATGGGAAACATTTCCTGGCCCCCACCCCCAACGACCTGTACTGGCCGGCCGATCCGTATACCCGGGGCAACGTCGACCTGAAGCCCGAAACGGGCTGGCATACCGATGTGACGGTAGAACAGTCCCTGCTGAACGACAAGGTGTTCGTAAGCCTGTCGTATTTCCATTGGAAGGTGGAGGACAAGATCCAGTGGGAACCGGATTCGCGGGGTGTCTGGAGCCCCATGAATCTGGCGGACTATCGGGCGGAGGGCCTCGAGGCGGGGGTCAGGATCGGACCCTTTGATGGCTTGACGCTGGCCCTGGGCTACACCTATCTGGATGCGGAAGAGGAAAACCGCGCCTATACGAGACAGGACTATGGATGGCCGCCGTTCATCGCCCCGGATTTCCGGTACGCCATGGTCCCCCGGCGTGCCGCCATGACGCCGGAGCATCAGTTCAAGGGCGACCTCACGTACCGGAGCCGCTTCGGACTGACCGCGACGGCCACGGTCCGTTACGTGAGCGACCGGCTCGTTTACAATACGGAGACCACCACCTATCCCGACACCGAAACCGTTGTCCATACCCTCCGTTCCTACTGGACGGCGGATCTGAAACTCGAACAGCGTCTGGGCGGGCACTGGGTCCTGACACTGGCGGGCCGTAACCTGTTCGACCGGGATTACGACACGCGTCTGGGATCCTTTACCGATCAAACCACCCTCAAGAGCGCGCTGTGCGGATATCCCGGGGCGGGACGGTCTGTTTTCGCGGGCGTGGCTTACGAGTTTTGACGACGCCTTGCGTGTATGGCACGCGGTGCCTGTTCGATCCGCCGGGTGAAGCCGGTGGCCCCGCCGCGGGGGATGCCGGCCCCCTCCGGCTATGCGTCGATCGCAGCGAGCATCGTCCGGAGGTCCGTCGTCGGCTTCAGGCAGGCGTTGCCGGTGCAGACGTAGGCCGTCGCCCGCCCGTCTATGCATGGCATGTCTCGCGTGTAGGGGGCAAGGCGGCAGATGGGGGGAGAGGCCTCGCCGGCCGGGCGCAGGATGACGACCGTCCGCGGGAGAAAACGGGACCTCAAGGCCCGCAGCAGGGCGCGGGTGTCTTCCGCGGCCGGGTCGCCCACGACCACCACTTCCCGCGCCGGTCCGAAGGCGAAATCGAGGGCGACCATGAATTGGGCATAGGCCCCCGGCGATTGCCGCAGATCGCGATCGAAGGCCTTGGCGGCATCCCACGCCTCGTCCAGCAGCGTCGTTTCTCCCGTCATGCGTCCCAGCCGCAGCAGGTTCCAGACGGCCACGGCGTTGCCGGACGGCATGGCCCCTTCGAAGATCTCCTTCTGGCGGACGAGGATCTCTTCCCCATCCCGCGGCGTGAAGAAGAAGCCCCCACGGGGATCCTTGAAGGCGGTCATCAGGACGCACGTCAGGGCCAGGGCCTCCTCCAGATAGGACGACTCCCCGTTGGCTTCATAGAGTTCGATCAGGGCAAGGGTGAAGAACGCGTAATCGTCGAGGGTGCCCGCAATGCCCGCCTCGCCGTCGCGGAAGCGGTGCAGGAGGGCGCCGTCGGGGCGGCGCATCCGACCGAGGATGAAGGCCGCGGCCCTTTGGGCGGCGTCGATATAGGCCGGTTCGTCCAGGCAGGCCCCGGCCTTGGCCAGGGACGCGATCATCAGGCCGTTCCAGTCGGTCAGGATCTTGTCGTCTTTCTGCGGCGGAACCCGCCGCTGCCGGACGGCGAAAAGCGTCTGACGGGCCCGCTCGACGCGTGCTTCGCTCTCCGGGTCGATGATCGGCGAGGTCCCGCCCGCCCCTTCGGTTGCGGGCGCAAGATGCGGGATGTTCATGCCCGTTTTGCGTCCCGTGAGCTCGTCGGTGAAGTTGCCGGTTTTCTCGAAGCGGAAGGTGCGCCTGAACAGATCGGCGTCGGCCTCGTCCAGGATGCCGTCGACGTCTTCCCATCGCCAGAGGTAGAATTTCCCCTCTTCCCCCTCGCTGTCGGCGTCCTCGGCGGAATAAAAGGCTCCCTCGGGCGACGTCATCCGGGTCAGGACATAGGAGAAGACCTCCCGCGCCGTGTCGGCATACGTTTTCTCGCCCGTTGCCTGGAAGGCTTCCGTATAGGCGTAGGCCAGCATGGCCTGATCGTAGAGCATTTTTTCGAAATGGGGGACGAGCCAGTGCGGGTCCACGCTATAGCGGTGAAAGCCGAAGCCGATCTGGTCGTAGATCCCGCCGCGGCGCATGGCCTGGAGGGTCGCCTCCGCCATTCCCAGGGCGTACCGGTTGCCGGTCCGTTTCCAGTAACGCAGGAGGAACAGGAGGTTCTGCGGGGTCGGGAATTTGGGCCGGGAGCCGAAGCCGCCGTTCGTCCCGTCGAAGAGACGGGCCAGTTGGTCAAAGGCGGCATCGAGGCTTTCGGTTCGCGGCGCGGCCCCGGGCGGGGCCTCGCGGCCGGCCCGCAACGCCGCGACGACCTCCTCCGCCTTATCGACAATGTCCTGCCGCCGGTTCCGCCAGATCTCGTCGATCCGGGGGAGGAGGGCCAGCATGCCGATCTGTCCGAACCGGTCCTGCCGGGGGATGTACGTCGCCGCGTAAAAGGGCCTTTTGTCGGCGGTCATGATGATCGTCAGCGGCCAGCCGCCGCGTCCCGTCATCATCTGGCAGGCGGCCATGTAGATCCCGTCGATATCGGGCCGCTCCTCCCGGTCGACCTTGATGTTGATGAAATGCCGGTTCATCAGGGCGGCCACGGCGGGGTCTTCGAACGATTCATGGGCCATGACGTGGCACCAGTGGCAGGTGGAATAGCCGATGGACAGAA
>JALNWL010000028.1 GCA_023230905.1 Syntrophales bacterium
ACGCCGGGGTCTATCGTCTGCGGAACGACCTGGCCATCATCCAGACGGTGGATTTCTTCACCCCGATCGTGGACGATCCTTATCTGTTCGGACAGATCGCCGCGACGAACGCCCTGAGCGACGTGTACGCCATGGGCGGGCGACCGCTCACGGCGCTGAACATCGTCTGCTTCCCAATTCACAAGCTCGACACGGCCATTCTGAAGGCGATCCTCCGCGGCGGCCTGGACAAGCTGCGGGAGGCGGACGTGCTCCTCGTCGGCGGCCACAGCGTGGAGGACAACGAAACCAAGTACGGCCTGGCCGTCACCGGCGTGGTCCACCCGGAGAAGGTCCTCCTCAACCGGGGCGCCCGGCTCGGCGACCGTCTGATCCTGACCAAGCCCCTGGGCACCGGCATCGTCGGCACCGCGATCAAGGGCGGCGTCGCCGCGCCGGAACTCGTGGACCACGCCCTCCGGACGATGACCGCCCTGAACCGTCGGGCGGCGGAACTGCTGTCCGACGCGACGGAGGTCCACGCGGTCACGGACGTGACGGGATTCGGCCTGCTGGGGCACGCCCTGGAAATGGTCGAGGACAGCAACGTGGGCCTGGTCATCGACGCCGCGCGGGTCCCGGTCTTCCCGGGCCTCAGAGACCTCGTCGAGAGCGGCATCGTCCCCGCCGGACTCCATCGCAACCGCCAGTACCGCGAACGCCAGATCGAGGCGGCGCCCTCCTGCCCGGCGTGGCTGCTGGACGTCCTTTTTGATCCCCAGACGTCGGGGGGCCTTCTGGTCGCGCTTCCGGAAAAGGATGCGTCGGCCTACCTCGAGAACCTGCACGCGAACGGCCTTCGTCAGGCGGCCGTCGTGGGCCGGGTCGAGGCTTCGCCCCCGGGGCGGGTCCTGATCCGCTGAGGCGCAAACCGCCGCCCCGCGGACGGATCAGGCCGCGCGGGAGCGGCGGGGCCAAAGTTTCCGGCCGTGCCGCCCCGGCACCGCCGGCTTGAAACGAGCGCGGATTTGTGTTAACCGGGGCGATCGGCGACACCGTCGAAAGGACCGCTGCTGAAAGAGGCCCCATGAAACGTGCAGAGTCAATCCTTTCCAAGGAAATCACGCGGAACAACCTCAGCCGGCTGACATCGCTCGCCCGCAAGAACGACAGCCTCGCCATCCTCATGTACGGGGCGCCCGATCCGGATGCCGTGGCCTCGGCCATGGCCCTCAAAGAGATCCTCGGCAAGACCGTCGGCCTCGCGAAATGCACCTTCGTCTCGACCGATCCCGTCGCGCGGCAGCAGAACGTGGAGCTCATCCGGGAGATGAAGATCTCGATCGAGCTGCTGGACAAGGTCCAACTCGCCGATTACCGCCTCATCGCCCTAGTGGACGCCCAGCCCCCCTTCTTCGGAAAGGCCCTGGAGAACATCACCCCGCAGATCGTTCTGGACCATCACCCCCGCGACGGCGAGTGGCGCGCCGATCTGGAGGACATCCGCCCCCGCTACGGGGCCCTGTCCACGATCCTGATGGAATACCTGCTGGCGGCCCAGATCAAGATCTCCCGCCGGCTCTACACGGCGCTCCTCTACGGGATCAAGACCGACACGAACAGTTTCGAGCGGGACGCCATCCTCGAGGACGTCAGCGCCTATTACGTCACCTTCTCCCGGGCAAACCGGCAACTCATCCGCCGCATCGAACTCAACCAGATCCCCGATCGCTTCATCAAGTACTTCGACCACGCCTACCATTACCGCCGCCGCTACCGGGACCGGATCATCTGCTACCTGGGACGCGTGGAGAATACGGACGTCTGCGTGCAGGTGGCCGATTTCTTCCTCAACCTGATCAACATCTACTACGTCGTCATCGCGGGGATGACGAAGGATCGCCTGATCATCGTCTTCCGGGGGGACGGCTATCGCCAGGACTGCGGCGCCATCGCCCAGAAGGCCTTCGGCGCCTACGGGAGCGCCGGGGGACACAAGAGCGCGGCCCGCGTCGAGATCGCCCTGGACCCCCTGCGGGACCTGCTCAAGAACGACCTGACCCAGGAGGGCGTAGACCACTTCCTCGTGCAGCATCTCCGGGGCAAGCGTAAGAAAAAGGAACCATGAACGATTTCGGCCTTTCGAAGGAAACGAGCGTCGGCACCTACCTGGACCCGATGAACGGCTTCCGTCAGAAGGCGTCCGTTTTCGAGATCCGCCGGGACGAGATCGGCGGCGTCACGAGCCGGATTCTCCCCTATCGGTTCAAGATGCCGGAGAGACCCGACCTCAGCGGCTACCTGGAGAAATCCCCCCCCGCCATCTGCCCCTTCTGCCCCGATCTGATCGACCCGCTGACGCCCCGCTTTACGGCGGACATCTGTCCGGAGGGGAGATTCCGGCGCGGGCGCGCGACCCTCTTCCCCAACGCCTTCCCCTATGACCGGCACAACGCCGTGATCACCCTCTCGGACGAACATTTCGTCGGCCTGGACGCGTTCCGCCCCGAATCGATGCAAGATGGCTTCCACCTCGCCTGGGACTACTTCGAGCGGATGGTAAAAATCGAGCCGACCCTCCGGTTCGCCTCCCTCAACTGGAACTACATGCCGCCCGCGGGCGGCGGGCTCATCCACCCCCATCTTCAGACGATCCTGGGGGAGAAACCGACGCGATTCGCGGCACGCCTCCTGGACGGCGCCGGTGCCTACCGGGAGCGAATGGGGCGGGACCTCTGGACGGATTTCCTGGCGCGGGAAAAAACCCTCGGGGAGCGCCACATCGCCCAAACGGGACCCGTGACCTGGCTCGCCAGCTTTGCGCCGAAAGGCATGGGGGGAGAGGTTGCGTTTTACTTCGGGGAGAGGACGGCCTTGCGCCAGATCTCAGCGGCGGATCTGTTGGGGTTTCTGGACGGATTGGCCTGCGTTCTCGGATATCTGCATGCAAACAACTTTATCAGTTTCAACCTGGCTCTCTACGGGTCCTGGGAGGAAAATCGCGACTTCACGGTGCAGGGGCGGATCAGTCCGCGTTTCTCCATTCCGCCCCTGGGGACGAGCGACATCAACTACATCGAAAAATACCACGACGAGGTCATCTGCCCCGTCGTTCCCGAGGACCTCTGCCGGGAGATCCTCCCCTTCTTCGCGGCCGTGATTCCCTGACTCATTCCTCCGAACCGCCCTTGGGGGCCGCTTCGGCCTTGGGCGTTTCAGCCGGCGCGGCCGACTCCGACGCTTCCTTCTTTTCGGTGTGGGGAACCTTCTTTCCGCCGTAATCCGTCACGTACCAGCCGGACCCCTTCAGATGGAACGATGACAGGGACATCAGCTTGTTCACCGGCCCCTTGCAAAACCGGCAGGACTTGACCGCCGGATCGCTGATATGCTGAAATACCTCGAATTCCTTTCCGCATTTCTTGCATTTGTACTCGTAAATGGGCATCGATAAACCTCCAACAGGGTTAATGATCGAGATCGCCGATCCGGTAGCGGTCGCTGAAGCAGTCCAGCACCAGCCCCAGTTCGGGATTCGCCGCCGGCTGAAGCATGCGCCGGGTGATCTGATGGACCGTTTCCTCCTCCTCATCCTTGACCTCGCGCGGGGCGTCGAAAGGGATCACCCCCTCGTCGAACCGGATGACGTGCACCAGTTCGTGGGTCGCGATATAAAGGAGCAGGGGGCTCAGGCGAATGAAGGAGTGGGCCCGCTTCACGGCATCGAGGATGCGGTCGTCCTGGAGGCAGATCCGGTAGAAATGCCGGTCCCCGGCGCCGACGTCCCCGGTTTCCTTGCCGTATTCATACTTGCACAGATGGGCGAACGCCTGACCCTGGACTTCATGCTCCTTCAGATAGGCCTTCGTCCTGACGTCATACCGATGGGCCTTCAACGCCCCGGGACCGAGACGAAAATAGCCCGAAGCGAGCGCCTCGGCGCGGACAAACGCCTGATCCGCAAGGGATATCTGTTCTGGGCTGAAATACATGGCTCACGACGTCTCCCCGGAAAACCTTCACCACCGGCGTCGGTTATAATATAACCATTTCCCCCTGCCTGTCAACCGGTTTCCAGGACCCGGGACGAGGGGGGATTGCGACGTTCAGGGCTCGGGCCGGGGGGGAGCCGTATCGGTGAGAAACGGGAGGGGCTTCGCCATGCGGTACACCAAGGCCTGACAGGAGACCAGCAGGCGGCCGTCTTCGTCCTCCACCCGGATCTCGTAGACAGCGGTGCGGTTCGACCGGTTCAGTTCCTTCGCCTCCGCGGTCAGCAGGGCGCCTGGACGCGGGGAAGCGAGGTAGGCGACGTTCATGCTCAGGGCGACCGCCATCGTGCCGTGGGAGTTGGAGGCCGTCTCGAAGGCCTCGTCGACGAGGGCGAACAGGGCCCCGCCGTGGGCCATGCCGAAGAGATTCTCCATGTCCGGGGTGAAGCGCATCTCGACGCGGGAATGGCCGTCGTCCAATGCCAGCAGCTTCAAACCGAATTTTTGCGCAAAAGGCTCCTCCGCCACCCGGCGGAAGATCGCCTCACGGACCCTGTCGTCCACAACATCGCCCTCAAACGCCCTCAGGGAAGGGAAACCTCGATCTCGCATCCGGCCGTAAAGAATTCGGCCACATCCTCCGCCCCCAGGGTCAGCCCCGAACGGACGGCGCGCTCGAAAGACGACCAGCGGCTCCGGTACTGGTAGATCCCGCCGGCCAGGGTCTTCATGTTGATGTGGCTCATCGGATAGGGACTGGCAACGATCAGAAACGTCTCCCGGCTGCCGGGTGGGGGTGAAAGGACGAACCGGTCCCCCTCCCCCGGCGCCTGGTAGCGGACACCCTTCCGGAAAGACGACAACTGCCGGTAGTTGTTGGGAAGGATCTGTTCGATGGCGCCGCTGGCCGTGACCCGCACGAGCTTCGCGTAGAAATCCCGGTTCCCCTCGAAATAAACCGTCACCGGCTCTCCGGCGCGGTACCGCTTCTTGTCCGTCCAGAGCCGGACGTTCAGCAGACCCGCCCGGTCGATGGCCGGCTGCCGCGATGTCGCGTCGCTCCCGGACGCCGGGCGGAAGGTGTAATCCACCTCCATGTCGATCCGCACGCGGGGGCGTCCGGTTTCGTCCGGCCCCAGGGTGCGCCGATCGAGGATGCGGACCGACCCCTCCGGCGCCGTCCGGAGGATTTCGTAGCCGAACCCGACGCCCCGGAACTTCCGCTCGAGGTACTGCTGCGCCCGCTTCAGGGCCGCTTTCCGGGCCTCACCCACGGCCCGGTTCAGCCGCTCGGTCTCCGGAACGTTCTTCCCCCGGTCGCCGGACACCTCGGCGGACTGAATCAGGGAATACCGTTCCGCAAGCTGCGGGCCCCGGGACGGCGCGGCGCGCTTCGCCGCCTCCGCGGGAGATCCGAAGGTCATCGCCAGGAAAAGGCTTAAAAAACAGGCCCAAACACACAGACCAGCCGGCTGCCGTTTCGACATGATTCCCCTCCTTTTCCGCCGGGTCCGTCCCGGCCGTTCGGTGACCCCCCTCCGGTCAGGATTTCGGCCCGCTATTTCGGAATGGGCACACTGCTCAGGAGATACTTCAGGTCGTCGTCCTCGAAGCGGATCGCAAAGCCCGCGAAGGGAGAGCTGTTGGACCGCTTGCTGATGAAGTCGTCCCAGCCCGCGGTCAGATAGATGTGCTTGAACACCTGGAACTCCATCCCGGCCTTCAGATGGGCCCTGTCATCGTCATCGGAATTGAAGTCGAAGGCCTCGAAACTGAGCTTCAGGCGGTCGTTCAGCATCAGATAATCCAGCCCCACGCCGCCCGTAGACTCCAGCACGCCGCCCCGCAGGACGATGTTCCGGAACCGCTTGGCCACCTGGGCGTTGAAGAGAAGCCCGTCCTTTTCCCATTCCTCGGTGCGCGTCATCACGCCGTTCGTGATCCTCTCCTTGACGGTCCGGCGCCCGCGGGGATCGGCCACAACCCCCACGAGGTAGTAACGGTCCTCCTTCGGCTGGATCCGGATGTCGACGTAGCTCTTGCCGTCGCTCTTGTCGAACAGATACTCGCCCCGGTAGTTCAGATAGGTCCTGAACTGCTCGGATTTGCTGACGTAGCGGTTGATTCCCTTAATGGTCTCGTCCAGGTTCCTGGCGGTCTGCTCGTCGTTGATGAGCTTGCCGATGGTTCCCTTGCCCTGGTTGATCTTGTCCGAAACCTCCTGCAGGGACGTCATGGTCTGGCTCAACTTCTGGGCCGTTTCCTGATTCTTGACCAGGTGTCCGAGGCTCCCCTCGCCGCGGTTGATGCTACCCGTGATCTCGTTCAACTGCGCGAAGGTCTGCTCCATCTGCTTGGAGGCGTCCTTGAGGTTGTCCATGACATCGGTGATTTTCGCGTCGTTCGTGACGACGACCCGGTTGAGGTTGTCCGTCAGCTGCCGGGCGTTGTCGAGTGTGAACCGGAGGGCCTCTTCGTTGTTGACGACGAGGGCGTTCAGGTTCTTTGTCAGGAGACGCGCGTTCTCCACGATCTCCTCCAAGGAGGCTTCGCCCCGCTCCCCGCCCATGGCCTTGTTCAGGGACGAGGTCACGCCGCGAATGTCATCCGCGATCAGGGCGATCTGGTGGAGGAGTCGGTCGATGTCGGCCTGGCTCTCGACCTGTTGGATCTGGTCCCCCTCCTTCAGGAAGGCCTGCGTATTGGTGCCCGGAGCCAGTTCGATATACTTGTCCCCCAGAACCCCATGGGTCTTGATCGTAGCCGCGGCGTCGTTTCCCAGCTTGACGTTCGGCCGGATGCGCAGCGTAACCAGCGCCTGGCCGTCCTGAAGCTGGATTTCCTCCACCCGGCCGATCTCCACGCCGGCGATCTGCACCGACGCGTCCCGATCCAGCCCGGCGACGCTCGGAAAGACCGCGCGCACCGTATAGCCGTTCTTCAGGCCGAACCCCTGCTGCCCCACCCGGAAGGACATGTATCCCAGGATAATGAGCCCGACCAGCACGAACAGGCCGACTTTCGCTTCAGAACTGATGTTCACCATTCCTGCCTCCGGCATTAGACGATTTTGATGGGGCCCTCGATGCTCCCCGACAGAAATTGACCGATGACGGGGTTGGCGGAGGTCCGGATCTCGTCCGGGCTCCCATGGGCGATGATCTTTCCCTCGTAGAGCATGGCGATCCGGTGTCCTATCTCGAAAATGGACTGGATGTCGTGGCTGATCACCACACAGGTCAGCTGGAAGCGCTGCTGGGTGTCGATGATCAGACGGTTGATCGCCTCCGTCATGACCGGATCGAGCCCGGTCGTCGGTTCATCGAACAGGACGATCTCCGGATTCAACGCCACGGCGCGGGCCAAGCCGACCCGCTTGCGCATCCCGCCGCTCAATTCCGCGGGCATCTTCGCCTCGACGCCCGTCAGGCCGACGGCCTGAAGGCGCTCGGAGACGATCCGCCGGATTTCGTCCTCCGGGTAAGGCGTGTGCTCGCGCAGGGGGAAGGCGACGTTTTCCCCCACCGTCATGGAATCGAACAGGGCCGCCTCCTGGAAGAGCATCCCGAACTTCTTCCGGATCTCGTTCAGGTCCCGGTCGTTGAGCCGAGTGATGTCCACGTCGTCGATGAAAATTCGTCCGCGGTCCGGCTTCATCAGTCCGATGATGTGCTTGAGGAGGACGCTTTTGCCTCCCCCGCTGCGGCCGATGATCACCGTCGTCTTTCCGCTCTCGATCTCCAGATCGACGCCGTCCAGAACCGTCTGCCGGCCGAACGCCTTATGAACCTCTTCCAGACGAATCAAATTCCCTCACCCTTTTTTTCTTCGCCCTTCGGCTTTTACCCTCGCCTAGAACATGATCGCCGTCAGAAAATAGTCGCTGATCAGAATGGTGATGGCGGCCAGTACGACGGCCTCCGTCGTGGCCCGCCCGACCCCTTCGGCGCCCCCGCGCGCATTGAAGCCCTTGTAGCAGCCGATGAGCGACAGGATCAGTCCGAAACAGGCCGCCTTGACGAGCCCGTTGTAGATATCCCCCAGATCCACCAGTTTGGTAATATTCTTGATAAAGATGCCGGAGTTGATGTCGAGAAGGTGAACCCCGACGAAATACCCCCCCACGATCCCGCAGAAATCCGAAACGACGGTCAGGAGGGGCACCATGAACACGCCCGCCAGAACGCGCGGAACGATTAGGTGTTTGATGGGGTTCGCCGCCATGACGGAGAGGGCGTCGATCTGCTCCGTGACCCGCATCGTTCCCAGTTCGGCCGCCATGGCGGACCCCGCCCGCGCGGTCACCATCAGGGCGGTCAGGACCGGCCCCAGTTCCCGGGTCATGCCGAGGGCGACGGTCGACCCGACCAGCGCCTCGGCGCCGAACATCCGGAAACCGTGATACCCCTGCAGCGCCATGACCATCCCGGTAAAGGTCCCGGTCAGAACCACGACGAAGATCGACTTGACGCCCACGAATTCCATCTGCTTGAAGATGTTGCGCGCCTTGAGGGGCGGCCGGAACATCCAGGCCCCGACGGACAGGAACATGAGCAGGATCCGCCCCATTTCCTCCACGTAGGACAGCACGGCCTTGCCCAGTCCATCCAGGGCGGCGGAAATGGCGTTCATCTACAGGGGCCCCCTTTTGTTGGCGTGCACCTCGACGGCGGCGGCGATGATGGCCTCGATCAGACCCGCCTGCGTGATCCCCGAGGCCGCCGCCTGGTGAAAGAGGACGGTGGAGGGCGTCATGCCGGGAAGGGTGTTCGGTTCGAGGACCACCACCCGCCCATCCGCCAGGACAAACATGTCGATGCGGGCATAACCCCTGAGGTCCAGGGCGCGAAAGGTCCGAACGGCGACGTCCTGGATCCGGGTGAGCGTCTCTTCGGGTAGCCGGGCGGGGGTCTTGTTTTCCCCCTGCCCGTAGAGAAACTTGTCTTCGAGGGACAGGACCTCGGCGGTCGCGATCGTCTCCGACGGCGTCAGCGCCCGCGGGGCGTCCGTTCCGATCACGCCGCAGGTGACCTCCATCCCCGCGAGGCACTCCTCCACCAGGGCCTGCCGGTCCCACCGGAAGGCCTCGGTGAGGGCGGCCGCCAGCGCCTCCCGCGTCGAAACCTTTTCCACCCCCGTGCTGCATCCCTCCCGGGCTGGTTTGACGACGCACGGGTAGCCGATCCGGCCCTCGATGTCCGCCAGGATTTCCTCCTGCCGCCCCGCGGACCAGTCGGCGATCTCCAGGGGGGCCGTCCGGGGGACGTCGATGCCCCCGAGGGCGAGAACCTTGCGGCTGGCGTACTTGTCCATGCCCAGGGCCGAGGCCAGCACGCCGGATCCCGTGTAGGGGATCTTCAAGAGTTCCAGGAGTCCCTGCATGCACCCGTCCTCGCCGTACTTGCCGTGCAGACCCAGGCAGACGACGTCCACCCGCGCCTTCAGCGCCTCGTACGGAACCGGCGTCGCTTCCGTTTCCAGGTCCTCCTCGATGTCCCGGGTGCTGTTGCGCATGAGGAGCTTGAGCGGGATCTCCCAGAGGCGGGCCCGGCTGTCCATGAAGATGGGAACCGGCTCATAGGCGCCGCGGTCGATCTTGCTGAAGATGTTCCGGCCGCTTTCGAGCGAGACCTCCTTCTCCGAGGAGATCCCCCCCATGATGACACCGACCTTCAATTTTCCTTTTCCCGTGCTTTCCATGCCTTGAAATCTTCGTCCCCTTTAGAATCCGAGCGTCAGGCCCGCATATGGACCCGTATAGAACACATCCATCATGTAGTTGTTCCGGTCCACCTTGAGCTGGACCCGTTTGCAGCCGGCGTGGAGGTCATCATACCCTCCTCTTTCGGGATTTTTTCGATTTCTCCCGGTCCCTCCGGGAGGCCGCAACGGGATGCTCTGGCGACGTTCCGCGGGGTCCCGGGCGGAACCGGATCACGATCTCTTTCTATATGATCGTTCGGTGCGCTTGTAAAGACCTATAGCGGGCCGAACTTTTCCTGATGGATCCTCCGGGCGTTCTCGATCAGGCGCGAGATGATCATCGACGGGAGCATCCCGGAAGACGCGGCCTGCTCGAAGAAGAAGGAAGACGGGGCCATGCCCGAAGAGGAATTGGGATCCGTGATCAGGATCCGGCCGTCGGCCAGATAAAACCCGTCGATCCGGCCGTAGGAACGAAACCCCAGGGCCCGGAAGGCGCGCAGCACCTCGGTCCTGATCCGCTCCACCCTGTCCGCGGGGATGTTCTTGGGCGGCGTGAACTTCCGGCAGCGGCCGGGCATGTACTTGTCGTCATAGGTAAAATATTCGCTCTGGGGCATGATTTCCGTCACCTCGAGCGGCCGGGCCACGCCATCCTCCTCCAGAACGATGCTGGAGAATTCGATGCCGTCCAGAAACTCTTCCACCAGGACGGCCCGGTCCCATTCCAGGGCCGCCTCGATTCCCTTGTCCAGATCGTTCCCGTCCCTGATCACGGCGACGCCGACGCTCGATCCCTCCCGGATCGGCTTGGTGAAAAACGGGAAGGGAAAGTGTTCGCATACCCGTTTCTTGACGGCGGTCCGGTCCCTCCGCCATTCCTCCTCGCGGATGAGGAGACTGTCGGGAACGTCGATGCCGGCGGCCCGCAGGATTTTCTGCTGGAGGTGCTTGTCCATCCCCAGGGCCGAGGCCAGGACGCCCGGTCCGGTGTAGGGAATCCTCAGAAGTTCCAGGAGCCCCTGGATGCACCCGTCGTCGCCGTACTTGCCGTGTAGGGAAATGAAGGCAAAATCGATCTCCCGGGCGAGCCCCTCGTACGGGATGCGTCGGGCCTCGGTTTCGAGGCGCTCCACGATGTCCGTCGTGGTGTTCTGCGAAACGAGCTGCCAGGGAATCACCCACAAGCGCCCGTCGGCGTCCATGAAGATCGGGACGGCTTCGTAGGCCTCCCGGTCCAGATGGTCGTGAACATTCCGGCCGCTGTTCAGGGAGACCTCTTTCTCCGAGGACATGCCGCCCAGGATGACACCCACTTTCAGCTTTTCCATTTTCCCCGCTCCCGGCAACGCTCGCCCGCCGTCCGTCACGCATCCCAGATGAAGGTCACGCCGCTTTTGGGAAAGATCCATTCATCGGCGCGGACCGCGAGGGCAATCGACTTCCCCTTTTCGCGGACGACCTCGGGATCGGGGTGCTTGCCCGCAAAGAAACTCACCTCACGGACGTTCTTGAGACCCGTCCCGGCATAGTTGAAGGAGATGTTGAGCCCACGCGTCGGGTAGACCAGATAGACGGAGAAGATGTTGCCGCTTCTCGATTTCTTCGTGATGATTTCAATTTCGACCTTGACCGGCCGATTCAGCTTTTTCCGGAGGACGTCGCCCCCGCACCAGACTTCATAGCCCCGATCGGTGTTTTCGGCCCGGAGAAGAGGGATCGTCTCCCCGTCGATCCGGACGGCATCGACCCGGAAATCCCGGGCCGCAACGAGGTCCTCGCCCCGGCTCAGAAGCCAGCGGTACTCGCAGCGCGGGTCATCAAAAAACTGTTCCAGCTGTTCATTGTTCAGGGCGCAGCCGATCATGAACACGGGGTTCCGGATGGTCTTGACGTATTCGATATGGGTCGTCACCTGGAAATAGTCGCGTCGCGCGTGCGGCTTCCCGCCCGCCTCCGGCGGCAGCGCCCGCACGGTAATGTCGTACCGGAAGTCCGTCCGCAGCTCGAGCTGCCGGTCCTCCTTGCCGAAGAGGGTTTCGAACATCTCGTAGTAGATCGCGTCGCCCAGTTCGACGTTTCTCGCCCGAGTCTGGAAGCAGTTGCGGATGATGCCGTCGATGCGGGCCAGGGACCGCTCCTCGTCGGGAATGAAGATCCGGCGCAGGCGCGGTTCGACGGAGTCCCGCATCCCCTGGCTCAGGAAGATGCGCGGCGCGCGCTTGCCCAGCGCGCAGAGGATCTCGTAACTGATCGTCTTGACCTTGTCCGCGATTTCGTTGGCCGAGATGGACTCGTCGCCCTGGCGCCCGAGCAGGACGACCTCGTCGCCGATCCGGCAATCCTCGACATGGGTCACGTCGACCGTGCACATGTCCATGGAAACCCGGCCGACAATGGGCGCGCGCCGGCCGCCGATCAGGACCTCCCCCTGGTTGGACAGAATCACCCCGTAGCCGTCCCCGTAGCCGACGGGAATCGTGGCGATCTTCGTCGGCCGCTCCGTGACGTAGGACCTCCCGTAACCGATGCCGCGCCCCGCGGGGAAATCCTTGACGAGCACCACCCGCGTCTTGAAGCTCATGACCGGCTTGAGGTAGGCCCGCGTCTCCGTCTCGAGCGACGGGTAGACCCCGTAAGACATGATCCCGGGCCGGACCATGTCGAGATGGAACGGCGGATAGTTCAGGATGCCGCCGCTGTTCGACATATGACGGACGGGAATCCGGATGTTCTCGGCCATGAGTTCGTCGAGCAGGCGCTGGAAGAGCTCCCACTGCATGTCGTTGTAATCCGTCAGTTGCTCGCTCGAGGACAGGTGGGTGAAGATCCCCTCGACCTCCAGATGCGGGTACGAGACGATCCGGCGGATCATGGGCAGCGCCCCCTCGTAAAGGGTGCCGCCGCGCCCCATGCCCGTGTCCACCTCGACATGGACCGGGCGCCGGACGCCGGCCTTCCGGAAGCGCCGATCGAGTTCCCGGGCAAAGCCGAGATCCGAGACGGACGGGGTCAGGTTGTACTTGATGATTTCGTCGATCTCGGAGGCCAGCGAGGGGCTCAGGATGAGGATCGGAGCGCTGATGCCGCTGACCCGGAGCTGCACGCCCTCGTCGGCGTTGGCCACCCCCAGCATGGACACTCCGTTTTTCAGGGCCACGTTCGAAATCTCGATCGCCCCGTGACCGTAAGCATCCGCCTTGACCACCTGAAGGATCTTCACGTCCGGACCGACGATCCGCTTCAACTCCTCCCCGTTGTGGGTGAAATGGTCCAGGTCGACCTCGACCCAGCTGCGATATTTCTCTTCCGCGCGAACTGACATATCGATCCCGGCTACTTCCGCGTCATGGTGCAGACCCCGTCCCAGTCCTCGGGCAGGGGTTCCTTCCGGAGTTCGATGCACCGCTCGAGGTAAAGTTCCGAGGGCGGATCGCCCGGCCTCACCTCCAGGACCTTCCGGAAGGCGGCTATCGCGTCGTCCCAGCATCCCTGCCGGTAAAGGGCCAGGGCCTCGTCGAACAGTCGGACGAGGTCCCGCCATTTCGCCTCATCCCGCTTCTCGCCCAGGAGTTCATAGATCCTGACCGGCAGCTTTTTCCCCTTGACCTTCACCATATCCAGTTCGCGGCAGCACAGCGCATCCTTGACGGCTTCGTACGTATATTCGCTGATCACGATGTTGGTTCCGTACTCCTTGTTGATCCCTTCGAGCCGGGAACCCAGGTTGACGCTGTCCCCCATGACCGTGTAGTCGAAGCGCATCTCGGAGCCCATGTTTCCCACGACCATGTCGCCCGAGTTGATCCCCACGCCAATGTCAAGCACCGGCCGGCCCTCGTCGGTCCATTTCTTCTGGAGCGTCTTCAGCGCCTCCATCATCCCCAAGGCGGTCCGGCAGGCCCGCAAGGCATGGTCGGGCTGGTCCAGGGGGGCGCCGAAAACCGCCATGATCGCGTCTCCCATGTATTTGTCCAGGAGCCCGTCGTACTTGAAGACGATGTTGGTCATGGCCGTCAGGTACTCGTTCAGCAGATGAACCAGTTCCTCCGGCGTCAGCTTCTCCGAAACGGTGGTGAACCCCCGGATATCCGAGAACAGGACGGACAGGTCCTTCTTGTCTCCCCCCAGTTTCAGCTTGTCGGGGTCCTTCAGCATTTCGGTGATGACGGAAGCGGTCAGATAGTATTGGAACGCCCCCCGAATCTTCTTCTTCTCCCGTTCTTCCGTCACGTAGCGGTAGACCGTGATGCCGAGATAGATGGTCATCATCGTCAGGACGGGATAGATGAGGTTGAGCCAGACGTTGAACCGGGCAAAAACGACCGCGTTGAGCACGACGAACACGGCAAGCGCGGCCAGGATCAGGATAACGCCCTGCACCGCCCTGAGTCGCGGCACGGCCACTCCGATGAGCAGGCCGCAAAGGACGATCGCGAGGATGTCGATGAACATCGTCCACGCGGAATGGAGGAGGAATCGCTGATGCAGAATGTTGTCGATCGCCGTCGCATGGATCTCGACCCCGGGGTAAACGGCGCTGAAGGGCGTCACGCGCAGATCGTAGATCCCCGTCGCCGTCGCGCCGATCAGGACGATCTTGTCCTTGAACGTTCCCGCCGGCAGCCGGTTCGCGTAGACATCCGCGGCGGAATAGTGGGCAAACGTCTTCGCGGGTCCCAGGTAGTTGAGCAATAGCCGGCCCGACTCGTCCGTGGGAATCTCGATCGAACCGAGCTGAATGCTCTCCACGCCGAACTCGGCCAGATTCAGGGTCAGCATCGGCCTGTCGAGATACTGCAGAAGGGTGGAGAGGGCCAGCGATGTGTAGTAGCCGTCGCGGAACTTGATGACGAGCGGCGCCCAGCGGATCGTCCCGTCGGAATCCGGAAAGGCGTTGAAATAGCCGCTGTTCTGCCCCGCCGCGGAAATGGCTTTCAGGTTGGTCACCGCGGCGTAAGCCGGCACGATGGGAAAATCGCTCGATTCGGGCGTCATCTTGACCGTCGCGTAGCGGGAATTGCGGATGTACTTCTCCCCGTCGCTGATCTGCCGCTCGGTCATGTGTTCGGCGTCCCGCTTCTGAATGTGGAAAAAGTACCCGAGGGTGACGTTCTTGGCCCGGGCAATCGCCTGCGCCAGGGCGGCATCCGTATCGGCCCCTCTCTGTTTTCTGGCAATCAACGAGGACAGTTGCCGGTCATGGATCCCCAGGCGCTTCATCTCGCTGCCCAGACTGGCCAGGGTCTTCAAACTGGAATTTTCGTCCGGTTCCGCGAAGACGACGTCGAAGCCCACCACCTTGGCCCCGCCGGCCTTCAGGCGCTCGACGACCTTTGCCACGGTCGTCCTCGGCCAGGGCCAGCGCCCGAGCTCGTTGAGGCTTTTCTCGTCGACGGTGACGATCACCGTCTCGCCCCCCGAGGGCAGTTCACCGCGGTACACCATCCTCAGATCGAGGGCCTTGAGCTCCATGAACTTGATGAAGCGCACGTCGACGAAAAAGAGCGTCAGGGCAATCAGGATGACGAGCACCGTGATCTTGAAGGGCGTGACCGTAAACAGTTTTCGAATCCGTTCCCCCATGGATGACCTCCTCCCCGGAGTGTCCGACGCCAACGGTTGAGGCGTGCCCGCAGCCGCACATCTGCTTGCTCCGGCACGCCCGGGCCTTCGCTGTCTTGGATGGCGCATCATATGCAGAGCCCCCCGTAATGTCAAGGCAAACGTGGGGGTTAGGGCACGGCGGGGCGGGATGGCGGCACCCTGCCGGAAGGCCGATCCCTGCCGGCGGCGGGCGATAATCGCTTGACAAGGAAAAGTGCTTGGTATAAAGCGGGAAAGCCTGTTCGACAGGGCTTAAAACTCGAAAAAAGCCGGAGTAACTCAGTGGTAGAGTAGCTGATTCGTAATCAGCAAGTCAGGGGTTCAACCCCCCTCTCCGGCTCCAGAAATCAAGGACTTAGGCAGTGCCGCTTAAGTCCTTTTCTTTTTTCCCGGTCATTGTACCGACCTTGACCACTGCGGAAACCGCTCGGCGGGTGAACTGGGGAAACGGAAAAGCTTACTTCTTTCAGGGAAGCAGGTATGTCCATTACGACATTACCGCAGGCTGAGCCGATACCAGATATCCCAAAGCCATAGACAGTCAGACCTGGCCCGGCATGATCTGGACTGATGGAATCGACGCCGCGGTCAATTGGGGAAAAGGCAAAACATTTTTTTTCAAGGGAACACAATTTATCAGCTACGATATTCCCCTCGATAAGGCAGATGCCGGCTATCCGAAAGAAGTCAATCAATCTACATGGCCAGGCTTATCCTGGTAATGAAAGTCGCTTCGCAGCGTAACGGCAAAACCACCCGTTGCTCATTTTCGAATCAGCTTGATAAAATCAGGATGATGTCGAAGGGAATTGAATCCCGCCTCACTCAGGACCTTGGCCTTGTAGCCGGGGTCGAGTTGAATCGCATTTCTCAGGTCCTGAATGCTCTTGCGTGAATCCCCCTTAAACGCATAGGCCAGGGCGCGGCCATAATAGGCCGCGGCGGCCTCCTGGGGATTGAGCGCGATGGATTTGCCGTAGTCCTCTATGGCCTGATCGTACTGGCCGATTTTTCTGTAAAGCTCCGCTCTCTCCCAGAGGTAAAACGGATCGTCCGGTTTCCGTTTAAGCAAGGTATTCCAATCCTGAATTGCCAGATCAAACTTTCCAAGCTTCTCATAGCTCATCGCTCTCAGCATATAATCGTGAGAGGCGAAAAGATGGTCCGGTCCTTCCAGTTCGATCGCACGGCTCAAATCAGCAACCGCCAGTTCCGGTTTCTGGAGCAGTTGGTAAAGCTGCCCTCGGCCGGAAAATAGTCCTGCGCTTTTCGGGTCGAGCCTGATCCCTGCGTTAAAATCCTCAATCGCAAGATCATGCTGACCGAGGCCCCAATAAGAATTTGCGCGATTATGAAAATAGGATGGGTCCGCCGGATCGAGCGCGATGGCGCTGCTGAAGTCGCTGACCGAGAGCTCGAGCGCGTTGGGGATATCCTTGCTGGAGGGTTCTAGGTAAGGTCTGGAGCGAAACAACGTGTAATATCTCCCGCGGTCGACATAAGCGGCCGCCTTTTCTTTGTTTCCTTGCGCCTTTGCGATCGCTTTCCCGAACTCCTGAAGCGCGGGATCGCGCTGATCAAGCTCCTTGTAGGTCCAGGCCCGGATGAGATGCGCCTCCGAATCCTTCGGCTCGATACTCAGTATTTTGTAGTAATCGGACATGGCCTGATTTTTTTCACTGATCCGCGCCCGGAAATAATAGGCCTTGATATTAACCGGATCCAGTTCGATGGCGCGGCTGTAGGCATTGAAGGCCCCCTTAAAATCATCCTCCGGACCTGAAACGGCATGCCCTTTTTCAATCCACTCCGCCGCGGACAGTTCCCTGATCGACTGGTCATAGGCCGCCCGTTGCGACTCCCGACCTCCGTTTTTCGCCGAAGCCATCGCCTTGCGCAGCCGCTCGACCTCACGGAGCAACTCGTCGGATTTCTGCTTCATCGATTCCAGCTCTCTTGTTTTCTCGCGGTCTTTGCGCATGGCGTCGATGGACTGAACCACTTTATCCGAATCGGCCGCGATCTTCGATTTCAGCCAGTAAACGCGGCCGTCCCATTTTTCCGCGATAATTTCCGTCTGGACGATGCCGGCGGTCAACATTGTGATCTGGTCTTTTGTAAGCTGGAAATTCTTTACTTCCGTTTCACTTTCCAGGTATGTCCCCAATTCCTCCAGCAGCAGCCGCTTCACTTCGCGAAGGGCGATCACCCGGCTGGAATTCTTGCTGTCCTCATCGCCGGCCTGATAGGTGTATTCCTTGATGAAGGTTCTGGTTTCGGCAAAAGCAACCTGGCCCATCAACGGGACAAAAAAACACAAAAAAAGAGCCATTATTTTTACAGCATGTTTCATCGATAGTCCTGCCTCTTAAAGATCACAAATCCGGATTCTGTTTTTAATGCGCTTCGTCCCAGTTAGACCCCGCCGCAATCTCCACTTTTAACGGCACCTTGAGTTTCATCACGCCTTCCATTTCTTTTTTAACAAGCACCGTAACGTCTTCCTTTTCTTCGACCGGAGCCTCAACCACCAGCTCGTCATGGACTTGCATAATCAAACGGGCCGACAGATTTTTTTCCGTCAGGAGACGATCAATGTTGACCATCGCCACTTTAATCAAATCGGCGGCGGAGCCCTGGATGGGCGCATTGATCGCCATCCGTTCGGCAAACTGGCGAACGGATGGAATCTGGCTTTTTAATTCCGGCAGATAGCGGCGGCGATTCAGGATCGTACAGACAAAACCGTCGCGCCTTGCGCCTTCCAGAATGCCGTCCAGATAGTCGCGGACTTTTTTATAGCGGGCAAAATAGCCGTCAATGTAGGCCTGGGCGGTCTTCTGGGAAATGCCCAGCTCTCTGGCCAGACCGAACGCGCTCATGCCGTAAAGAACGCCGAAGTTGATGACTTTGGCCTGACGACGCATATCCGGATTGACCATTTCGGGAAAAACGCCGAAGATGTCGGACGCCGTCCGGGTGTGAATATCTTCATCGGTGGCAAAGGCTTCGAGCAGCGTTGCATCTTCGGACAAATGCGCGAGCACCCGCAGTTCGATTTGTGAATAGTC
>JALNWL010000029.1 GCA_023230905.1 Syntrophales bacterium
GGGGCAGCTCGGGCAGGTCGTTGCGGATCTGTGCGATCCAGGTTTCGTCGACCTCGACCTGGACCAGGTCGGGATCCGGAAAGTAGCGATAGTCGTGGGCCTCCTCCTTCCCGCGCATCGAGTGGGTCACCCCCGCGGTATCGTCCCACAGCCGCGTCTCCTGAACGACCTCGCCGCCCCCCTCGAGGACGTACTGCTGGCGCTTGATCTCGTAGTCCAGGGCGCGCTGGACGTTCCGGAAGGAGTTCATGTTCTTGAGTTCCGTCCGCGTGCCGAAGATCTCCGTCCCCTTCGGGCGGAGCGAGATGTTGGCGTCGCAGCGGAAGGAGCCTTCCTCCATGTTCCCGTCGCAGATCTCGAGGTAGACGAGGGTTTCGTGGAGGCGCTTCAGATAGGCCGCTGCCTCCTCGGCGCTCCGCATGTCCGGTTCGCTCACGATCTCGATGAGCGGCACGCCGGTGCGGTTCAGGTCGACGTAGCTCCAGGGGTTGTACTCGTCGTGGATGAGCTTCCCGGCGTCCTCCTCCATGTGGATCCGGGTGATTCCGATCCGCTTCTTCCCCCCGTGCGATTCGATGTCCACATGGCCGAATTCGGCGAGCGGCTCGGCGAACTGGGAGATCTGGTACCCCTTGGGAAGGTCGGGGTAAAAATAGTTCTTCCGGGCGTAGCTGCACGCCGGGTTGATCCGGCAGTCCGTCGCCAGGGCCATCTTCATCGCGAACGCCACGACCTTCCGGTTGAGGACGGGCAGGACGCCCGGCATGCCCAGGCAGACCGGACAGGTGTGGGTGTTGGGGGCGGCGCCGAACTGGGTGGTGCAGCCGCAGAAGATTTTTGTATCCGTCAGGAGCTGGGCGTGGACCTCCAGCCCGATCACCGGTTCGTATTCCATCAGAGCTTCGGTCTCCTTTTGGTGAAATTCGCATGCTTCTCGAAGGCGGCGGCGATCCGGAAGAGCTTGCCCTCCGCGAAATGCGCCGTCTGGAACTGGACGCCGACGGGCAGGCCGGCGGCGGTATAGCCGCAGGGGACGGAGATACCGGGGATACCGGCCAGGTTTGTCGAGATCGTCAGGATGTCCGAGAGGTACATCTGCAGCGGGTCGTCCGTCTTCTCGCCGATCCGGAAGGCGGGCGTCGGCGTCGTGGGCGTCACGAGGGCGTCGCAGGTCCGGAAGGCCGTGTCGAAATCATTTTTGATCAGCGCGCGGACCTGGGAGGCCTTCTTGTAGTAGGCATCGTAATAGCCCGAGGACAAGGCATAGGTCCCGAGCATGATCCGCCGCTTCACCTCGGCGCCGAAGCCGGCGGAGCGGGACTTCTTGAACATCTCCATCAAATCCCGGCCGTCCGGCGACCGGTAGCCGTACCGGACGCCGTCGTAGCGGGCCAGATTCGACGACGCCTCCGCCGGGGCGACGATGTAGTACACCGCCAGGCAGTGTTCCGTGTGGGGAAGGGAAACCTCGACGCAGCGCGCCCCCAGGCCTTCGATCACGCCGATCGCGTCGCGGACGGCCCGCTCCACCTCCGGGTCGAGCCCGGCCACGAAGTACTCCTTCGGGATCCCGACGGTCCAGCCGTCGATGCCGCGACCGAGAAACGCCCGATAGTCGGGCACGTCCTCCGGAACGGACGTGGATTCGCGCGGGTCGTAGCCGGCGATGACGTTCATCAGGATGGCCGCGTCTTCGACGTCCTTCGTGAACGGGCCGATCTGGTCAAGCGACGAGGCGAAGGCGACCAGTCCGTAGCGGGAGACGCGCCCGTAGGTCGGCTTGAGTCCGACAACGCCGCACAGGGCCGCCGGCTGGCGGATCGAACCGCCCGTATCGGAGCCCAGCGCCGCGATGCACTCGTCGGCCGCGACCGCCGCCGCCGATCCGCCGCTCGAACCGCCGGGGATCCGGTCGAGGTCCCAGGGGTTCCGCGTCAGCCCGAAATACGACGTCTCCGTGGAGGAGCCCATGGCGAACTCGTCCATGTTCGTCTTGCCCGTAAAGACGGCGCCGGCGGCGGCGAGCTTTTCCACGACCGTGGCGTCGTAGGGGGGAACGAAGTTCTCGAGGATGCGGGACCCGCACGTCGTCCGGAAACCCCGGGTGCAGAAGACATCCTTGAGCGCGATGGGGATCCCGGTCAGCGCCCGGAGGTCCCCGTCCCGGATCGCCCGGTCGGCCCGGTCGGCTTGGGCGAGGGCCGGCTCCTCCAGCAGGGTGATGTAAGCATGGACGTCGGACTCGACGGCCCGGATGCGTTTGAAGACGGCGCGGGTGAGCGCCTCTGCGGTCGTCTCTCCGGCTCTGAGCCTGTCCTGCAGTTCGTGAATCGTCAACGCGTAAAGTTCCATGTCCTCCTCGATGTTCGCCGAAACGCCGTCCGAAGCCCCGATCAGGGGCGCCCGTCCGTTCGCCCGTGGATATTCGTCCCCTTCCGGTGCAGGCGGCCCGCTTATTCGATGACCTTGGGCACCCGGAAGAACTCGCCCCGCGGGTCCGGGGCGTTGGCGAGGGCCTGCTCAAGGGGGAGCGATTTCCGGACGCGGTCCTCCCGGAAGGCGTTGGTCCGCGCGATGGCATGGGTCATGGGCGCGACGTCCCGGGTTTCGACCTGGTTGAGCTTGTCCATGTACAGCAGGATGTCATTCAGCTGGGAGGTGAATTTCTCCGTCTCCGCCTCGTCGAACTCGAGCCTGGCCAGATGGGCGACGTGTTCCACTTCCGCTCGGGTAATCTTCATGAAAAATCTCCTTCAAAAAAAGGCTGTCGCTTGTCTTGATGTACACACGATCCATGCCAACGGGCAATTTTCGCGTGAAGTTTACTTCAAAAAATCAGGACGGGGGGCGCAAGACCGGGGCGACGGAACCCTGCCCCTCTACCTCGGCCTTCAATACACCTTCCAGAACGGATTCAACTGATTCATGACCGCCCGGATGACGGCGTCCTGGCGGGTGTCGGCGGACGCTTCCATGTCCCGGAGTTCGTCCTCCGTCGCGTGTGTGGCCTCGCTCAGCTCCTTGATGACCGCCGTGACGGACATCGTGAGGCCTTCGACGCTGTAGCCGCCTTCGAGGCTGAGGACGATGCGCCCGTTCGAACAGGCGTCGGCCACGTCCATCAGGATCCGTGTCAGGTAAGAGAAGCCGCGGGGCGTCACCTTCATCCCGCCGAGCGGGTCCCCGCTGAAGATGTCGAATCCCGCCGAAACCAGGATCAGGTCGGGCCGGAACGTCATCGCGACCGGGACGATCAGGCGGCGGAAGACCTTAACGTAGTGGGCGGTCCCCGCCCCGGACTTCAGGGGAATGTTGACCGTGTACCCGAGGCCCTTCCCCTGTCCGATCTCCTCGAGGGCGCCCGTCCCGGGATAGCCGGGCGACTCGTGCGTGGAGCAGTACAGCACCCGGCGATCGGCGTAGAAGGCGTTCTGGGTGCCGTTGCCGTGGTGAAGGTCCCAGTCCACGATCAGGACCCGCTTGAGCCTGTGCTTCTCCAGGGCGTACTTCGCCGCGATGGCCACGTTGTTGAAGATGCAGAAGCCGGCCGCCTCGTCCGCCTCGGCGTGATGGCCGGGCGGCCGGATCAGGGCGAAGGCGTTCTCCACCTCCCCGGCCATGACGGCGTCCACGGCCCGGCAGAGGCCGCCCACGGCCAGGCGCGCCACGTCGTAGGTTTCGGCGGTCGTAATCGTGTCCGGATCGAGGGAGCACATCTCCTTCCCGGCCGTGTCGGCCACGAAATCGATGTAGGACCGTTCATGGATCATCTCCAGCTCCGCGTAGGTGGCATGGCGGGGCTCGACCTCGGTAAACTTCCCCATCATGTTGGGGGCTTCGAGGATTTCATAGAGCGCCTGCAGCCGCTTGTAGGATTCGGGATGGGCGATATCCCGGCCATGATCCAGATAACGCCTGTCCTTGACCACCCCCGTTTTGCGAAACATCGCCGTCTCCCGACCCGACAAATAGGTTTTTTAAAAGGGGTTTTTCCTATCACACCCCCCTCGAAAAAGCAACGGGTTTCGGGCGCCGGCCCCAGGCGGGAAAACGTTTGACAACCTCTTGTCATAAAAGCTATATTCGCGTGCACGTTAAACGGAAAAGAGAAGACCCCATGTTCGGCATCGGCACTCCCGAGCTCATTGTGATCCTGATTGTGGCCCTGCTTGTGATCGGGCCCAAGCGCCTGCCCGATCTGGCCAAATCCATCGGGAAGGGCCTGCAGGAATTCAGGCGGGCCACCGACGGCGTCACCGATACCCTCAAGGACACCCTGCGGGAGGACGAGGAAAAGCCGGAGGAGCAGGAGAAGGGCGCCGGCCTGAAGGATTCCCTCCTGTACGGAAAATCCGACACCGACTCCGAACCCGCCGATGAGAAAGCCGGTACCGTTCCGCCGGACGACACCCCGGCCGCCCCAACGACCTGACCCGCCGGTCATTCCCGATTTATCGCCCGAAGGAGCGCCGCCCGTCGATTTCATCCATGGAAAAACCCGCCGAAGACAAGATGCCCCTGACCTCCCATCTAGACGAACTCCGCACCCGGCTCGTCCGGATTCTGATCGCCCTGGGCGTGGGGTTCGGCGTCTGCTACGTCTTCAAGGACTGGCTGTTTGTGGTCATCACGCGCCCGCTCGTCGCCGTCCTTCCGAAAAACAGCCACATGGTGTTCACCGGCCTGCCCGAGGCCTTCTTCATCTACATGAAGATCGCCTTTTTCGCCTCCCTCGTCCTCACCAGCCCCTACACGCTCTATCAGGTGTGGAAGTTCGTCGCCCCCGGTCTCTATCGTGAAGAGCGGCGCTACGGTCTGGCCTTCATCCTCTCCTCGACGCTCCTCTTCACGGGGGGCGTCCTCTTCGGGTACTTCATCGCCCTGCCTCCGGCCTTCGCCTTTTTCGTCAGCTTCACGACGGAGATGCTCAGGCCGATGATCTCCTTCCGGGAATACCTCTCCCTGGCCCTGAAGTTCCTGCTCGCGTTCGGACTCGCCTTCGAGCTGCCGGTCTTCATCTACTTCCTCACCAAGGTGGGCGTGGTGAATGTCCGGATACTCCGCAAACAGCGGCGCTACGCGATCCTGATGATCTTCATTGCCTCGGCCATCCTGACGCCGTCGCCGGATGCCGTCAGCCAAATCATCATGGCCCTGCCGCTCATGGTCCTTTACGAGTTGGGCATCTTGGTCGCGAAGGTCGCCGAGAGAAAAAAGGCCGCGGATTCCGGAATCGAAAACGGGAAGGAGTCGCCGTCATGACCGGCGGCCGCGGCTCGAAGACCTCGCGGGGAACGGCTGACGGCCAGCGGGGATACGCCTCCCTCCTGATCATTCTGGGGGCGCTCGGGGTCGTCCTTCTGGGGACCAGCCTCGTCTTCTACCTTCTGCTCATGGAACTCCCCAGCATCGCCGCGCTGAAGGATTTCCGGCCGAGCATCGCCACCCGGGTCTATGACGACAACAACGAACTCATCGACGAGTTCTTCCTCGAAGACCGGAAGGTCATCAAGCTTTCCGAGTGCCCCCGCTACGTCATCCAGGCCTTCGTCGCCGCGGAGGATACGCGGTTCTTCGAGCACCGAGGCCTGGATTATCAGAGCATCACCCGGGCCTTCTTCAAGAACCTGGCCGCCGGCCACATTGTCCAGGGCGGGAGCACGATCACCCAGCAGGTCGCCAAAGCCCTCTACCTTTCCCCGGAGCGCAGCTACCGGCGCAAGATCAAGGAGGCGCTCCTGGCCTACAAGATCGACCGCTACCTGACCAAGGAAGAGATCCTCAATCTCTATCTGAACTACATCTATCTGGGTCACGGCACCTACGGGATCGAAGCCGCCTCCCAGGGGTATTTCGGCAAGAGCGCCCGCCACCTGACCCTTTCCGAAGTCGCCCTCCTGGCCGGTCTCCCGAAGGCCCCGAACAACTTTTCGCCGTTCCTCCACCCCGACCGGTCCCTGCAGCGGCAGGCCTACGTCCTGCAGCGCATGCTGGATGACGGCTACATCACGGCCGCGGAAAAGGAAAGGGCCCTGGCCACGCCGCTCCGCCTCAGGTCCGTGCGGCCCAAAGACAAGGTGGCCGCCTACTTCGTCGAGCATGTCCGCCGCTACATCATGGAGAAGTACGGCTCGGACGTCCTGTACAAGGAGGGCCTCGAGGTCTACACGACGCTCAACCTGCCCATGCAAAAGGCCGCCCGAGACGCCGTGGAGCGGGGCCTTCAGGAAATGGAGAGGCGCCAGGGCTATGCGAAAGGGCTGGTCCAGGGGGCCCTGTTGTGCATGGACGCGCGGACCGGCGCCGTCCGGGCCATGGTCGGCGGTCGTGATTTCTCCCGCAGCGAATTCAACCGGGCGACCCAGTCGCGGCGCCAGCCCGGATCGGCCTTCAAACCGTTCATCTACACGGCGGCCTTCGACAAGGGGCTGACGCCCTCCACGATCATGGTGGATTCCCCGATCTCCTTCGCGGCCCCCTCCGAACCCAACGGCGTGTGGCAACCGAAAAACTTCGACGGAACGTTCTTGGGACCGATGACCCTGCGCCACGCCCTCGTCCATTCCCGGAACGTCGTCACGATCAAGGTCCTGAAGGAGATCGGCGTGGATTACGCCGCGGGGTACGCCGCCAACATGGGCATCGCCTCACCCCTCGCGCGCAACCTGACCCTCGCCCTCGGCAGCTCCGGGGTGACCCTCCTGGAAATGGTCCGGGCCTACGGCGTGCTGGCCAATCAGGGGCAGCGGGCCACGCCCCTGTTCATCAAGAAGATCGTGGACCGCACCGGCCAGGTCTTCGAGGAGAACCAGCCCACACTGGAACAGGTCATCGACCCCCGGATCGCCTTCATGTCCGCCTACGTCATGCAGGACGTCGTGGAGCAGGGGACAGGCGCGCGGGTGCGGAGCATCGGTCGCCCCGTCGCCGCCAAGACCGGGACGACGAACGATATGCGCGACGCCTGGTTCATGGGGTTCACGCCTTCCTTCGTCACGGGGGTCTGGGTGGGGTTCGATCAGGAGCGTTCTTTGGGAAGGCAGGAGGTGGGCGGCCGGGCGGCGGCGCCCATCTGGCTTTACTTTATGGAAAAGGCCGTGCAGGGAACGCCGGTGGAGGTGTTCCCCGTTCCCGAAGGCATTTCGTTCGTCAAAGTGGATCCGAATACGGGGGCATCCCTCCCGGACGGGACCCAGGGAGGTCTGTACGAGAGCTTCCTGGAAGGGACGACGCCCGAGGAGGTACCGACCTACGGTCCGGCCGATGAACAGGAAGGCTTCTTTTAAAAAACGCTTGACAATTTTTCTATCCGGGTATAGAGCGCCACCCATCCTTCGAGAGGTCAAGGCAGAACCGATGTCCGTCAACATGAAAACCCTCCAGGTCGTATCGAGCCGCGTCGCTGTAGTCGTCGTAGAGACGGGGACCGTCGCTCGTTCGTGCGTCTGAAGATGCCGTAACCGATCCGAGCCGCGGGCCCTTCAGGACCCGCGGCTTTTTTTATGTCCGAAAAGCCGCAATCGCCAGCGAATGCGGCTTTTTTATTTTCGATATCTCTCGTCGCCGGACGCGCTCCGCCGATGAGCCTACACACGGAAAGGAGTTTCAAACCGATGAGTCCCCTGATTGGTGCAGACATCCTGCTCGACAGCCTCCGCCAGGAAAAGGTGGAGGCGATTTTCGGCTATCCCGGCGCCAACACGCTGCCCGTTCACGACCGCATCCAGGCAACGGCGATCCGCCACTACCTGATGCGCCACGAGCAGGCCGCCGCCCACGCCGCCGACGGCTACGCCCGGGCCTCCGGCAAGGTGGGCGTCTGCCTCGCCACGTCCGGACCGGGGGCGACCAACCTCGTCACCGGCATCGCCACGGCCTTCATGGATTCGATCCCCCTGGTCGCCCTGACGGCCCAGGTGAACACGAACCTGCTGGGCCGGGACGCCTTCCAGGAGACCGACATCATCGGCATCACGCTCCCGATCACCAAGCACAGCTTCCAGGTGCTGGACGTGCGGCACATGGCCGACACCCTGCGGGAGGCGTTCGATCTCGCCCGCGGCGGCCGCCCCGGCCCGGTCCTGGTCGACCTGCCCCGGGACATCCTCGCCGCCCCCGCAGGGGGTGACGCGGCGCCCTCCCGTCCGGAAACGCGTCCGGCCCCGACGGCGCCGGACGCGTCGTCCCTGGAGGAGCTCGCCCGGCTGCTCAACCGCAGCGAACGGCCCGTGATCCTGATCGGCGGCGGCGCCAAGCTGAGCGGCGCCTGCGGGGAGCTGGAGGCGCTCGTGGCCAAGGCCCGCATCCCCTTCGCCACGACCATGATGGGACTGGGGGCCGTCGCGTCGGGCAACGGATACAACCTTGGATTCATCGGCACGCACGGTCACGAACTGGCCAACCGGATCATTCACCAGGCGGATTTCATCCTCGCCGTCGGCGCCCGGTTCTCCGACCGGAGCACCTCGAAAACCGAGGAGTTTGCCCCGCTCGCAACCATCGCCCAGATCGACATCGACCCCACCTCGATCGGGAAGAACCTGAAGGCCGACTGCCCCATCCTCGGAGACATCCGGGACGTCCTCCGCGGCCTCCTGCCGCGGGTCGAACGCCGGGAGGCGTCGGGATGGATGGAGCGGATCGAGGCGGAACGGGCGGTCCTCCGGGAGGGCCGGAAGGGCTCGGGCGACGGCCCCGCCGGGGCGTTCATCCGCCAGGTGCAGTGCGCCCTGCCCCCGCAGGCCATTGCCGTCGCCGACGTCGGCCTGAACCAGATCTGGACGCTCCGCAACTGGCAGCCCCGGACGCCCCGCAGCATCTTGACGAGTGGCGGCATGGGGACCATGGGGTTCAGCATCCCCGCGGCCGTCGGGGCGCAGATCGCCCGGCCGGACCACGCCGTCGTGGCCATCACCGGCGACGGGGGGTGCTACATGAACATCCAGGAACTGGCGACGATCGGCTATTACCGGCTCCCCGTCAAGATCATCGTCATCAACAACGGCCATCTGGGCATGATCCGCCAGCTCCAGGATCTGCTCTTCGACGGACGGCTGAACACCATCGCCCTGGGCGGCCACGTCGATTTGACGGCCGTGGCCCGGGGCTTCGGCATCCCGTCCGCCCGGACGGACATGGAGGGCGACACGGCGGAGGGCCTCGACCGGCTCCGCCGGTCCGAAGGCCCCTTTCTCCTGGAAGCGGTCATCGACCCGGAGCGCTACGTCTACCCCCTGATCCCTCCGGGCCGTTCCAACATGGAGATGATCTACGGCAGAACGGCCTGAACCCGCGAAGGGAAAAGCGGCGCGACGAAGTCCACAGACGGAGGCCGGACGCACGGCCGGAACACAACGGAAGGAGATCCCGAACATGGAGCCCCCCCCTGAAATTCACGAAGAACAGATCCTCTCCATCCTGGTGCGGAACCGGCCCGGCGTCCTGTCGCGGGTGGCCGGGATCCTGGGGCGCCTGGGCTACAACATCGCCAGTCTCTGCGTGGCGGAAACGACGGACCCCGCCGTCTCCCGGATCACCCTGACCAGCCGGGCCGAGCGGGATTTCACGGACAAGATCCGGAAGCATTTGGACAAGCTCGTCGACTGCATCGAGGTCGCCGATTACACCGGGACGCCCTTTCTGCGCCGGGAGCTGATGCTCCTCCACGTGACGTTCCGGGAAGAGGAGCGCGCGGAGATCCTGCGGGCGATCGAGCTGTGCCAGGGGCGGATCCTGCTTTTGACGGAGGGAATCTGCCTGATCGAGGCGGCCGGCGATCCGGAGCACCTGGGCGGCATCCTGGCGTGCTTCCGCCCTTTCGGGATCCGGGCGGTAAACCGGACCGGGACGATTGCCCTGCCCCGGCGGCCGTCCTGACGCCGGTATCCGGCCGTCCGCCGGGGCAGGCACGGGCGGGGGTTGCCGGTTCGGAAGACAACCCGGCCTTCCCGGACCGGTCGCAGGGTGGCGTCGTGGGACAGATCATACGGCGTGATTCGTCATGCCCCGGAGGACAGGAACCGTGGGGATCGCGGATCATGAAAACAACAACGGACAACGAGGAGGAAGGTATGGCAAGGATCAATTTCGGCGGCACCTGGGAAGAGGTGACCACAGCGGAGGAATTCACCCTGGAGCGGGCCCGGCGGGCCCTCGCGGGCGAGACGGTGGCCGTCGTCGGCTACGGGGTGCAGGGGCCCGGACAGGCCCTGAACCTGCGGGACAACGGCGTCCGCGTCATCGTCGGCCAGCGGGAGGGGACCGGATCCTGGGATAAGGCCGTGGCCGACGGCTTCGTCCCCGGCGAGACCCTGTTTCCCATCGCGGAGGCCGCCCGGCGGGGCACCGTCGTCCAGTATCTCCTGTCCGACGCGGGGCAGAAGGCCCTGTGGCCGACCCTCGCCCCCCACCTGACGCCGGGCAAGGCCCTTTATTTTTCCCACGGCTTTTCCATCGCCTACCGGGACCGGACGGGGGTCGTGCCGGCGGCGGACATCGACGTCATCCTTGTCGCCCCCAAGGGCTCCGGGCGGACGGTCCGGACCAACTTCCTCCAAGGCAGCGGCATCAACGCGAGCTACGCGGTCTTCCAGGACGCCACCGGCCGGGCCGAGGAACGGACCCTGGCCCTGGGGATCGCCATCGGTTCGGGCTACCTGTTTCCGACCACCTTCGAAAAGGAGGTGTACAGCGACCTCGTCGGGGAGCGGGGCGTCCTGATGGGCTGTCTCGCGGGGGTCATGGAGGCCCAGTACGACCTCCTGCGCCGCCATGGCCACTCCCCCAGCGAGGCGTTCAACGAAACGGTGGAGGAGCTCACCCAGAGCCTGATCCGCCTCGTGGCGGAAAACGGCATGGACTGGATGTACGGCAACTGCAGCACGACGGCCCAGCGCGGCGCCCTGGACTGGAAGGGGCGGTTCCGGGAGGCGGTGGCGCCCGTGTTCGACGCGCTATACGCGAGCGTCGTCTCGGGGGAGGAAACGGCCATCGTTCTCGACGTCAACGGTGCGCCCGATTATCGCGAGCGCCTGGAGAAGGAACTCGCCGCGATCCGCGCTTCCGAGATGTGGCGGGCCGGCGCCGCCGTCCGCGCGCTGCGGCCGGAGAAACGCCTCCGCCCGGCCGGAAAATGAGACCGGGGAATGATTCCCGGCCGCCCCGTGCGGTTTAATTTGCATGAAAAAACGGGGAGACCCCCGCCAACGAAGGGACGAGACGCGATGCGATCCGATCTGATGAAAAAAGGCCCGGAGCGCGCCCCCCACCGGGCGCTCTTGAAGGCGATGGGCTACACCGACCCGGAGATCCGCCGTCCGCTCATCGGCGTGGTGAGCGCCGCGAGCGACGTGGTCCCCGGCCACGTCCATCTGGACCTCCTCGCCGCCGACGTCAAGGCGGGCATCCGCTCCGCCGGGGGAACGCCCATGGCCTTTCCCGTCATCGGCGTCTGCGACGGCCTTGCCATGGGGCATACGGGCATGAAATACTCCCTCGCCAGCCGGGAACTCATCGCCGACTCCATCGAGGTCATGGCGATGGCGCACCCCTTCGACGGCCTCGTTTTCCTCCCCAACTGCGACAAGATCGTCCCGGGGATGCTCATGGCCGCGCTGCGCCTGGACCTCCCCTGCCTGTTCGTCAGCGGCGGGCCTATGCTGGCCGGCCATGCCGGGGGGCAACCGGTGGACCTGATCAGCGTCTTCGAGGGGGTCGGGGCCCTGCGGAGCGGCCGGATAAAGGCGGGCGACCTGAAGGCCCTGGAGGACGCCGCCTGCCCGGGGTGTGGCTCCTGCGCCGGGATGTTCACCGCCAACTCCATGAACTGCCTGACCGAGGCCATCGGCCTCGCCCTGCCGGGAAACGGCACGATTCCCGCCGTCCACGCCGCCCGGCGTCGCCTGGCCAAGACGGCGGGGGTCAAGATGATGGCGCTCGTGAGGCGGGGCCTCCGCCCCCGCCGGATCGCCCGGATGGAGGCCTTCCGCAACGCCATGACGATCGACATGGCCCTCGGCTGTTCCACCAATACGGTCCTCCACCTGCCGGCGATCGCGCACGAGGCGGGGCTGACGCTCGATCTCGACCTCTTCAATGCCGTCAGCGCGCAGACGCCGAACCTCTGCCGTCTGAGTCCCGCCGGCCCCCACCATCTGGAAGACCTGGACCGGGCCGGCGGGGTGCCCGGCGTCATGAAGACCTTGGCGCCCTCGGGGCTCCTGGATTTGAAGGCAATGACGGTGACGGGCATGACCCTGGGCGAGACGCTCCGCCGGGCCCGGGTGGCGGACCGGGAGGTCATCCGCCCCCTGGAGAGGCCGTTCTCCGCGACGGGGGGGATCGCCATCCTGAAGGGGAACCTGGCCCCGGAGGGGGCCGTGGTCAAGGCCTCCGGCGTCGCCCCCGAAATGCTCGTCAACGAGGGCCGCGCCCGCGTGTTCGACGGCGAGGAGGCGGCCATGGCCGCCATCCTGGCCGGGGCGATCCGGCCGGGCGACATCGTCGTCATCCGCTACGAAGGGCCCCGCGGCGGCCCGGGGATGCGCGAGATGCTCGGCCCGACCGCGGCCATCGCCGGCATGGGACTGGACAAGACCGTCGCGCTGCTCACGGACGGGCGCTTCAGCGGCGGCACACGCGGGGCGGCCATCGGCCACATCGCCCCCGAGGCGGCGGCGGGCGGCCCCATCGCCCTGATCGAGGAGGGTGACCGCATCCGCATCGACATCCCCGGACGCACCCTGAGCCTCCAGGTCCCCGCGGAAATGCTGGCGGAGCGTCGGCAGGGATTTCGGCCCCGTCCGCCGGCCCCCCTCACGGGTTATCTGGCCCATTACGCGCGGCAGGTGGCCTCGGCCGGACAGGGCGCCATCGTTCTCTAAACGGGGAGGAGACGCCGAGGCGCAGCCCCGGGAATATTCCCTTCACACCGGGCGTGTCAATCCCTGATTCCCGCGTGGGACAGGCCCCGCGGCGCCTGAACTCCGCGCCCGGAGGGCGACGCGAAAGATCGGCCTTGACTTTTCCGGGCTTCTGTTTTAGGGAGGGGCCAACGAAGAAACGCGAGGGATCGAACGTGCGTCACGGGATGGGCAAAGAACGGGTCATGTTGAACAGCATTCTCATTCTCAGACTGCTGGGCCTGGCGCTGCTTTGCCTGCTTGCCATACCCGGACGCCCGTCGCTTTCAGGAGAACCGTAACCCCCGCGAATCGAAACATCCCGAAGGCCATGGGCGAGAAAGCCCGTGGCCTTTTTTTTGCGTCAAAAAGCCCCCGTCGCGGCGCCGTTCCGCCGGACGGGAGGAAGGATCGACCGGGCGAACCGCCGGGATCCCGAGAAAGGAGCGCCACCGATGACAGAGACAGACCCCCAGAGAATTTACATTTTCGACACCACCCTGCGCGACGGTGAACAGTCGCCCGGGGCCAGCATGAAACCGAGCGAAAAACTCCTGATCGCCCGGCAGCTCGAACGCCTGGGCGTGGACATCATCGAGGCGGGGTTCCCCGTCGCCTCGGAGGGCGACTTCGATTCCGTCCGCAGGATCGCCGACGAGGTCCGGGGCGTCCAGATCGCCGCCCTGGCCCGCGCCAACGAGGCCGACATCGACCGGGCCTGGGAGGCCGTCGCGGGGGCGGCCCGTCCCCGGATCCACACCTTCATCTCCTCCTCGGACATTCATCTGGAATACCAGCTCAGGAAAACCCGCGCCGAGGTCCTCGCCGCGGCCGTCGACGCCGTCGCCCGCGCGCGGTCCTATACGCCCAACGTGGAATTCTCGCCGATGGACGCCACGCGTACCGACCGGAATTACCTGTGCGAGATGGTGGAGGCGGTCATCGCCGCCGGCGCGACGACGGTCAACATCCCCGACACCGTCGGCTACGCCGTCCCGGAGGAGTTCGGCGGCCTGATCGCGACGCTCTTCGACCGCGTCCCGAACATCGGGCAGGCGATCGTTTCCGTCCACTGCCACAACGACCTGGGCCTCGCCGTGGCCAACTCCCTGGCCGCGATCCGCAACGGCGCCCGCCAGGTGGAGTGCACGATCAACGGTATCGGCGAACGGGCCGGCAACACGGCCATGGAGGAGCTCGTCATGGCCCTGGCGACCCGCCGGGACCGCTTCGCGCTCACCACGGGCATCCGGGCGGAACAGATCTTCCCGACCTCCCGCCTGCTGACGAAGATCACCGGCATCCCCGTCCAGCCGAACAAGGCCATCGTCGGCGCCAACGCCTTCGCGCACGAGTCGGGGATCCACCAGGACGGCCTGATCAAGGAAAGGCGGACCTACGAGATCATGACCCCCCAGTCGGTGGGCATCGCGGAGACCCGGATCGTCCTGGGCAAGCACTCGGGTCGCCACGCCGTGGCGGAACACCTCCGAGCGATGGGGTACGCCCTGACGGAGGAGGAGGTGAACCGGGTTTTCGTGCGGTTCAAGGAACTGGCGGACATCAAGAAGGACGTCTACGACGAGGACCTGGAGGCCATCCTTTACGAGGCCGTCTTCCGGGTCGAGGACCACTATAAGCTCGTCTATCTGCACGTGACGAGCGGCACCACCGCCGTCCCGGCCGCGACGATGCAGATGGAGGTGGACGGCCGGCTCATCCAGGATGGCGGGTTCGGCGTCGGCCCGGTGGACGCGACCTTCGCCGCCATCCGGAAGATCACGCAAACGAACCATCCCTTGGAGAAGTACCTTGTCCACGCCGTCACGGGCGGGACGGACGCCCAGGGAGAGGTCACGGTCCAGCTCAAGTACAACGGTCGCTCCGCCGTAGGGCACAGCGCCCATCCGGATGTCCTGGTCGCCTCGGCGAAGGCCTACATCAACGCGCTCAACCGCATCGAGTTCCTCAAGGCCAACGTCCGGAAGGTTGACGTTGAATAAATCGGAGCGATCGGATAAGGAAAGCACGGAAAGGACACGACCCCATGGGAATGACGATCACCGAAAAGATCCTCTGCCGGCACACGCACCTCGACCGTGTCCACCCCGGCGAACTCATCAGCGCCCGGGTGGACCTCGCCTTGGCGAACGACATCACCGCCCCCATCGCCATCGCCGAATTCCGCCGGGCGGGAGGAACGAAGGTCTTCGACCGGAACAAGATCGCCCTGGTCTGCGACCACTTCACCCCGAACAAGGACATCGAGTCGGCCGGACAGTGCCGGACCGTCCGCGCGTTCGCCCGCGAACAGGCGATCGACCATTTCTACGAAGGCGGCAACTGCGGGGTCGAGCATGCCCTCCTGCCGGAACAGGGCGTCGTCCTGCCCGGAGAGGTTGTCATCGGCGCCGACAGCCACACGTGCACCTACGGCGCGCTGGGGGCCTTCGCCACGGGCGTGGGCAGTACCGACCTGGCGGCGGCCATGCTGACCGGGGAAGCCTGGTTCAAGGTCCCGGAGTCGATGAAGTTCGTCCTGACCGGCGCGCTCAAACCCTGGGTGTCTGGAAAGGACCTGATCCTTCACATCATCGGGCGGATCGGCGTGGACGGCGCCCGCTACCGGGCGATGGAGTTCTCGGGCGAGACCGTCGCCGCGCTCACGATGGCCGACCGCCTCACCATGGCCAACATGGCCATCGAGGCCGGGGCGAAAAACGGGATCTTCCCCGTGGACGTCACCACCCGTGCCTACGTGGCGGCGCGGAGCGACCGGCGCTATGTCGCCGACCCGCCTGACCCCGATGCCGACTACCGCGACGTCCTGGAGATCGACTGCAGCGCCATCGAGCCCCAGGTCGCCTTTCCCCACCTGCCCTCGAACGTCCGGGGCATCGGCGAGGTCGGAGACGTGCGCATCGACCAGGCGGTGATCGGCTCGTGCACAAACGGACGGATCGAGGACCTCCGGTTCGCCGCCCGCGTTCTGCGGGGACGGAAGGCCGCCCGCGACGTTCGCCTCCTCGTTCTGCCCGCGACGCCGTCGGTCTACCGGGCGGCCCTCGAGGAGGGGCTTCTCGCCGTGTTTCTCGACGCCGGGGCCGTCATCGGGCCGCCGACCTGCGGACCCTGCCTGGGCGGGCACATGGGTATCCTGGCCGCCGGCGAGCGGGCCGTCGCCACGACGAATCGCAACTTCGTCGGCCGGATGGGCCACCGCGAGAGCGAGGTCTACCTGGCGAACCCCGCCGTCGCCGCCGCCTCGGCCGTCCTGGGCCGCCTCGCCGGACCGGACGACCTGACGTGAGACGAAGCCCCCGCCACTCCCGCGGCGGCGCGGGGCCCGGCCGGACGCTGCATGCAGATTTCAGGAGACGAACCCCATGAAGACCCTCCAAGGCCGGATCTGGACATTCGGCGACAATATCGACACGGACGCCATCATCCCGGCGCGCTACCTCAACACCTCGGACCCGGCCAGCCTCGCGGCGCACTGCATGGAGGACGCCGATCCGGACTTCATGAAAAAGATGAGGCCGGGCGACATCCTCGTGGCGGGGGAGAATTTCGGCTGCGGCTCTTCCCGGGAGCACGCCCCCATCGCGATCAAGGCGGCGGGCATCGCCTGCGTCGTCGCGAAGAGCTTCGCCCGCATCTTCTACCGCAACGCCTTCAACATGGGTCTGCCGATCTTCGAATCGGGCGAGCTGCACGACCGGGTGACCGACGGCGACGAGATCGAGGTGGACGCGGACCGGGGCCTGATTCGCATCGGGCCCGACGGCCCGCCGCTGAAGATCGAGCCGATCCCACCCTTCATGCAGCAGCTCCTCACGGACGGGGGCCTGATGGGCCATCTCGCCCGGAAGGCGGCGGGGCGGGCGGAGAGGAGTCCCGCATGACCGACCGCCGCTTTCGCATCGCCGTCTTTCCCGGCGACGGCATCGGACCGGAGGTGATCCGGCAGGCCGTCCGCGTGCTTGAGATCGTCGCTCGCCACACGGGCACGGCCCTGGATTTGACCGAGGGTCTCGTCGGCGGCGCGGCGTATGACCGCTGCGGCACGCCGCTCCCCCCGGAGAGCCTCGATCAGGCGCTGGCGAGCGACGCCGTGCTGCTGGGCGCCGTGGGCGGGCCGTCCTGGGAGGCCCTGCCCTACGACGTCCGTCCGGAGCGGGCCCTCCTCGGCCTAAGGGAGCGGCTGGGACTCTTCGCGAACCTGCGGCCGGTCGTCGCCTTCGAGGACCTGATCGACGCCTCGCCCCTCAAGGCCGAGATCGTCCGCGGGACAGACATCCTGATCCTCCGGGAACTGACCGGCGGCGTCTACTTCGGGCGGCCTCGGGGCATCCGGGTTGAGGACGGCCGGCGCGTCGGCGTCAACACGATGATCTATGCGGAGGAGGAGATCCGGCGCATCGCGGTAAAGGCCTTCGAGACCGCCCGCGGACGGCGGAAGAGGGTCGTCTCCGTGGACAAGGCGAACGTCCTGGAGTCGACGGAACTCTGGCGGGACGTCATCACGGAGGTCGGCCGCGGTTACCCGGACGTCGCCCTCCGGCACCTGTACGTCGACAACTGCGCGATGCAGCTCGTCCTGAACCCCGCCCAGTTCGACGTGATCGTCACGACGAACCTCTTCGGAGACATCCTGAGCGACGAGGCCGCCATGCTGACCGGTTCCATCGGTCTGCTCCCCTCGGCGAGCCTGGGAGACAGGCATGCCCTCTACGAACCGATCCACGGTTCGGCCCCCGACATCGCGGGGCAGGACCTGGCCAATCCCTTGGCCGCGATCCTCTCCGTCGCGATGATGCTCGAACACACCCTCGGCCTGCCGGGAGAGGCGCGCCGCGTCGAGGATGCGGTCCGGCAGGTCCTGCGGGAGGGGCGGCGCACCCGCGATCTTCACCGGGAGGGGACAACACCCATCGGCACCGCCGCGATGGGCAAGGCGGTCTGCGTCGCGCTGGAGCGGAAAGGCGCAAGATGAAGGTTGATGAAACCCTCCGCGAAGACTCGTCTCCTCCGAGGGCCGGCGCGATGAAGGAAAATGTCCCGGACAGGATTCCCACGCGGGAAGAGTGCAACGCGCTCATGGCGCGGTATGCCATGCTGCCGAACATCGTGGCGCACTCCCGTCAGGTCATGCGCGTCTCCCTGGCGATCGCGGA
>JALNWL010000030.1 GCA_023230905.1 Syntrophales bacterium
ACAGGTCTCCGGATCGATGGCGGCCACACGTCCGACCGTGATGGCCCCAACGGGACAGGCTTGGACACAGATTCCGCAACCCGTACACGTGCGTTCGTCGATTTTGAATGTTATGGTTGTTAAATCGTGGGGCCGGTTGATCGTTTCCAATTCCCGAGCAGCGCGGACGGACATCGTTGAGATGTTCTCTTCCGCCGCCGTTTCGGGACAGGCATTGGAGAATTTGACGGCCAAAACAATCTTGTCTATCCTGCAGGCCCTTTCGAAGCATTCACCGACGACGCGGAAGACCGATTCGCTTTCACCGGCAACCAGGGTGCTCATCCGGCCGGGAACAACGGATAGCCCTGATTTTGAAAGTTCATCGATGAAACTTCCGACCGCATCTTCGATCGAGCCGGTTTTCAAGGGATAAAGACTCAGTTCCGCCTGTATCTTCATAACTCGTTTATCACCGAAACTTTCTCCGCAAAGCGCTTTCGGGTTCCCGTTTCAATCCGGTCGGGATAACAGCGGCCGAAACGGGAGGGCTTCGAGCTGCGAATGAAAGCCCGTGCCCGTCCGCGATTGAAACCTGCTGGTCGCATTCGTCGGCGAGCGGATTGCAAAAAAACGCTGTTGAATGTCTCTCTTTTCATTTCTTCTCCCTTGTCGCGAAAAGCAATGGGAAGACGATGTCGCTGGTGCAGCAGGGAAGCCAGACCGCCAGGAACAAGAATAAAGACATCATCAACACCGTGAAGAAACCGACATCGGTTCCCAAGGCCATGATCATGTGGAATAGTGAGGCCCAGGTGCTGAGCAACACGTGTCCCGCATGCGGGAATTTTGTTCCCTGCCGCCAATAGCCAAACGCGATCCCGGCAAATGCCAAGGGGTTGACAAGCCACCATTTTTCAATAAATCCGAGATGAAGACCTCGATTCGGCATCTCCAAGAGGATCTCGCCGATGTAAGGGATAATGCAATCGCTCAAGGTGCCGATGCCGATGGAGCCGAAGTAACCGATTGCCAAAGTCGTTATGATCTTACCCTGTGAATGACACCTGTACATCGCGGTCGTTACCAGCGCGCTGAGGAACACATGAGCAGGATGGAGAACCCAGAACAACGTTTCGAACGTTGAGCGGGACAACTGTCCTGTCAGGGAAATCCAGAGGATGATCATTCCGGTTAGGGTCCCCATCAAGGTAAAGGGGGCGTGAGCCCTGAGTTCATACAGCACTGTCTTGAACATGTTCGATCCAATCCCGCCTTATCGATAAAATGATAAATCCTGAGCCCTTAGGACAAGGTCTTTTCGATCTTCACGTTCTTGCCGTAGTCGCATATCAAAACGCCGTCCAGGTGATCCAGTTCATGCTGAATCACGCGTGCCCATAGACCCTTAAACTCAAATTGCTTTATTTGCCCTTTGAGGTCATAGCCGATGACAAGAAGCCGGTCACTTCGCGTTATAGTGACCTGCACTTCAGGCAGGCTGAGGCAGCCTTCAATCATCTCGGCTTTTCCGCCGACAGCCGTTATGCGTGGGTTAATAAGGCTGAACGACCGATTTTCGATCTCGCAAACAAAGAATCTTTTCGTAATCCCGACCTGTGGAGCTGCCAAGCCGATGCCCTCCCGGACCCGCATCAGGACAAGCATCTCATCGATCAAATCACGAAGCTCGGCATCGAACCTTTCCACCGATTCACAGGATTGTCGAAGGACCTCATCGGGGAAAATCCTCAACCTCAGCGATTCCTCTCTCGATTTATTCATCGATCTTCTCCGGGAATCAGGGCCGTTTTCTTTTTTACTCGTCTCCTTCCAGGTTTTTTACTCGATCCGTGATTTCCTCCATCTGCCTTTTCAAGGCTTCGGCCTTTTCTTTCAGCGCGGCGATTTCTTCCCTTCTGCCGGTCGTTCCTGAAGACGGCCCCGCTGTTTGAGCGGTTGGCGGGACCCCTCGAGCCCCTTGCCCCACGCCCATGCCTCTGCCGCCGCCCATGCCCATTCCGCGCCCCATGCCGCCGCCCCTGCCTCTGCCGCCGCCCATACCCATTCCGCCACCCATGCCCGTGCCTTGGCCCGTGGCCAGTCCGCCGGCCATCCCCGTGCCGAAATGACCCGCGACATTGGGGCCGGAAGCGCCGGCCAGTTCCCCGGATTTATACATTCTGACCGCTTCCCGAACCTTTCCGGCAACGCCGGTTATGACCTGGATGCCGGCCGCGCCGAAGGTCTGAAAGGCGTTGGGGCCGCAATTGCCGGTCAGTACAACGGTTACACCCTGGTCGGACAATAACTGGGCGGATTGGATTCCCGCGCCGTGCCCCAGGGCGATGTTGGGATTTTGAATCGGTTCAAACTCCAAAGTATCCGGATCGATGACCAAAAAGTACGCGCATCGTCCGAAACGGGTGTCGACGGAGTCATCAAGCGTCCGTCCTGCGGAGCTCACGGCGATTCTCATGGTATCCTACTCCTTTCTTCATCATGGTCTCCAACTTCCCCCAAAGGCGGACCATGGCGTCGAATGCCGGTCCCTTTCCATATTCGATCACGGTTTTGCCCGCCATGAGGGCATCATTGACATTGCGGTCAAAGGGAATCTCAGCGATCACCTTCGCTCCCATCTCCGAGGCAATGGTCTTGATATGCTGTGTTTGCTCTGCATTCAGATCAGCTTTGTTCACAACGATCAGCGATGGAATTCGGAAATGGGCCGCCAGTTCCAGCACGCGCTGCATATCATGGACGCCGGAAACGGTGGGCTCGGTCACGACGAGCACCAAATCCGCACCGCTGACGGAGGCAATCACAGGACATCCGGTCCCCGGGGGACCGTCGCTTAGAATAAGGGCCTTCCCCAGATTCTTGGCAAGCTCTGCGGCGACGTTCCGCACCTGGGTCACCAGGCGTCCGGAATTTTCCTCCGCGATTCCCAACCGGGCATGGACCATGGGCCCGTAGTCCGTACCCGACACAAACCATTTGCCCACAGTGTTTTGCCTGGTTTCAACGGCATCGAAAGCGCAAACATATTCGCACACACCGCATCCTTCGCAGGCGAATTCGTCGATTCGAAAGGTTTGGATGTTCGGATCTTTGATCGGCCCGTCCGGGTGTATTGCCCCGAAGCGGCAGGCAGGCGCGCATTGACCGCAGGCCGTACATCGATCAGGATCGATGGCCATCTTCAATCCGCCCACAAAATCATGCGTTTCGCGTACGATGGGTCCCAGGAGCAGATGCAGATCCGCGGCGTCCACGTCGTTGTCGGCCAAAACCTTGTTGTCGGCGAGCATGGCCAGCGAGGCCAGCAAGGTGGTTTTCCCCGATCCCCCCTTGCCGCTGATCACGGCAATTTCCTTGAAAATAGAAGACTTCCCGACGGTGAACGGCTCGATGTTTTCCGTTTCGACACAGAACGCCTCATCAGCCGGAACCTCGGGCGGAACGGTACCGGCCAACCGGGAAATGTCGGAGAAAATGTTCAACAGGTTTTCCCGAAATTCCGGGTAAACGTGCGTCAGAATGGCCCCGCTGGAGTAGGTCTCGGCGTATGCGCGCTTGAACGGAATTCGACCGACGATCGGCACATGCACCCGTTCCGCATACTCGGCGATCAATCGGTCCGTCCCATCGGAGCGATTGACGACGATGCAGGTGGGTATCTTTTTTTTCAGCGCCATGTTGACGGCCAACTTCAGATCGTTCAGTCCGAAAGGCGTGGGTTCCGTGACCAAAACGACGACATCCACGCCGTCCACCGTCTCGACAACCGGACAGGACGTTCCCGGAGACGCGTCGATCAGGTTGATGGCTTCCGGATCGATGAGGGTTTTGACCTTGCGAATGATTGCAGGCGCCATCACCTCGCCGATGTTTAACGTTCCGTGGGCAAAAAAGAAGGGCTGGTTTTGTGAGGATATCTCGATGGTCCCGATCGGCGATGGTTTATCGATCAGCGCCTTTTCCGGGCAAACCAGGGAACAAAGCCCGCAGGCGTGGCAAAGCTCATTGAAGATCAAAACATTCCCTTTTATCACTGCCATGGCGTTGTAACGACAGGCCGCCGCACAATCGCCGCAGCCGGTGCACAAATCCTCAATCCAGACCGGTCGCAATGCCTCAACGGATCTTTGTTCATCGAACTTCGGTCGGACAAACAAGTGGTCGTTGGGCTCTTCCACATCACAGTCCAACAACCGGATCCTTTCGCCGCGTTCGGCGAGCGCATAAGCCAAATTCACGCAAAACGTCGTTTTACCGGTTCCGCCTTTGCCGCTGGCTACCGTAATCTTCATGCTTTCTGTGATCCTTTCTGTTTTAATTCCATAACAGCATCATTGGGGGCAAGGTTCGTCGATCATCTTTCGCCCCGCCTTTTGCATCAGTGGTCGCAGGCATTGGCTCCCGTCACGAGCTCGCCCCTGAGGTACGCTCCGACAATCTGTTCCGGGGCTTCCGGCGAAGCGCCGGTAACCACGCGAATGCCCTTGTCGACAAACAGTTCCTGCGCCCGCATTCCCATGCCGCCGGCGATGATGACATCGGCCCCTTGCTCATGCAGCCACGTCGGCAGAAGTCCGGGCTCGTGGGGCGGAGGCGTCACCAGGGTCGTCTTCAGGATGGTTTTGTTTTCCTCATCCACGTCGATGAGGGCGAATTGCTCGCAATGGCCGAAGTGCTGGCACAACAAACCGGCCGCGGTGGGAATGGCAATTTTCAGGGTTTTCATTTTTTCTCTCCTTTACAGACGAAATGGAAAATAGGTAGCGACGATGTAGAAATCATCCCCTGCCGAGTAATTAGCATCATCCGTGCCAGGAACAGTTTATCTGTAAATGTGCGATGAATCTCCCCCAGAGCAAACGGCGGAATGTCTTGACTGTCCAGCAACATGCCCTTATGCTGGGCAATCGACGTAGAGCTTTCCCGCTGGAGAGGATTCATATCGAGGGACGAAAAGAACAGGTCTTGCAACCGGGAACGAGTAGCATTTTGCTACTCATATTGCCGTTCGATCCTGCCAAACGGGTCCTGCCGCCGGGCGCAGCATCGGCCCCTTTTCACGAGCGATGCAGCATGAAGTGATCATAAAATAACCTTGACATCGAAGCGGCCTTTCTTCATCTTTCCTATCCGGGCTTAAGCGGCAAATGGGCCCCGGGGAGCGCCCCAAGATGAGTTCGCGTATCAAAAAGAAGAAGGAAGGGACGAGCACGTTGACGCCAACGGAGGTGATCTTGGAGAGCATCTCGGACGGAGTTTTTACGGTTGACACGCAATGGCTCGTCACCTCGTTCAACCGCGCTGCCGAAGAAATCACCGGCGTGAAACGTTCCGACGCGATCGGGCGGCGCTGTTCGGAAGTCTTTCGTTCCAGTCTGTGCGGGGCGGATTGCGCGCTGGCTCAGACCTTCGCAACGCGCAAGCCGATTATCGGCATATCCGCTTACATCGTCGATTCCGAGGGGAACCGCATCCCCATCAGCATTTCCACGGCCCTGCTGCACGACGCCGAAGGGCGGGTGACCGGAGGCGCGGAGACTTTCCGCGATCTGTCCGAGGTTGAGACCTTGCGTCAGGAACTCACCGGAAAATTTCGTGTGGGCGATTTGATCAGCCACAGCCCTTTGATGCAACGGGTATTCGAAGCCCTTCCCGCCATCGCGGCCAGTCCCAGCACCGTCCTTCTCCTGGGGGAAACCGGGACGGGTAAGGAACTGGTCGCCCGGACGATTCACCACTTGAGCCCCCGACGGGACGGTCCGTTTGTGGCCGTCAACTGCGGAGCCCTGCCGGATACGCTCCTGGAGTCCGAGCTGTTCGGTTACAAGGCCGGTGCCTTTACCGGCGCCAAGAAAGACAAACCCGGGCGTTTTACGTTGGCCGGGGGAGGGACGATTTTCCTCGACGAAATCGGCGAGGTGAGCCCGGCGCTGCAGGTCAAGTTGCTCCGTGTGCTTCAGGAGAGGACCTATGAACCTCTGGGCTCGACCCGCTCGGAACAGGCCGATGTCCGCGTCGTCACCGCCACCAACCGGGACCTGGCAGAACGGATGCAGGAGGGCGCGTTTCGGGAAGATCTGTACTATCGCTTGAATGTGGTGCGCATCGAACTGCCCCCTCTGCGGCGGCGAAAAGAGGACATTCCCCTCCTGGTGGACCAGTTCGTCACCCGCTTCAACCGGTTGAGAAAGACCGACGTAAAGGGAATTACGGCGGAAGCGCTTTCGTTGCTCATGGCCCACGACTGGCCGGGCAATATCCGCGAGGTGGAAAACGCCATCGAGCATGCCTTTATCCTCTGCCATGAAGGTTATATCGACATTCGGCATCTGCCCGAAGAGTTGAGGGCGCGCGGGTCGGGTGCGGGTTTTGTGTCCGATATCCGTTCAGCACATGAGATTTTGGAAGGCCAGGCGATCCAAACGGCGCTCGAGCGCACGGCCTTCAACCGTGTCGCTGCGGCGCGCATGCTGGGAATCCACAAGACCACCCTGTATCGCCAGATGAAGAAGTTGGGAATCGCCCCTCCAAAGCGGGACAGCCGCAAGCGTCGAGAAAAGTAGCGCTCGCGCACCTATCATAAGGGGCAAGCGTAGCATTCGTGCTACTATTCTTCCGCCCCATTTCCCTCCGCCGGACCCCTGCTCGATCCCGTATCAACTTGAATATAGAGGCTTTTCTCCCAAGGCCGCCGCGTATGGCACGACGATTGCTGTTATTCAGCGTGCGGACGAAGAACGGGGATCTGAAAGATGAAAGCAGCCTTTCCCTTCTGGGAAGATCGAATCGCTCCGGTTTTTGATTCCGCCCGTCGGATTTGCATCGTCGAGGTGGAATTCGGGAGGATCGTTCAAGAAGACCGGGAACCGCTGATAGGAGACCTGCCGGTTCAAAAGGCGCTTTGCCTGACAGAGCTAGGGGTCGCCACGTTGGTTTGCGGCGCGATCTCCAGACCGCTGCAGGAAATGCTCACAGGTTACGGCATCCAGGTCGTTCCTTTTGTTTCCGGAGACCTGAGCGAGGTGATTCGGGCATGGATTTCCGGCCGGCTCAATCGAAGCGCTTTTGCCATGCCGGGTTGCTCAAGGGGAAGACAACGCCGCTTCGGCGCTCCGCGCAACATGGATTGGAGGGATCATATCATGAACGGAATGGGACAGGGTGGACAAGGAATGGGAGGCGGACAAGGACGAGGTCAGGGCGGCCGGAGAGCCGGCCGCGGAGGCGGCCCGCTGGCGGCCGGACCGGTCGGAGACTGCGTCTGTCCCCAGTGCGGACGAAAAGAACCCCATCGGCGCGGTGTGCCTTGCTTCGAGCGCAAGTGCCCGAATTGCGGGGCTTTAATGGTCAGACAATAAGAGACAATCCTGAAGAAAGGAGGATGTGAAAATGCCAGGAGGAGATCGGACAGGACCCAGGGGAATGGGACCGATGACCGGACGCGCGGCGGGATACTGTGCCGGCTTGGGCGTTCCGGGGTATGCGAGCCCTATGCCTGGAAGAGGTTTCGGAATCGGCTTCGGCCGTGGCGGCGGAGCTTGGGGACGAGGTGGCGGTCGTGGATGGCGGAACATGTTCTACGCCACCGGCCAACCGGGGTGGGTGCGCTTCGGCGGGTATGCGGCACCTTACGGCTATCCTGCGCCATACCAGGCCCCCAATCCGGAATTGGAAAAACAGTTTCTGAGAGGGCAGGTCGACGCCCTGCAGGCGGAGATGGACGCCGTCAGCAAGCGCCTGGCCGACATTGAAGCCGGGACCGCTGAGTCTTGATTCCGGTTGAAATCAACAAGACGATGGCCGCGTCGATTTCCAGTGCGACGCGGCCATCGCGTCTTGATGTTCGTTCATTCGAACAGGCGGATGGCTGAAGTCGGCCCATGCAATATCAGGGTTGACGATGGACAATATCCCTGCGGGAGACAACGGTGATGGCAAGCGGCTTTCAATACTCTTTTGGCCCCGTTCCATCGAGGCGTTTGGGAAAGAGCCTGGGGATCAACAACATCCCGTCCAAGGTGTGCACCTACGCCTGCCGTTACTGTCAGGTGGGGCGAACCACGTCCATGACGCTGGATCGTCGCGCTTTTTACCGGCCGGAAGAGATCCTTCGGGATGTGCAGGACAGGATTGCGATGACGAGGGCTGCAGCCGAGCCCATCGACTACCTCGCCTTCGTTCCGGATGGAGAGCCTACCCTGGACATCCATCTCGTCGACGAACTGATGATGATGAAGTCTCTGGGGATCCCCGTCGGCGTCATCACAAACGGATCTCTTCTCTGGCGTGAAGACGTGAGGGAGGCGCTCGCGGGAGCAGATTGGGTTTCGCTGAAAATCGATGCCGTCGAGGAGCGGATCTGGAGGCGAATCGACCGTCCCCACAAAATGCTGAACCTGTCCTCAATCCTTGCGGGAATGGGGCAATTCGCCGAAACCTTTGCCGGCAAGCTTGTCACCGAAACGATGCTCGTCAAGGGCATCAACGAAAGCGAAACTTGCCTGGCGGGGATCGCAGGATTCATTAAGGGTTTGAAGCCCTCTGCGGCTTATTTGAGCATTCCGACCCGGCCGCCGACCCTTGAGCGGGTTTGCGCGCCCGATGAAGAGACCGTGAACCGGGCGTACCGAATCTTCGCCGATCGGTTGGAGCGTGTGGAATATCTCATCGGCTATGAGGGGGATGCGTTTGCCTTTACCGGCGATATCCAAAAGGATCTCTTGAGCATTACCGCCGTTCATCCGATGCGACGAGAGGCGGTAGACGCGCTTTTAGCGAAGGCCGGGGCCTCATGGGCCGTCGTGGAGAATCTGCAGGCGCAGGGAGAACTGGCAGAGGTGAGACATGACGGCCATCTCTTTTATCTGAGAAAATTCACTAAAACCCGCCCCTCTGACGCCACATAGCGAATGCAAAACAATCGGCGCACGGAATCCCTGCACCGGATTGCCGGCATCGGGCGGCCGGACGTCCTTCAAATGACCGTTGACAGAAGCCGCTATAGCAGCTAAGGACGCCATAACAGCTAAAGACTGAGCAGCGGATTGGAGAAGAGGCATTGGAAAAGGCGGAATTGATTTACGGCGGAAAGACGATCGGCCTTCCGGTTGTGACCGGCACGGAAGGGGAAAAGGCCATCGACATATCCCGGTTGCGGCAGGAAAGCGGTCTGATCACCCTGGACGTGGGGTATCAGAATACGGGATCCTGCATGTCCGAGATCACCTTTATCGATGGGGATCGCGGCATATTGCGTTATCGCGGTATTCCGATCGAGGAGCTGGCGGAACGGGCCAGTTTTTCGGAAGTGGCGTACCTGCTGATTTACGGGGATCTTCCCAATCGGGCCGAACAGGCGGTTTTCTCGCAGTACCTGACGCAGAATTCCATGATTCACGAGGAGATGCTGCGTTTCTTCGACGGATTTCCCCCCACGGCACACCCGATGGCCATCCTGGCGACGATGGTCAACGCCATGTCCGTTTATTATACGGACTACTACACGGAGGATTTCCAGGCGCAGACCTTCGATCTCATGGCCGCCTCGCTGATTTCCCGGATCCGCACGATCGCCGCATATTCCTACAAGCACAGCATCGGTCAGCCGCACATCTATCCCAAACCCGACCTGAAATACACGGCCAATTTTCTTTACATGATGTTCGACTCCCCGGTGGACCCCTACGTACCGGATCCGGACATCGAAAAGGTGCTGTCCACGCTTTTGATCCTGCATGCGGATCACGAACAGAATTGCAGCACATCGACCGTGCGGCTGGTCGGCAGCAGCATGGCCAATCTGTATGCGTCGATCTGCTCGGGCATTTGCGCGCTCTGGGGGCCTCTCCACGGTGGGGCGAACCAGAAGGTCATCGACATGCTCGAAAACATCGACAGGAACGGGATCTCCATCGAGGAATGTCTCGCGTCGGCCAAAGACAAAAACAGCCGGGTTCGTCTGTTCGGCTTCGGCCATCGGGTGTACAAGAGTCACGACCCCCGCGCCAGGATTCTGAAACAGTGCGCCAAAACGATCTTCAGGAACAGCGACCGCCGCGATTCCCTGGTGAACATCGCCATCGAGCTCGAGGAGGCCGCCCTGAAGGACGAGTTCTTCATCGAACGAAAACTCTACCCCAACATCGATTTCTACAGCGGCATTTTATTCCGGATGATCGGCATTCCGACGAACATGTTCACCGTCATGTTCGCGATCGGCCGCCTGCCGGGCATGATCGCCCAGTGGAAGGAGATGCACGACGCCACGCCCTTGAAAATCGGCCGCCCCCGCCAGATTTACACGGGCAGCACGCTGAGGCACTATATCCCCCTGGAGGAACGCCCGTAGGCCGATCGGCGGCGTCGGCATCCGCAGGTGCTCGTGGCGGTGCCCCAGGTGTTTCAATCCACGCCCCCGCGCGGGTGGCGACGAATGCCAAGCGTTATATGATCAAGACAAAAGGCGGGGCCAATAGGCCCCGCCTTTTGCTTATTTACGTTCTTCTTCGCCCATCTCTATTGGGAACGCGGTGCGCCGGGGATCCGATTCCCTTGATGCACCAGCATCCGGTTGCGATGTTCGTCAGGCGGGATTGGAAATGAGCGCGGCGCCGAGGCGCTCCTGGCGGGCGATCAGACGGCGGCGGCTGAGAGAGAACAGGGCGGTGAGATCGGCCTGGAGCCGCGCCGGCACGGGATCTTCGCCCGCGCCCGTGCGGGAGAGGATGGCCGCGTGACGCTCGAGAAGCGCCACGGCCAGGGGAAACCCCGCAACCGTTTGCGGGATCCCGGACGGGGCCACCCCCCGGTCCAGGTCCGCCGCCGCGGCCAGGGCCACCCCCGTCAACATCTCGCGCAGGGCATGAACGGTGCCCAGCTCGCTCCGCAGGGTCCGGTCGGGTTCCCCGGCACGGAGCGCCTCGACCGCCCGCGCCTCGAGCCTTGAAAGCGCCCCCAGGATCGCCCCCGTCATGAGCAGGTCCTCCACCCCGCCGAACGGGATCACCATTGTCTCGTAGGCCGTCCCCGCCTCGCCCAGAACCGCCGTCCCCGGTAAGCGACAGTCGACGAGTTCGATGCCGCCGTGAGGCGACGGCCTCAGGAACGGCAGCGGCGTGGGCGCCGCCACGGAGAGGCCGGGCGTGCGCCGGGGCACGAGAAAGGCCGTGAGGCGCTTTCGGCCCTCCGCTTCGGAGGTGACGGCGACGACGACGTAAAGATCGGCGATGGGACCGTTCGTCAGGTAGGCCTTTTCACCCGTGAGCCTGAATCTGTCGCCCGCCCGCTCCGCCCGCGTGGTCAGGTGTTTGGGGTGGGCGCCGTGGCCGGGCTCCGAGACGGCAAAGGCGACGGTCAGACGGCCGAGGGCTAGCTCCGGCAGGAGGCGCCCCCGCTGTCCCGCGTTGCCGAAACCGTGGACGAGGAAGCGGGCGACGGCCTGCTGAACCAGCCAGGAAAGCGCCAGCCCCAGGTTTCCCCCGGAGGCGACGAGCGCCTCGCCGGCCGCCACGAGGGCCGGCCAGCCCCCGCCACTGCCGCCGTAGCGCTTCGGAATGCCGAGCCGGAAGAGACCCGCCTCGCCCATGCGCCTCCACAGGTCGCCGGGGAAGGCCTCTCCGTTGTCCAGATCCCCTCGTCCGGCAATGCGCTCCGCGGCGAACCGCGTGAAGCGTTCACGCACTCGGCGCGTTTCTGCATGCAGATCACCGGTCATTACAGGACGAGCTCCTCGATGAAGCGGATCAACTGGTTCAGGTTCCGGCACGGTCGCACCTCGTGGCACCAGGGGGCGTAGGTGTAGATCTCGCTGTCCGCCGTGCCCCAGATCGCCTCCGGTTCGGGGTTGAGCCAGATCACCCGGCGGCACCGGTCGCGCATCTCGCCCAGGATCGCGTCCTCCGGGCTCAGGTAGTTGGAGCGGGCGTCCCCGATGACGATGAGCGTCGTCTTCTTCGTCAGGATCTCCATGTAGCCGCGCTTGAAATGGCGGAACATCTCCCCGTAGTCCGTCGTGGCGTTGAAGCCGACACCGGCTTTCCCGAGAACCCTGCCGATCGCCTCGTTGACCTCGTGCGTGTCGAAGATCTCCGTGACTTCCGTCAGCCGGTCCACGAAGACGAAACTGTGGACACGGTCGAAACAGTCCTGGAGGGAATACAGGAGATTCAGCATGAAGCGCGCGGCGGACCAGACGGAGCCCGAAACGTCGCAGAGGGTGACGATCCGGCCCTTCCGGAGGGCCTTGCGCCGGTATTTCAGATCGAGGGGCACGCCGTTGTAGCGGGCGGCGGCCCGGAGGGTCTTCTTGACGTCGAGGGCGCCCCGATTCCGGACGGCGAAGCGGCGGCTCGTGATGTTTTTCAGCTTGCGCACGAGGCCGCCGATGGCCTCGCGCATCTCTTCCGTTTCCCGTGGGGTGAAGGACGAGAACGGCTTTTCGCCGAGCTGCTTGAGGCGTTCCCCCGCGTCGCCGTTCTTGCGGATGCCGTCCGCGTTGGGTAGCGGCTCGAACATCAGCAGCGCCCGGGCGCGGTCCAGGCGCTCGCCGACGTGAGCGGCGAGCGCACGCCGGTCCTCCGCATCCAGATCCAGCTTTTCGTCCTCGATAAGCGCCTGCGCCACGTCGCCCACCCGCAGGATCTGCATGAGGAGTTTCAGGCGGCCTTCAAGGGGCGCCAGGTTGAACTTCACCGTCTGCGGGGAGGCGTCGGATTCCGTCCGGATGCGGTGCAGCGCCCGGAGGAGACTCTGGGGGTCCCCGGCCAGAAAATCCACCACCGCCCGGTATTCCGCCTCCGGGGCGGCCTCCGGCGCGAGACGCCGGGCGAGGTCACCGATCTGATTGCTGAAACGTCCGGCGGCCTCCACATCGGCGGCGTCAAGGCGGAACTCGTGAAAGAAGAGGCGGTAAAGGCGGTCGAAGTGGGCCAGCTCCCGGACGCTCTTCGCGAAGTTCGCCCTGAGCGCCGCCCGGAACTCGTCCTCGCGGGTGCAGTCGATCCGCTCCAGATGCCGGACGCAGTCCAAGACTTCGGAGGTGGAGATCCGCATCCCCGACGCCCGGCAGGAGGAGACGAATTTCAGGACGAGATCGACCATGGCGCGGGACTCACGCGAGGACGCGGTCGAGGTTTTTCCGGACCTTTTCGATGTCGCCCTGGTACTTGCAGACGACGTTCAGGGTGTCCGATAGGACCCCGGGCGACAGCGACCGGGCCTGGAGGGCCAGCAGGGACTGTGCCCAGTCGATGGATTCGGAGATGCTGGGGTTCTTTTTCAGATCGAGGGCGCGGATCCGGCGGATCGCCTCGACGAGGCTCCGCACAAGGGCCTCCTCGACCCCCGGGACCTTGAGTCGCACGATCCGGATCTCCAGATCCCGCTCCGGGTAGTCGATATACAGGTGGACGCACCGGCGCTTGAGCGCGTCGCTCATGTCGCGGTAGTTGTTGGAGGTGAGCAGGACAAAGGGGATCCTGACGGCCTTGCGCGTCCCGAGTTCAGGGATCGAAACCTGGAAATCGCTCAGGAGTTCAAGCAGGAACGCCTCGAATTCGGGATCGGATTTGTCCACCTCGTCCAGGAGGAGGACGACGGGCTCCTCCGAGCTGATCGCCTGGAGGAGCGGGCGGGGCTGGATGAAGCGGTCGGAGAAGAAGGCGTCCTCCTGGGCGGCGATGCGGTCCACCGCCACGGTGAGCGTGTCCGCGTCCGCGATGATGTCGTTGATGCGGCCCTTGACCATCTGGGTGTAGAGGAGCTGCTTGGCGTATTCCCACTCGTACAGGGCCTTCGCCTCGTCCAGCCCCTCGTAGCACTGGAGGCGGATCAGCTCCCGGTTCAGGCTGCGGGCCACGGCCTTGGCGAGCTCCGTCTTGCCGACCCCGGCGGGCCCTTCCACGAGGATCGGCTTCTGCGTCGCCTCCGCGAGGAAGACCACCGTCGCGATCTCCCGGGAGGGGATGTAGCCGGCCGCCGTCAGGCGTTCCTGGACATCGTCCACACTCTGATATTCCATGAAAACGTCCTTTTTTTCGGGCTTTTATACCAATCAACCCCACAGGTCAAGGAATTCCCGGCGGGGTGTCAAAATTACCTTGACATACGGGGGCGGTTCCTCTTACCTTCGGTCATCACGTCACAAAAATTCGCCCCGCTTCAGTCGATGGAGGTATGCATGCACCGCCTGTTTACATCCATTGCCCTCGTCTTATTGCTGAGCACCAGAATGTCTCCTGTTGAACAGGCGGCGGCATGCCCGGATCGCGGAGAAGCAAGAACCTCATTCAAAAGGAGGTGACACCGTGTCGGACGATTTGAACACCCTCAAGCAGCGGGCACTGGCCGATTTCGCCGAGTTCGTCAATCCCATGAAGGTGCGGACCATGAAGGCCGCCGGCATCGACCTGATCGAGGAGCGGCGGGACGGCGCCTGCACCTGGGACCTCACCGGCAAGCGCTTCATCGACTGCCAGACGGGCTCGGGCATCATGAACGTCGGGCGCCACAACCGCGAGATCGTGGAGGCGCTCAAGAAGGCGCTGGACACCTACGATATCGGCGTGTTCCTGGTTTGCTCCCGCCAGAAGGCCGATCTCGCCCGGAAACTCGCCGAGATCACCCCCGGCGACCTGAAGTGCACGGTCTACGGCGCGGGTGGCGGGGAGGCGGTGGACGCCGCGATCAAGATCGCCCGCGGCTACACGATGAAGACGGAGATCGTCTACGCCGATAAGGCCTATCACGGCCATACGGGCTTCGCCCTCTCCGCCATCGGCCGGGCGGCCTACAAGGAGCCGTTCGAGCCGCTGATGCCCGGCTTCAAGCAAGTGCCCTTCGGCGATGCCCAAGCCGTGCGGGAGGCGATGAGCGCGGACACCGCCGCCGTGATCCTCGAACCGATCCAGGGAGAGGGGGGGATCAACGTCCCGCCGGACGATTACCTGCCGGAGGTCCGTCGCCTCTGCGACGAACACGAGGCGCTGCTCATCCTCGACGAAATCCAAACCGGCTTCGCCCGGACGGGCCGGATGTTCGCGTGCGAGCACTGGGGGGTCGTCCCGGACATCCTGACCCTGGCCAAATCCCTGGGGGGCGGCCTCTACCCCATCTCCGCCACCGTCTTTAAGGAGGAGATCAATGACTTCTTCATCCCCCACCCTTTCGTTCACCTGTCCACCTTCGGCGGCTCAGACCTGGGGTGCATCGTGGCGCTCGCCGTGATCGACTACATCGAGAAGAACGGCCTGGCCGAACACGCGCGACTCATGGGCGAGCGGTTCCGCGCCGGTTTCGATCGCCTGACGGCGGCCTACCCCGATCTGCTCCTGGAGGTCCGGCAGAAGGGGCTGATGATGGGCCTGCAGTACACGAACACCTCCATCGGCCCCCGGATGACGAAGAAGCTCGCCGACCGCGGCGTTCTGGCGATCTACACGGGCAACGACCCGAGCATTTGCCGACTGATGCCGCCGCTGGTTATCACCCCGGCGGAGGTGGACGAGGTCCTCGCCGCGCTCGAGGGCGCCATGCGGGAGCTTTCCGGAGAGAAGGGCCTCGGGAAGGACGACTGACGGCGGCCCCGGGGCGCGTGATCCCGGGGGAAAGTGTCTGCAACCATCAGCAGGGGGGAAGCGTCCTATGGCGACCGGTGCGGAGATTCTGGAGGCGCTCGCCGACTACCAGGTACAGTGCAACGAAAACAAACGTCTGCGGCGGATGCAGCGGGACTGGTCCCGGCTGCTCCACTTCGTCGCGGACGACACCGGGGACATCTTCACGATGGACGTGATCCAAGGGGAGATCGTCTCTTACGCGGCGGGGGCCGCGGGCACCCCGGACATCATCGTCACGACGGCGAGTGAAAACCTCTGCGACATGTTCTGGGGCGATCTCAATCCCTCGCAGAAGTACCTCCAGGGGGAAATCCGCGTCAAGGCGACGCAGGAGGACATCGTCCGCCTCGACGCCATCACCATGATCATCTGGCCCGACGTTTAAGGAGGAGCGCATGGCGACGGCGACGCTGCTGCGGAAGGTGCTCAAACTGCGGACGGTCATTTCCACCTCCGCCGGCATGGCCATGGCGACGTCCTGCTATCTGGCGGGAATGCAGGTGGCAACGATGCTGGCGGGCGAACTCGCCTGGATCTCCATCCTCGTCGCGGGGTCGCTGTGCCTCCTGTCGGCCCTGTGCTTCTCGGAACTGACCGCCCAGTACCCGACCGCGGCGGGGATCAAGCTCTTCATCCAGAACGCCTTCAACGAGCGGGTTGCGATCGCCATCGGGATGTTCTACGTCCTGATGGGGATCACGATGGTCGGCGCGGAGAGCTACCTTCTGTCCAGCGTCCTGATGGATTCCCTGCCGCTGGTCAGTCCCGCCTTCGACCGGGTCCTGTGGGTGATCGCCTTCATCGCCTTCGTCGGGTTCATCAACGTCCGGGGGGTGAAGCTCACCGGCCTGGTCCAGGACATCCTGACCTACGCGATGCTTTTGTTTCTCGTCGGGGTGTCCCTCTATACCTTCACGCGGGTCGGCGTGGATATCCCGGCCGCCCTCGCGCATCCGAAATTGACCTGGGGAAACGTGCTCAACGCCGCCGGGGTGGGGGTCTTCCTCTATGTCGGCTTCGAGTGGGTGACGCCGCTCGCCGAGGAAACGACGGACTATCGGATGATCGGGCGCGGGATGCTCTGGGCCATCGGCCTTTTGTCCATCACCTATTCGCTCTTCACCGTTGCCATGGTCACGGGGCTGAGCCATCTGGCCCCCGAGTTTATCCGGCGGGGAACCGACATCCCCCACATCGAGTTCGGCCGGGCCCTGTTCGGCAGCGGTGGGGTGCTCTTTTTCGTGGCGATGAGCATTCTGGCCTCGGTGACGTCCTTCAACTCAGGGCTCCTGAACACCTCCCGCTTTGCCTACGCGATGGCCCGCGACAACGTCCTGCCGAAGATCTTCAGCCGGATCCACCCGGACTACGCCACCCCCTGGTTCGCCATTCTGGGCCTGATGGTCTTCGCCCTCGTCGTGTGTTTCCTCATTCTCTTCAGCGGCCGGTACATGTTCATCATTATCCTGGCCGCTGCCCTGGAGTGCTTCATCTACGTGGTCATGGCCCTGTGCGTCATCCGCCTGCGGCGGAAGTTCCCCGACCGGGAGCGGAGCTTCAAGGTGCCGGGCGGCTACCTCGTCCCCGCGCTGACCGTCGTCATTTTCCTGGGGCTCTTGCTCGGCATCTTCTGCGACGTCACCCGCGACCACACGGGCAAGATCCTCTTCGCCAACGGCTGGGTGGCCCTCGTCATGGCGGGATTCTTCCTCGGCACGGCCCTCTACACGCTGTACGTGGTTCCGATCTTCAAAAAGAAGGCCGCGGAGCTGGCGGGCAAGCGCGTCAAGCGCCGTCCGGGCCGGACGGCTGGCGCCGGCACTGAGGCCGGAGAGTAAGATTTCTTTTATCCGCTCCTCCCTTATCCCGTTCCCCTCCGCCCGCGCCGGAAGCCCCGCCGGAACCAGCGATCACAAAGCATAGGGATCGCGGCAAAAACACGATGGGCCCATCCCGATCCCTTGGTGTAAAAAACAGGGACTGAGGTCGGTCGTCAATAGTAGACACCAAACCTTTCACGCAGCCAGTCGTTTTTCGTAGAACCATCGTTCAAAAGCGACGGGAGATAAAAAACCGAGTCTGGCCTGCTTTCTTTGCCGGTTATAGAAAATCTTGATTGTGGTAACCGAAAACTGACCCACCTGAAGGGGTTGTGGTAACGTAAAAATGACCCACCCTCGGGAGCGACTCTGGTAAACTGATCTGTTTTCAGAACGGTTTGCCGGAGGTGAGAGAG
>JALNWL010000031.1 GCA_023230905.1 Syntrophales bacterium
CAGCCAGTCCTGGTATTTGCTCATCCGGAAGAAGTAGTTGCTCTCCTTGCGGTACTCGGGCGCGGTCTGGTGGTCGGGACACTTGCCGTCGACCAGTTCCTTTTCCATGTAGAAGCGCTCGCACCCGACACAGTAGAAGCCCTCGTAGCTGCCGAAATAGATGTCGCCCGCATCGTAGACCTTCTGGAGGATCCGTTGCACGGTCCGGACGTGGTCGGCGTCCGTGGTGCGGATGAAGTAATCGTTCGTCACGGAGAGTTCCGGCCACAGGGCCCGGAACTGGGCACTAATCCCGTCGGCGTAGGTCTGGGGGGTGACCCCGGCCTTCTGGGCGGCCTCGGCGATCTTATCGCCGTGCTCGTCGGTGCCGGTGACGAAGAAGGTCCGGTATCCCTGGGCCCGATGGTACCGGGCGAGTACGTCGGCCACGATCGTCGTGTAGGCGTGGCCGATGTGGGGAGAGGCGTTGACGTAGTAGATGGGGGTCGTGATGTAGAAGACTTTTTCCATAATGGAGATCCTTTGAATGCTTGAAGGCGCGCGGCCGGCCCGAAGACGGGACAAGATCAGAGATCCGTCACGTTCAGGGTGATTTCCTTGCCGCCCTCGAGCACCACGGTGATCTGCCCCTCGAAGACGTTCTGGCGGGTGACCCGTCCGCGTCCCTCCGGGGTCTGGATCACCTTGCCACACTTGGGCATGTCGCGCTTCATGTCGAGGTAGGTTTCGTGTTCGAAGGCCAGGCAGCACATCAGCCGCCCGCAAAGACCCGAAATTTTTTCGGGATTGAGCGACATGCTCTGTTCCTTGGCCATCTTCACCGAAACCCGGTCGAGGTTCTGGAGGAAGGTGGCGCAGCAGATCTCCCGGCCGCAGACGCCCAGCCCCTTGATCAGGCGCGCCTCTTGGCGGGCGGCGATCTGCCGGAGCTCGATGCGGGAACGGAACTTCTGCACCAGGTCCTTGACGAGTTCCCGGAAATCGACCCGGTTTTCCGCCGTGAAATAAAAGATGACCTTGCTGCGATCGAAGAGGCATTCGACATCGACGAGCTTCATGGGCAGGCCGCGTTCCCGGATCCGGACGAGACAGAAGGCCTGTGCCTCGCCCTCCAGACGATCGTTGTCCGCCTTGATTTTCTGGTCTTCGGGCGTCATCTTGCGCAGGATGTTCTTGAGGGTGGCCGGAACCTTGGGCAGGGGCACCTGCCGGACGTCGGTCGCGACCCAGGCCAGCGCCGGACCGTTCTCCGTCTGGATCATGACGGGGTCGCCCTTCCTGAGCTCCAGGTCCCCGGCGTGAAAACTGTAGATTTTGCCTTCCTGCTTGAATTTGACGCCGACAATGTTTCGCAACGGTCTTTAGGTACCCCTTTTCGTAAGATCCGCCTTCAGAGAGCCAGTCTAAACATCATGACTTCCAAAGTCAATTGCTTATTGGCGTTCTGCTCCAGGGCCGCGATGGCCCGGTCGATGAGCCGGATGTTGTTCAGGATCTCTTCCCCCGTGCGCCGGTCGGCCAAGGTGCGGATTTCCGCCTCGCAGTCCCGGTGGATGAGCAGGTCCGCCGCTCCCGTCTCCCGGACGACGAGGGCGTCCCGCCAGCAGCTCCGCATGACGGCCAGCCTTTCAGCCAGCGAACGGCGCTCTTGGCCGAGATCGCCGAGGAAGGACAGGCGCTGCCAGGGTTCCCGGAGGGCGGGGGAGGCCATCCGCTCCAGGAGGGCCCGCCGCATCTCGAGAAAATCCCCCTGCCGCAGGTTCAGGGCCCTGGCGATGCTGCCACCGGAACAGGAGGCAAGGAGGCCGGCCGTCGGCGCCTCCAGGGCGTGCCGCTCCACGAGAAACCGCTGCACCGTTTCCCGGGGGAGAGGATGAAACCGCACCTGCTGGCAGCGCGACAGAACGGTCCGGGGCAGCCGGTCGGGATGCGCCGTCAGGAGAATTAGGCCGTGCTTCGCGGACGGTTCCTCCAGGGTCTTGAGCAGGGCGTTGGCCGCTTCAAGGTTCATCCGGTCGGCCTCCCGGACGAGGAAAACCCGCCACCGTCCCTCGTAGGGCTTGAACTGCATCTGTTCCTGGAGGGCGCGGATATCCCGGATTCGGATGTACTGGCCGTCGGCCGTGAGGGTGGACACATCGGGGTGCGTGCCGTGCCCGATCTTCCGGCAGGAGGGGCATCGCCCACAGGCGTCCGTCCCCCCTTCGCGGCAATTCAGGGCCTGGGCGAACGCCAGGGCTGTCGTCCGTTTTCCGATGCCCTCCATGCCGTGAAAGAGGAGGGCCTGCGGTATCCGGCCCCGTTCGAGGACGGTCTTCAGGATGCCGAGGGGACGTTTATGTCCGTAAATGTCACGGAAGGGCATGGGTCTGACCTTTGATGAACGCGGCCAGCTGGACGGAGACATCTTTGTGGATGGTGAAAATGTCCCTGGTGGCGTCAATGATGCGAAAACGCTCCGGGTTCTCCCGGGCCAGCGTCAGGTAGCCTTCCCGGATCCTCCGGTGGAACGCGAGGGCCTCGTTTTCAAACCGGTCTTCCGGCGCCTCTCCGCCGGCACGGCTGATCCGGTCGAGCGCCCGCTGCAATCCGGTTTCCACAGGCAGATCGAACAGAAACGTGAGCGCCGGACGAAGCGGCGAGGCAAAGGCGTCGATCCGCCGGATGCATTCCAGGTCGAGCCCCCGTCCAAACCCCTGATAGGCGAGGGAGGCGTCGCTGAAGCGGTCGCAGAGCACCCATTCCCCCCGCCGGAGCGCCGGCAGAATCGTCTCCCGGACATGCTGGGCGCGGGCGGCGCAGAACAAAAGGATCTCCGCTTCGGGACAGATCTCCTCCGGGCTCTGCTGGAGCAGGATTTGGCGGATTCGCCGGCCCAGGGGACTCCCGCCGGGCTCCTCGGTCAGAAGATGGGGGAGATGATGATTGCGCAGCACCTCACGCGCCATCTTCATCTGGGTCGTCTTGCCGCACCCCTCGATCCCCTCAAATGTGATCAATGGCTGCATCGGGGTCCGTCCGTTCCCGCTGAAAAAAGAGGGGGGAAACAACCGGGCGGGTCTCGCGGTAATTTCCCCCTGCGTCACGACCTGTCTGATGCCGGTCTATTTGTCGTCGCCCGGAACGATCGCCTCCACGGGACACTGGTCCGCACACGCGCCGCAATCCGTACAGAGACTGGCGTCGATGACATATTTATCGTCGCCCTCGCTGATCGCTTCCACCGGACACTCATCCTGGCAGGAACCGCAGGCAATGCATTCATCCGTGATGATGTACGCCATACCCTTTATTCTCCTTACCCTTGTTATCGTATTTGCCTTCTGCCGGTCCGTTGCCCCGGACCGGGATCTTCAGAACGGCCGGACCGGCCTCGCTGTTTCGTTTCGCGCGGCCCCATTCGCCTAAGCGACGGACACGACCTCCTTGACACCGGGGACTTCCTGAAGCAGGAGCCGCTGGATCCCGTTCTTGAGCGTCATCTGCGACATGGGGCAACCCTGGCAGGCACCCGTCAGCTTCACCTTCACCACGCCGTCGTCCGTGACCTCGACCAGTTCCACATCCCCGCCGTCGGCCTGGAGGTTGGGCCTGATCTTGTCCAGAGCCTGCGTCACCTTCTCTTTCATCCTGTTCTCCTCCCGATACCCCGTCCGCCCCGATCGCGTGTTTTCCGCCTGCCCTGCCCGGCCGGATCTCCGCGGTAAAGCCGAGGGCGGGCGGACCTCAATGGGGCATGTATTCGATCATCTCCTTGACCAGGTCCCTGGCGACATCCAACAGTTTCGGCTTGAAGACGCGATATTTTTCAATGGCGACATGTCCGGCTTTCCACATGATCTTCCCTGTGGTGACGTCGATCAGTTTCATCCCCATCCCCACCTTGGCCACCTTTTCGCCGTTCTCGACCGCGTAGTTCCAATCGTCGACGTTCACCATCAACAGGGCGTCCACCTGGGTCAGTTCGCCGATTCTCTTGCTCTGCTGCGGGTCGGAAAAATTGACGGTCTTGAGCTTGGCCATGTAGTCCATCACGACCTTCCGGAGCTCCTCGTTGGCGGAAAACTGCCGGGCGATGGTATCCCCGGAGACCACGTCGGCGAACCACTTTTTGTCAATCAGAACGCCCGCCAGGGTCTGGTCCACATTGCCCCGGGCCTCTTCGTAGGTCCCCACGTCCACCGGCAGGACCCCGATCCGCCGCGGATGGAAGTACTTGGATTCCGGATCAACCTGGGAGTAACGGAGCCCTCCGCAACCGGCGAGAGACAGGACAAGCAGAGCCGCGATCAGCATGAGCCCTGTTTTTTTTCTCATCATCGGCGCACCTCCTTCAACGGGACATTACAAAAAGGCCCGGGGGAAAAACAGGCCCACCCCGGCGCTCAAACCGGCAACCAAGTAAACGGATTCCAGCAGGCCTTCCAGCAGAACGCCCGGAAACCATGCCTCCCTATCACAAATGGTAAAACAAATCCATACATAAAATGGACAGCTCATGAGCGTCCAGATCCGCCAGGGGGCCCATCCCGCGAACGGCGCCGCGACGAGGACGAGCGCGGTCAGGAGGGCGATGCCCTTCAGGAGAACCAGGGTGCGGTCCTTGCCGATCAGGACCGGGATCGTCTCACGGCCGATGAGGCGGTCGCTCTGGATGTCCAGGATATCGGACAGGGCGGAACGGACGAACACCAGGGAAAAGGCCAGACAGAACGCGACCATCAGGGACGGCGGCGCCTCGAATCCGACCGCGATCCGGGGGAGGAAGGCGGTCACCGCGGCCCATGCCAGGGCCATCGCCACGTTCTTGGAACCCGGCAGGTCGCACAACCCCCGGAAGCGCCAGTGCGACGGCAGAATCCGTAGATTGTAGACGAGGCCCAACGCGGACAGCGTGAAAAGCAGGATGAACGGGGCCCACCCCGAAAGGCACGCGAGCGTCAGCGCCAGCACCATGGCGAGCACCGCCAGCGAAAGGAAGAGTCGTTCGTGGCGCCGGTAGGTGGCCTCCCGGAAGGACCCGATGATGCTCCCCTTCCGGGCGAGAAACCGGTTCAGCGTATGCATGGCGTAGACATAAAGCGCCGCCGTCAGAAGATTCAGGACATCGGGCCGGAGGCCCTGCAGGAACATGCAGGCGAGTGCAAGGCCGGCGGCACCGATCGCGGAGAAGACCTCCGTTCGGACGGTCAGCGTCCAGAAGGCGAACAGGCCCCGGCGCTTCTCTCCCCGGTCGTTTTCGAGGTAGTCGACCACGCGATGGATGATCCAGTTCGGCGTCGAGGCGCCGGCCGACACGCCGATTCGGCGGTAGCGAGACAGGTCGACCCCGCCCAGGTCTTCGGCCGTCTCGATGTGAAACGTCGGCGTCCCCTGGCGTTCCGACAGGCGCGCCAGACGCTGCGTATTGGCGCTGTTCTGCCCCCCGACGATCAGCATGGCCTCCATCTCCGCCGCCATCGTCCGGACCTCGGTCTGCCTCTTTTCCGTCGAGTCGCAGATCGTGTTGAAGACCACGGTTTCCGGAAACCGGTCCCGGATGTCCCCGACGAGAGTCTCGAACTCCTCCACCCCCTGCGTGGTCTGGGCCACGACACACACCTTGTCGAGGGTCGGCAAGCGACTGACGTCCTCCGCGCTGCTGATCACCGTCCCGCGGTCCCCGGCATAGCCCAGCAGGCCGTTGACCTCGGGATGGGACCGGTCGCCGATGATCATGATGTGGTACTGCCGGGCGGCGTGCTTCTGGATGATCGCCTGTACGTGGGCGACCTTGGGACAGGTGGCGTCGATGATGCGGATCCCGCAGGCCTTGATCTCCCGCCGCTCCCGGGGAGAGATACCGTGCGCCCGGATGATGATCGTCGCCGGACCGTTCAAGGTGTCCATGTCGTCCAGGCGTTCGATTGGGGCGATCCCCCTGAGCTTGAGCAGCTCGATCGTCTGGGGATTATGGATCAGGGGGCCGTAGGTATAGAGCTTTTCCTTGCCCCGGGGCGGGGCGAGGTCCAGGACCATATCGACGGCCCGCTTGACCCCCATGCAGAATCCCGCGGTCTTGGCCAGTCTAACACCCATGGGACGCCTCAGAGACCCGTTTTCGAGCCAGAAGAAAAAACTCCCGGTTCCCGGCCGGCCCCAGGAGGGGCGACGGGCACGTTCCGACCACGGCCAGCCCGAGACCCCGCGCGCAGGCCACGATGTCCTCGATCACGCGGGCGTGCAGGTCCGGATCGCGGACCACGCCGTGCTTGCCGACCTCCCCGCGGCTCACCTCGAACTGCGGCTTGATCAGCGCCAGAAGGCTCCCCCCTCCGACGACGAGCCGCTCCACAACCGGCAGGACCAGCTTCAGGGAAATGAAGGAGACGTCGATGGTCGCCAGATCCGGCGGCGGGTCGAGGCCTTGCCCGTTAAAATAACGGATATTAATACGCTCCAGGCAGACGACGCGAGGGTCCGCGCGCAGCTTCCAGGCCAGTTGCCCGTAACCCACGTCCAAGGCGTACACCCGCGCCGCCCCCGCCTGGAGCAGACAGTCGGTGAAACCGCCGGTGGAGGCCCCCACATCGAGCGCAACGCACCCCTGAACGCAAAGCGGCCAGACCGCGAGGGCCCCCGCGAGCTTCAGGCCACCCCGGCTGACGTACGGCTGGTCCTGCCCCTCCAGACGGATCGCCGCCGCGGCCGGAATCATCGCGCCCGCCTTGTCCACCAGGTCCTCCCCGACCCGAACGGCGCCGGACAGGATGAGCGCTTGGGCGCGCTCCCGGGAGGGGCACAGGCCCCGCTCGACGAGCAGACGATCGAGGCGGATTCTTTTTTCTGCCACGCCCGACCTCATGGCGGGGAAACCGCGTTCATCAGCCGTCGCGACGCCGCGACGATTCCGTCCTCGTCGAGGCCATATCGCCGGCGCTGCTGGGCCTGGGTGGCGTGCTCGACGAATTCATCGGCGATCCCCAGCCGTTGCACCCGGACGGGACCGATGCCGTCACGGGCGAAAAGTTCCAGGACGGCGCTGCCGAAGCCGCCCATCAGGACATTTTCTTCGACGACCAGGACCTTGCCGGTGTCTGCGGCTGCCGTGCACAGCAGGGCCTCGTCCAGGGGCTTCACGTAGCGGGCATCGATCACCCGGGCCGAGACGCCCTCCTTCTGCAACCGAGCCGCCGCCGCCAGGGCCGGTTGCACCATCATGCCGACGGCGATGATCGCGAGATCGCCGCCCTCCGCGACGATCTCCCCCCGGCCGATGTCGAGGGGCCGGCACGGCATCTCGAGGGGCACGCCGATGGCCTTGCCCCGGGGGTAACGGACGGCGGCCGGACGGCCGCAGGAAACGGCGGTCTGGAGCATCCGCTGGAGTTCGTTTTCATCCCGGGGCGCCATGACGATGAGATTGGGAATCGACCGGAGATAGGAGAGGTCGAACATGCCCTGGTGCGTTGCACCGTCGTCGCCGACGAGTCCCCCCCGGTCGAGGGCGAAGACGACCGGGAGGTTCTGCAGGCAGACGTCATGAATGATCTGATCATAGGCGCGCTGGAGAAACGTCGAATAGATGGCCACCACGGGGATCAGCCCCTCCGTCGCCAGGCCAGCGGCGAAGGTCACGGCATGCTGCTCCGCGATGCCGACGTCGAAGAAGCGGTGGGGATACGCCCGGGCAAACCCGGTGAGCCCCGTCCCCTCACACATGGCCGCCGTGATGGCGACGATCCGGCTGTCCTCCCCGGCCAGACGGACGAGCGTCCGGCCGAAGACTTCGGTATACGTCGGGGTGGGATCTGCCACCGCCATGGAATGGCCGGTTTCCGCGTCGAACGTGGAGATCCCGTGGAACTTCAGGGGCTCCGTTTCGGCAAAGGCATACCCCTTCCCCTTGGTGGTCAAGACATGCACCAGAATGGGGCCCTCCATCTCGCGCACGTTTTGCAGGGTGCGGATAAGGCGGTCCAGGCGGTGGCCCTGCAACGGCCCGACGTAGGTGAATCCCAGGTCCTCGAACAGGGCGCCGGGAACGATAAAGGCCTTGAGCGACTCCTCCAGCTGACGGGTAAATTTGACCATCTGCACGCCGATGCCGGGGATCGTCTTGAGAAACCCCTTGATCTCCGCCCTCAGTTTCGTCACGGCCTGGCCGGTCATCACCCGGTTCAGATAGGCCGACATGGCCCCCACGTTGGGAGAGATGGACATCTCGTTGTCGTTCAGGAGGATGATCAGGTTCTTCTTCCGGTCGCCGGCCCAGTTGAAGGCCTCGAGGGCGATGCCGGAGGTCATGGAGCCGTCGCCGATGACGGCGATGACCTTGCCCGGTTGTCGGTTGAGGCATTGCGCCTCGGCGATGCCGGCGGCGGCGGAGATGGAGGTGCCGCTGTGCCCCACATTGAATACGTCATAGGGGCTTTCCTCGCGCCTCGGGAACCCGCTCAAGCCGCCCTGCTGCCGCAGGGTGGCGAAGCGGTCGCGGCGGCCGGTGATGATCTTGTGGGCGTACGCCTGGTGCCCGACATCCCAGACCAGCTTGTCCTGGGGGGTGTTGAAGACGTAATGGATGGCCAGCGTCAGTTCCACAGTTCCCAGTGACGAGGCCAGATGGCCCCCCGTCCGGGCGACGGTCCGGATGATCCGCTCGCGGATTTCCTCCGCCAGGCGGTTCAACTGCTCCGTGTCGAGGCGACGGATGTCCTCCGGAGAATCAATCCGGTCGAGCCATGTTGCGGTCTGGATGTCCTTTTCCTTCATGTGTGTTCCGTTCCTGTTGATTCAGGACTGCCTCTGGATGATGTAGGTTGCGATCCACCGCAGGGGGTCGGCGCGTTGATCGAAGTCCTTCAGGGACGTAATGGCCTGCCGCACGAGCCGGCGGGTCTTGCGTTTGGCGGCCGCCAGGCCCAGGAGTGCGGGATAGGTGATTTTCCCCCGCGCAGCATCGCTCCCCGTGGTTTTCCCCAGGCGACGGGCGTCCCCCTCCACGTTCAGGATGTCGTCGGCAATCTGGAATGCAAGCCCCGCCTGTTCGCCGTAGGCCGTCAGGGCCGCCACCGCATTGTCGGCCGCACCGGCCAGGACGGCGCCCGCGCGGACGGAAACAACGATCATGGCGCCGGTCTTGCGGGTGTGAATGTAGTGCAGCGTCTCCCGGTCCATGGCCTTGCCCGCCGACTGGACGTCGACGACCTGGCCGCCGACCATGCCCCGGAAGCCCGCCGCCGCCGCAACGTCGTGGATGACGGCGAGCCGTTGCTCCGGCGGCAGGGCCGCCCGCCCTTCGGGCCGAGACAGGAGATGGAAGGCCTCCGTGAGCAGGGCGTCGCCGGCCAGGATGGCGATGTCCTCTCCGAAGACCTTGTGGCTCGTCGGCCGCCCGCGCCGGAGGTCGTCGTCGTCCATGGCCGGCAAATCGTCATGGATCAGGGAATAGGTGTGGATGAACTCCAGGGCGCACGCCACCGGCAGAACCGTTTCCGCCTTACCCCCGACCGCCTCCGCCGCCGCCATGCACAGAATGGGTCGGAGCCTCTTCCCGCCGGCAAGCACGCTGTGGCGCATGGCCCGGAAGATGACCGGCGGAAAGGCGTCTTCGGCGGGCAGGAACCGCGCCAGCGCCTCCTCGACCCGGGATTGTTTTTCCTTCAGGTAGGCTTGCAGCTTCAAGGCCTCGCTGTTGTCCCGTTTCCCGTCGTCCACGGCGATCAATCCTCGACGTCCGCAGCGGGCAGGGGTCGCACGGCCAGATCGTCTCCGTCGCGGAGGAGCACCTCCACACGCCGTTCCGCCTCGTCGAGCTTTTGCGCGCACTGCCGCGAGAGACGGATGCCCTCCTCAAAGGCCTTGAGGGATTCCTCCAGGGAAAGCTCGCCGCTTTCCATCTTGCGCACGAGCGCCTCCAGCTTGTGGAGGGCGTCTTCGAATTTGTCCTTGGCCATTCCTCACTGCTCCTGTTCGATCTTCAGGACCCGGGCCGTCAGGCGGCCCCGGGAAAGTTGCACGGCCACCTCGCCGCCGGCCGCGACGGCGTCCGCCCGGCGGAGGATCGCCCCGTCTGGAAGGCGGCGGACGATGCCGTATCCACGGTTGAGCACGCTCAGGGGGCTGAGAGAGCCCAGCAGGGCCGTACCGGCCTTGAGGCGTTCCCGGCTGCGCGCCAGCAGGGATTGGAAGCCCTGCTCCAGGCGGCGGCGGTAATCCCCACTCAGGAGGCGTTTTTCCCGAACCGTCTGCCGGGGATCCCTCTGGACCATACGCGTCCGGAGGCTCGACCACGCCGCCCGCTCCGCCGCTGCCCGCTGGCGGAGACCGCGCCGCAGCCGCTCGCTAAAGTCGTCGACCGTCAGCCGGTGATCGCCGATGACCCGCCCCGGGTGGCGGAGGCGATCCCCGGCCGCTCGGACCCGTTCCCTAAACCCCCGCAGGCACAGTTCCTGCTGCCGGATCAGGCGACGGGCGAGCGCATCCACCGTCCCCTGCAGTTCGTTCCGGACCGGCACGGCCAGTTCCGCCGCCGCCGAGGGGGTCGGGGCGCGGAGATCGGCCACGAAATCGGCAATGGTAAAATCCGTCTCGTGACCGACGGCGGAAACCACCGGCAGGCGACACCGGGCAATCGCCCGCGCCACGCCCTCGTCATTGAAAGGCGCGAGGTCCTCCAGGGAACCGCCCCCCCGGGCGAGGATGACACAGTCGACGTCGGCCCGGGTCTGGACATCTTGAAGGGCCCGGATGATCTCGGCGGAGGCCTCCGGACCCTGCACCCGCACGGGAACGAGCAAGATCGGCACGGAGGGGAAACGCCGACCGGTCACGTTGAGGATATCCCGAATCACGGCGCCCGTGGGAGAGGTGATGACGGCGATCCGGTGGGGGAGGAACGGGAGCGGTCGCTTGCGGGCCGCATCGAAGAGTCCTTCGGCCTCCAGGCGTGATTTGAGCTGTTCGAAGGCCTTCTGCAGGGCACCCAGTCCGAGCGGCTCCACGTGATCCACGATCAGCTGATAATCGCCGCGGGGCGGATAAACGCTCACCCGGCCCCGGCAGACGACCCCCATTCCCTCCTCGAGGGAAAACCGGTTCGCGCGCTCGGGGGCGAAGGCGGAACGGAAGAGTACGCCCCGGATCTGGGAGCGGTCGTCCTTCAGGGTAAAGTACTGGTGCCCCGAGGCGGGCCGGCGCAGGTTGGACACCTCGCCCTCAACCCAGACGATCCCGAAACCGTCTTCCAAAAGTTCCCGGATACGCTCCGTTAGGGTTGTAACCGTAAGAATTTCCTTCATAAATATCACATCCCCGGTGGAGGAACCTATCAGATATCCCTCCGTCTGACAAGCGGGATTTTGCCCCTTGCGCGGCCGCGCCGCCGCCGATTTCTCATTGACAGGAGGCCGGAAGATTTCGTATGGCGGGGGAAACGAAGCGCAAAGGCTCGATCCGGAGGGGTCGGCCTGGAAAGCAGGGTCAAGGATCATGAAAAAGAAGGACTATCTGAAGCAGCCCATCCGGCATGTCGATATGAAGGCCATCGACGCCACGTCCATCATCGACGCCATGAAGGAGATGTCCTTCTCGGCCCGGGACCTCGCCGCGGCCGCGGAGATCTACGACCGGATGCTGGCCGACCGGAAATGCGCCATCATCCTGACCATCGCCGGCAGCACGAGCGCCGGCGGCTGCATGCAGATTTACGCCGACCTCGTCCGGCATCACATGGTCGACGCCGTCGTGGCTACCGGGGCCAGCATCGTGGACATGGATTTCTTCGAGGCCCTAGGATTCCGCCACTACCGCGGCACCCCTCAGGTCGACGACCGGGAGCTGCGCCGGCTTTACATCGATCGGATCTACGACACCTACATCAACGAGGAGGAATTGCAGGCCTGCGACCGGACGGTCAAGGCGATCGCCGACGCCCTGCCGCCGCGCCCCTACTCGTCCCGGGAATTCATCCGGGAGATGGGCCGTCACCTGACCGTGCACGCCAAAAAGAAGGATTCCCTGGTCCAGGGCGCTTACGAGGAAGACGTTCCGATCTTCTGCCCCGCCTTCTCCGACAGCAGCGCCGGGTTCGGCCTCGTCCTCCATCAGCACGAGCGGCCGGATCAGCACGTTTCCATTGACTCCGTCAAGGATTTTCTTGAACTGACGAAGGTCAAGATCGCCGCCAAGACGACCGGGCTCCTCATGATCGGCGGCGGGGTGCCCAAGAACTTTGCCCAAGATACGGTGATCTGTGCGGAGGTTCTGGGCAAGGACGTCCCCATGCACAAATACGCCATTCAGATCACCGTGGCCGACGTGCGTGACGGTGCCTGCTCGAGTTCCACGCTGAAGGAGGCCGCGTCGTGGGGCAAGGTCGATGTGACCCACGAGCAGATGGTGTATGCCGAAGCCACCTCCGTCCTCCCCCTCCTGGCAAGTTACGCCTATCACCGGGGAAACTGGAAAAAGCGCCGGCACTGGGCGTTCAGCAAGCTGTTCGCTTAGCGGGCGACGCGCAGAAGCCTCTCAGAGAGGCTCGGCGGTCCTTTTTGAGCCGGTCGCGGGATGGCGCGCGAGGGCCGAGGCGACGATCCGCTCGATCAGCGTCTGGTAGGTGATGCCGGCCAGCCCGCAGAGGATGGGAAGGTCCGAATAGCCGGGCCGCAGACCGGCCAGGGGATTGACCTCAATGAAGTTCGGGTTGCCGCGCGCATCCGAACGGAGATCGACCCGCCCCGCATCCCGACAGCCCAGGACCCGCCAGGCCGCGAGCGCAACCTCCCCGGCGGCGTCCGCCTCTTTGTCCCCCGCCAGACGGTAAACCACCCGGTCCTCCCAGTGTTCCTTGTTGGCGAAGGAATAGACATCCCCTTCGGCCTGCGACAGCCACTGCACTTCCATGACCCCGACGACCTCCGCGGCCCGTCCCGTGCCGATGATCCCGACGGTGAACTCGCGGCCGGGCAGAAATTCCTCGACCAGGACCGGCTGGCGAAAATTTTTCAGCAGGGTCCGGCAGACGCGCGCGAGCGCATCGGGCGAGTTTACCTTCGACGCCCCCGTCACCCCCTTGCCCGTGCCTTCGGCGACGGGTTTGACGAACAGGGGAAAAGACAGGTTCGGCGCGGCGAGGTCCGCGTGGTTTTCGATGACAACGAACGCCGGCGTGGGGAGCCCGCGATCGCGGAGGATATGCTTCGTCAAGCCTTTGTGGAGGGTCAGGGCCATCACGAGTGCATCAGAGAACGTATAGGGGATGCCATAGGCCTCGAGCAGCGCGGGCACTTGGGCCTCGCGTCCGAACCCATGCAGCCCTTCGGCGATGTTGAACACCAGATCCCAGCGGTTGCCGTCCACCAGTCGGCGCACCAGGGATCTCAGGGGGCCGATCCGGTCCACCCCGTGGCCGGCAATTTCAAGCGCGTCCGCCAGGGCCCGGATCGTTTCGGGGTGGTCGAATTCCGCCGTTTCCTCGTCGCCGAACCCTTGGGCGAGATAGTCTTCCCGGAGATCGTAGGTCATCCCGATCCGCAAGCCGGATGCCGTCGCCGAGGCCATCAGCTGCCTCCGCCCACAGGATGAAAATGGGTATCGGGACGAGGATTCAATGGATGTCCCACCCGGAAACCGGATGATCCGGATAGCGGTAAACCTGGCCCAGATAATTCTTGAGCAGGAGGTCATCTCCCTGTCGGCCCAGGCAGTAACGGGGCAGGAGGGGCACCTTGCCGCCGCCGCCGGGGGCATCGATCACATAGGTCGGCACGGCGTAGCCCGTCGTATGCCCGCGGAGGCGTTCGATGATCTCCAGCCCTTTGGCCACCGGCGTCCGGAAATGGGACGACCCGGGGATGGGATCGCATTGATAGAGATAGTAAGGCTTCACACGCAGGTGAAGCAGGCCCTGGAACATCGTTTTCATCGTGACCGGGTCGTCGTTGATTCCGGACAGGAGGACGGTCTGGCTGCCCAGAGGGATGCCGGCATTCGCCAGCCTTGCGCAGGCCCGGCCCATCTCCGGTGTCAGCTCTTCCGGATGGGTCACGTGAAGGCTCATCCAGAGGGGGTGAAACTTCTTTAACACGGAAACGAGGGCTGGGGTGATCCGCTGCGGCATCACCACGGGGGCCTTGGTGCCGATGCGGATCATCTCCACGTGGGGGATCCGGTGCAACTCGGCCAGCAACCACGCCAGGTTTTCGTCCGCCAGGGTCAGGGGATCTCCGCCGGACAAGAGCACGTCCCGGACCTCGGCATGGGAACGGATGTAGGTCAAGCCCTCGCCCCACTGATCATGGGAGAACCCGTATTTCGCGGTCCCCACCATCCGCGAACGCGTGCAGTAGCGGCAATAGGTGGAGCACAGGCCGGTTACCAGAAAAAGCACGCGATCCGGATAGCGGTGCACGATGCCGGGAACGGGGCTGTCGCGCTCCTCCTCCAGGGGATCATCGGCTTCTCCCGCCGTTCGCAGAAACTCGTCATTGGTGGGGATCACGGTTCGGCGCAAGGGCTGTTGCGGGTTGTCGGCGTCGAGCAGGCTGGCATAGTACGGCGTAACCGCAACAGGCAGGAGTCCGGCGTGACGGGAGATGGCGCTCTTTTCGTCTTCGGTCAGCCGCAGCACGCGGTCGAGAACGTCAGCGGTTCCTATCCGATTTCGGAACTGCCAATTCCAGTTATTCCAGTCCCCCGGGGTGGCCTCGGGAAAGAACCGTCGCCGGAACAGCCGCCCTGGGGACTCGGCCAGGTCGTTCCTGCCTTTCCGGGTGAGCGGACTGGGCGGATCCGTCACTGCCCTTGCATCGGTCCATGCCGGGTTCAGGGCCGGTTCCGCTACGGAAAACGCCGCCGTCAAGGGACCGGGAGGCTCAACCTCCTCACTGACCAGCGCTTCAATCTCCATGCCGCCTGCCTCCTTTATCCTGGCCTTTATCCCAACCGCCAGTTCACGATTTGACGGTATAACGCTTCACTCGGATGGTCATCCGGCCGTCTTCATCCGTACCGACCACCCCCTCCGCCTCGATGGGCTCTTGGAGAAACTTGAGCAGCTCTCCACCTTTGCGGTTGCGCTCGACGAAATATTCCTCCTCTCGGGCAGTAGCAATGGCAGCAGCAACGACGCGATCACCCTTCCAATCCACGGGGATGACGATCCCCGTGACGGTGACAAGATTTTCGCCTTTCTTGCAGGCCATAGGTCTGACTCCCATTTCGATTCGTCATGTGTAGATCCGTCCTCAGACGACTGAAAGAATCGTGCCAGACAGGAACCGGCGGGTCCGTCGGTGCATCCGTCGGGACCGGGCCCGGCGGAAGTCGTTGCGGGGTCCCGACTCTGGCGGGAGTTCCGCCGGACAAATCGCACCCCCTCCAAAGGGGGTGAGGCCCGGACGTGGACCCGATGCCCCTTAGAATCGGAATTACTAATTCCGATCATTCAGATTCAAGAACTATCTGTTCCGACCTAGAGCGTGTCTCGATGCTCTCGGGGGATCACGACGTGCGGCCGGAAACCGGCGCGGCAGAAAACCCCTTGACTTCGCATAACAACGGGGCGTTAGAATGCAGACAAAAAAGAGGATTTCTCATGCCGGAATTGCCAGAAGTCGAGACCCTCCGACGCCAGCTGAACCCGTTGATCGCCGGGGAGACCATCCGGGGGCTGGAGATCCTGGACGAAAAGCTGCGGGGGATACGCGATCCGGCGGGGAAGACCATCTTGGCCTTGTGCCGACGGGGCAAGTATCTGGAGTTCCATCTCGATGACGGGGCGACGCTGGTGCTGCACCTGCGGATGTCGGGGCGTCTCCGCTGGCTGACTGGACCGGGGGTATTCCCCCATACGCGCTTCAGGTTTTCGTTCGATTCCGGTCGGCTGATCGGCATCGACCCGCGCCGGTTTGCGACCCTCGGGAGTCTTTCCGATCGTCCGGCGCCGTCCCCGATCGCAGATCCGTCGCAATCCATCCGCGCCGGGAAATGGATGGACATCGCCGCCGGCCGGCGCCTGCCTGTCAAATCCTTCCTATTGGATCAGCGTCTCGTCGCCGGCATCGGCAACATCTACGCCTGTGAAATTCTGCACGCAGCGGGGATTCATCCCGGGAGGCCGTCGGGATCGCTGACCAAGGGGGAATGGATCGGGATCACGGCGGCCGCAAAGGCGATCCTGCGCGACGCCGTCGCCTGCCGGGGCACGTCCATTTCCGACTGGCGCGACCTGTTCGGCCGACCGGGCGTCTACCAGCATCGCCTGAAGGTCTACGGAAAGGCTGGAAAGGCCTGTCCCCGGTGCGCCGCAACGGTGGTCCGCATCCGTCTGGGCGGACGGGGAACCTACTTCTGCCCCGCCTGTCAGCTCTTCCCTCGGCAATCGTGTTCCGCCCGGGCGCTATGACCTTTGAGGTAGGCAGCCCGAGAGCCTCCGGCCTCGAACCGCTGGACAGGACGAAGGGAAAACGTACCCCCCTACATATCAATTATTTAGTTGACAAAATCAACAAGTCATGAAAGAAGACTGTCGCAGGCATTCGCGGAGTCTCGCGGGAAGATTCCGGGAAAGGACGGGAGGGCTCACGCGGTGGACGAACAAGCCAGACAACTGGCCGGGTTGATCGAGAATATGATGTATTATTTTGGAACACAAAGCATGGATGGAGAGTGCTGCGAGAACATCACCCATGGCGAGTTCCGCGCCCTCCATGCCGCGCTTCATCAGGAGGTCTGCACCATGCAGGATATTGCCCAAAAGGGGCTGGTCACGAAAAGCGGTGCAACCCGAATTGTCGCTCGCCTGGAAGACAAGGGGCTGGCGTATCGCGAGCAGGATCGAAACGACGGACGGATCTGTTGCGTTCAATTAACCGAGGCGGGAAAGTCCATCCTGAGCCGCATCGAGGATCAGCTCGCGCAGAGGATGAAGACCATACTGACGGAGATGGACCCGGCCATGCGGGAAGTCCTGATCATCAGCCTGGGCGCCTTTGTCCGGTCGGCGCAGCGGCAAATGGCAGGGGGGAATCGGCTTGCATCCACAGGCAAATCCGTTCAGAAAAAGATGCAGAAGGCCAACGATGGTTGATATATTCAACTATTTCCGCAACGCCCCATCCATCAGGGCGGCAGAAGAAACGACGAATGCCCCCATGAGAGAGAAACCGACTCCGATGGCGGGTCCAGGAGGAATTGAACGTGTTCGGTATGAATAATGTTGTCACGGCAGGCAGATTTTTCTTGGTCATCGCGGGCGAGCTGGTCCTGATCTTCGTGGCCGTTTCCTTTCTGATCGGGCTCTTGACGGAATATCTTCCCCCGTCCCGTATCCGGGATTTTCTATCCAACAAGCTGACGGGGGTGCAGTACATCTTCGGCGCGGGCTTGGGGGCGCTTACGCCTTTCTGCTCCTGCTCCACCGTGCCGATCACGGCCGGCTTGCTGAAGGGCGGCGTTCCCTTCGGACCCGTGATGGCCTTTCTCTTTTCTTCACCGGTCTTGAACCCCATCATTATCGCGCTGCTGCTCTCGCTTCTCGGCTTTAAAGTTACGGTGGTCTACGTCGTCGTCACGTTCCTCGGTTCCATGGCGGCAGCGGCCATGTTGACGTACGCCGGGATGGAAAGCCAAGTCAAGCCCCTGGTTGGCCTCGAGACGTCCTGTTGCGGACAAGGGGCAAGCCCTGGCAGCGGACCCGTCAAAACGGGCGCGGGCGCGGCATGCTGTTCCGAAACGGGGGTGACGCCCGCAACCCTGATCGCCTTGCCGACCC
>JALNWL010000032.1 GCA_023230905.1 Syntrophales bacterium
CAGGCTGCTGTTGACGCCGGCATTGACGAATTCGTACCCGCCGTCCCGGAACGTCCGGCCGAGAAGCTCGACATAATTGACACTCACCGCGCCGTGAGTCAGACTGTCCCCGGCACAGACGACCACCCTGGCGCCCGGTTTCGCTGCCGGCTGAGCCAGGAAGACTTCGGGACGGTTCTCCGGCAGCCGCTCCGCGTCGGTGGAAATATGGAGATAGCCCCCGATCAGGACCAGGACGACGGCGACCAGGATGACCCCGGTCCACGGGACGGTCTGTTTCACGCGAACCCCCTTTTTCGATGATCCTCGCCGGTCCCTCGTTCACGCCCGGCCGTAGTCGTCCTCCAGGCGCTCGATGTCGTCCTCGCCGAAGTACGTTCCGGTCTGGACCTCGATGAAGACCAGGTTCGTCCCGCCGGCGTTCCGGATGCGGTGCGCGGCGCCCCGCGGGATGTCCACGGCCCGCCCCGCCGCGAGCGGAATCTCCTCGCGATCGCGCGTCACGACGGCTTCGCCCGCTACAACGTACCAGTGCTCCCGGCGGCGGTGGTGGCGCTGGAGGCTCAGGCGCTTGCCGGGATAGACGCAGATCCGCTTGACCTTGTGATCCGCCTCGTCGGCCAAGACCCGGTAATATCCCCAGGGCCGGCGATCCTCTTCGATGATGCCCGCCATGTCTTCACCCTCAATCCAGCGCCACGGGTTCCTTGCACTTGCGGCAGCGCTTGGCTCCCCGGAAGAGCTTGTAGCCGCAGTGGGGACAGAGATAGCGCTTCTCCTCCGCGGCCATCCACGCCGCCGTCCCCAGTTCCCGCCACTGGGGAATCGCCCGCAGGATGACCTGCTTCCCCACGGCGATCGGGAACTCCTCGATGTACCGGCAGGGAAAATCCGCGCACTGATGGCAGCCCTCATACCCCTTTTCCCGCGTGCAGGTCTTGATGTGGCACACCCGGCATAGGACGAAGGGGTCGTCGGAGAGGCAGCCCTTGCAGCGGATGTCCGACGCCGTCAGGCCGTAGATCGGCGCCAGTCGCTCCTTGAAGTTTGTGTCGTCGTTCTCGTGGGCGATCCGGATACCGCAGACGCCGCAGTACAGGCCGCAGGGCGCCGCAAATTCCTTTCTCGGTTCCATCGTTTCCCTCCTTGTTTATCCTCCGTGCGCCTCGTCCCAGTTCGCGCCGAAGCCGATCTCCACGGTCAGCGGAACCTTGAGTCGGTACGCCCCCTCCATTTCGGCCTTGACCAGGTCGATCACGGCCTCCCGCTCCGCCGCCGGAACCTCGCAGACGAGCTCGTCATGGACCTGCATGATCATCCGGGCGGAGTGCCTCTCCTCCCGCAGGCGCCGGTGGATCCGGATCATGGCGATCTTGATCAGATCCGCCGCCGTCCCCTGGATGGGGGTATTGACGGCCATCCGCTCGGCGAACTGCCGCACCGTCGCGTTGGAACCGACGATCTCCGGCAAATAGCGGCGGCGGTTCAGCAGCGTCGAGACGTACCCGTCCCGTCGCGCCCCCTCGAGCACGGCGTCGAGATAGGCCCGCACCCCGGCGTATTTTCGGAAATACCCGTCGATGTACAGCTGTGCCTGGCGCTGCGTGATGTCGAGCTCCCGCGCGAGTCCGAAGGCGCTCATCCCATACAGGACGCCGAAGTTGATAACCTTGGCCTGGCGCCGCATCTCCGGGTTGACCATCTCCGGGAAGACCCCGAAGACGTCCGCGGCCGTCCGGCCGTGGATGTCCGCGCCGGAGGCAAAGGCGTCCAAGAGATTTTCGTCGCCGGACAGGTGGGCCAGGACCCGGAGCTCGATCTGGGAATAGTCGGCGGAGACGATGCACCACCCCGGCGGTGCGACGAAGGCCTGGCGGATCCGCTTCCCTTCCAGGGTCCTGACGGGGATGTTCTGGAGGTTCGGGTTGCTGCTGGACAGCCGCCCGGTCGCCGTCACCGTCTGGTTGTAGGAGGTGTGCACGCGACCCGTTTCCGGATGGACGAGCTGCGGGAGGGCATCGATATAGGTGGACTTGAGCTTCGCCATGCTCCGGTAGGCGAGGATCTCCGCGGGCAGCTCATGGCTGCGCGCGAGAAAATTGAGCACGTCCACATCCGTCGAATAGCCCTCCTTCGTCCGGCGTCCCTTCGGCAGCCCCAAGCGTTCGAAGAGGATGACCTGAAGCTGTTTGGGAGAGTTCACGTTGAAGCGCTCCCCGGCCAGGCGGTAGATCTTCTCCTCCGATAGGGCCATCAGTTGCTCGATCTCCTGCGACATCCGCCGGAGGAGATCGACGTCGAGCAGGACCCCGTGCCGCTCCATGTCCGCGAGAACGGGCGTGAGCGGCATCTCCACGTCGGCGAAGAGGTCGCGGAACCCCTGACGGTCGAGCTCGGCCATCAGCATTCCGGCCAGTTCGCGGACGGCGCAGGAGCGGACCCCGGCATAGTCCGCCAGGGTTTCCGCCGGAATGGTCGCGAAGGAGACGGCCTTGGCGCCGCTCCCCACGATCTCCTTCGCCGCGGCGAGCGACCGTTGGAGATGCTCGTCCGCGATCTCGGCGAGCTCGAAACCGCGGCGCCCCGGATTCAGGAGGTAGGCTGCGACGAGCGTGTCGCAGCCTATCCCGGCCAGCGCGATGCCGTTCCGTTCCAGGACGATCAGGGCGGTCTTCAGGTCGTGGACGTGCTTCCGGACGGACGGATCGGTGAGGACCGGCGCGACGGCGGCAAGGATGTCCGCGGCGGCCTGCGCGGGGGCTTCGCCGTCTTCGGGCGCGATCAGGGGAAGGTAGAAGGCCTGGTCCGTCGCGGTCGAGACGGCGAGCCCCACCCACTCGGCCCGCATGGCCTCGGGCACGGAGAGGACGACGTCGAGGGCGATCTCCGGCGCGCCGCGCAGGGCGCCGCGGAGCGCCTCCCGATCCGCTTCGCTCCGGACGAGACGGGATACCACGGCCTGCGGCGCGTCCCGCAGCTCAAGCTCCTTGATCAGCGAGGTGAACTCGTACTCCTGAAAGAGCGCCTTCAGGGTCGCCGCATCCGGCCCCGTATAGCGGCAGGACTCCAGGTCCAGCTCCACGGGCACGTCCGTCCGGATGACGGCCAGCTCCCGGCTCAGGCGAGCCTGATCGGCATGGGCAAGCACTGCTTCGCGCATCCGGGTGTTATAGATCTTCTCGGGCTGGGCGAGCATCGCCTCAATCGTCCCGAACTGCTCGAGGAGGCGCTGCGCCCCCTTCGGGCCGATGCCGGGAACCCCGGGAATGTTGTCCGAGGCGTCGCCCATGAGCCCCAGCACCTCGACCACGCGATCCGGGGCGACCCCGAAGCGCTCCCGCACGGCGGCGACGTCGAAGGTCTTGTCACGCATCGTGTCCACCATCACGACGTCGTCGGAAACGAGCTGCATCATGTCCTTGTCCCCGGAGACGATGAGGACCCTGATCCCCTGCGCCGCATGGCGCTTTGCCAGCGTCCCGATGAGGTCGTCCGCCTCGACGCCCTGCTTCTCCAGAACCGGAATGTTGAAGGCCCGGACGACTTTACGGATGACGGGAATCTGCGGAATGAGGGTTTCGGGAATCGGCCGGCGTGTGGCCTTGTAGGCGTCGAAGGCCTCATGGCGGAAGGTCGGCCCCTTGACGTCGAAGGCCACGGCGATGTAGTCGGGGCGGTGCTCCTTCAGGAGCCTCATGAGCATGGTCGTGAAGCCGTAGACGGCGTTCGTCGGAAAGCCGCGGGAGTTCGTCAGATCGCGGATGGCGAAGAAGGCCCGGAAGACATAGTTGCTGCCGTCCACCAGCACCAGGGTGGGACGGTTTCGGTCATTCATCTCAGAGTCCTCCGGTCCCTTGCCTGACGCGGCCCTTTCGCTCTTGGCTTTTGCCTGACGGCTGACGCCCGCCGCTTCGCGCCCGTTGCCGATCGCTCTTCGCCTGTCTCGTCCCCGTCGTTGACTTCAAAGCGCAAAGCTCGCGTTGATCTTGAATGTCTTCGTCGCCTTCAGGCGCAGGATCTCGACGCCCGTCCTTTCCTCAATCGCGTCGAGCGCCCGGGCGAGGGCCTCCTCAGACGGGGCGATGAAGGTGAACCAGACGTTGTAATCGTGGTCACGCCGGTAGTTGTGCGTCACGCCGGGGAAGGCGTTGACGGTCGCCACAAACTCCCGGAGCCGCTCCTCCGGCACACGCGCGGCGCACAGGACGCTCGCGAAGCCCAGCCGCTCCTTGTCGAACACCGCCCCCAGCCGCCGGATGATGCCCCTCTCCCGCAGGTCCCGGACGCGCGCCAAGACCTCCGCCTCCGTGCTGCCGACCGCCTCGGCCACCTGCGCGAACGGCTCGGGAACGAGCGGAAAGTTCGTCTGGATAAGGTTCAGAATCTTGCGGTCGAGTTCGTCCATCGAACGCCCTGCATCAAAAATAGACGGACATGAGCGGACTGACCGTCGGCATCCGGTTCGGGCTGCACTCCATATCGTCCAGGGCGCCGTTTTGATTCAGATCGTGACGATCGAACCTGAGCGCGGCCGAGCGCCGGATTTCGCCGAGATCGATCTTTTCGTCCCGATTCGCGTCCAGGTCGTCGAAGGACGAGGACGGCCCCTGGAGCCGCTTGAATTCGTGGCGGTCCAGTACTCCGTCGCGGTTGACGTCCGCGTCCCGGAAGAGCTTGACCGCGGCGGCGTCCAGCTCGTTCAACTCCAATTTACCGTTCCGGTCCGTATCCAGTTGCTCGAACGTCGGGCCGGCGGCCGATACCGCTCCGACCAGCAGCAACGCCAGTCCGCATCCCCAGATGATTCGTTTCATGCGTCTTCCTTTCTCCCGTCCGGGCGCCTCGCCCCTTTCGGTTCGTAGGCGCACAGCGGCTCGGCCGCGAGATAATCCCCCGTGGCCTCGTAGGCGCGGGCGCGGCAGCCGCCGCAGACCCGGATGAATTCACAGCGCCCACACTTCCCGCCGTAGCGGTTCAGATCGCGCAGATCCGTGAAGATCCGCGATGTTTCCCAGATCTCCCGGAATCCCCGTTCCCGCACCTGTCCGCAATCCACCTCCAGGTAGCCGCACGGCTGCACCTGGCCGGTGTGGGAGATGAAGCAAAAGGCGCTCCCGCCCAGGCACCCCCGGGTTGCGGCGTGGAGGGGGTGGGCGGACTTCCCCGCCCCCCCGTCCGGGCCCGGACCGGGCCGGCTCCCGTCGGACGCGCCGGACGCCCGCACCTTCCCTCCACGCTGGTGGAGGATGCGGAAGTAGTGCGGGGCGCAGGTGGCCTTGAGCTGGAGGGCGCAGGCGCCGCTCTGCTCATGGAACCACTCCAGCGTCCGTTCGTAGGCCTCGGCGTCGATCTCCTGCCCTGCCAGATCCTTGCCGCGCCCCGTGGGAACGAGGAGGAAGATGTGGTGGGCCGCGGCGCCGAGCCGCTCGGCCAAGTCGAGGATGCCGGGGAGCTGGGAGAGGTTCTCCCGCGTCACCGTCGTGTTGACCTGGAACTCCAATCCCGCCTCCCGCAGCGCGGCGATCCCGGCCAGGGCACCGTCGAAGGCCCCGGGAACCTGCCGGAAGGCGTCATGCGAGACGGCGTCGAGGCCGTCCAGGCTGACGCTCACCCGCTGGATCCCGGCCCCGATCAGCCTCCGGGCGACGGCGTCATCGACCCGGGTCCCGTTTGTGGCGAGGACCATCCGCAGGCCGAGAGCGGTCCCGTAGGCGGCGAGCTCGAAGACGTCCGGTCGCAGCAGCGGCTCACCCCCCGTCAGGATGACGACCGGCCGCGCGAAGGCGGCGATCTCGTCGAGGAGTCCCAGGCAGCGGGTCGTATCCAGTTCGTCCGGGTACGGCCCCCGGCAGGCGGCCGCCCGGCAGTGGACGCACGACAGGTTGCAGCTCCGCGTAATTTCCCAGGCGACCATCCGGAGTACGGCGGGCAGGATCGGGAGGGCGCGCGCTTTGCGTGCGTCCGTTTCCCCGCCCTTCGGCGCATTTTTTTGCGTGACCGAGTCCGCCATCCTCGCCCCCGAAACGATCCTCCCCGATTCCCTTTGCCCCGAGGCCTGAGGCCTAACCCCTGGGTCCTCAACCCTGAAGCCTTGGGCCCTTCGCCCTTCACTTTTGCCTTTTGCCTGCGCCCTCAACCCTCAGCCCTGAAGCCACGGGATCTCGGCTCTTCATCCCGAGTTCTCCGCCATGCGTCTTTCGCCCTCAGCCCTGCGCCTTTCTCAGGCCCCGCGCGGCCTCCAGGGCGAAATACGTGATGATCATATCCGCCCCGGCGCGCCGGATGGCCGTCAGAACCTCCCACATCGCCCGCTCGCCGTCGAGCCAGCCGAGCTGCGCGGCGGCCTTGATCATCGCGAACTCTCCACTCACGTTGTAGGCCGCGAGAGGCAGGTCGAACTCCTCCCGCGCGCGGCGGATGACGTCCAGGTACGCGAGGGCGGGCTTGACCATGATGACGTCCGCACCCTCCTCCACGTCCAGCGTGATCTCGCGGATGGCCTCGTCGCCGTTCGCCGGGTCCATCTGGTAGGCCTTCCGGTCCCCGAACTGCGGCGCGCTTTCCGCCGCCTCCCGGAACGGGCCGTAGAACGCGGAGGCGTACTTCGCCGCGTAGGCCATGATGGGCAGGTCGTCGAACCCCGCCTCGTCCAGGCCCTCGCGGATCGCCCCCACCTGCCCGTCCATCATCGCCGAGGGCGCCACCATGTCGACCCCCGCCCGGGCATGCGAGACGGCCGTCTCGGCCAGGACCTCCAGGGTCACGTCGTTGTCCACCGCGCCCTTCTTGAGCATCCCGCAGTGGCCATGGCTCGTGTACTCGCACAGGCAGACGTCGGTGACGACGAGGATGTCGGCCACTTTGTCCTTGATCCGCCGAAGGGCCTGCTGGACGACGCCGTCGCGGGCGAAGGCCCCGGAGGCAACCTCGTCCTTCCGCTCCGGGACGCCGAAGAGCAGCACGGCGGGCAGCCCCGCCTCCCGCGCCTCCCGGACCTCCTGGACGAGCACGTCGGCCGACATCTGGAAGACCCCCGGCATGGAGGCGATGGGCTTCTTCACGCCTTTGCCCGGCACGACGAACAGGGGATAGATCAGGTTGTCCGCGACGAGCCGCGTCTCGCGGATCAGGCGGCGCAAGTTCTCGTTCTTGCGCATCCTTCGGGGTCGATAGTCCGGAAAATTCATCGTCGGATCCTTTCGGGCATCTTGTGTTCGGGCGGCGGCGCTCCCAGCGTGAGCGGGCTTCAAAGCCGCGCGGACATCCGGCGCGTCTCCCCGCTCACGTCCGGGCGATCTCTTCGTCCGTCAGGTAGCACGCGGGATCGGGCGCCCAGATCTCGCCGGTCGCCGCCTCGGCGCGGGCGCGGAAGTTGCCGCCACACACGTCGAGCCAGCGGCAGGTCGCGCAGCGGCCCGTCAGGTGCGGGCGCTTGTCCTTCAGGCGGGCCATCAGTTCGTTCGAGGTATCGCTCCAGATCTCGCTGAAGGAACGGCGGCGGACGTTGCCGAAGGAGATCCCCCGCCAGAACTGGTCGGCGTGCACCTCCCCGTCCCAGCTCACGCAGCCGATCCCGTTGCCGGAGCTGTTTCCCTCGTTCATCTTCAGAAGCTCCAGGACCTCCGCGGCGCGCCGGGGACCCTCCTTGAGGAGCCGCAGGTAGACGTACGGCCCGTCGGCGTGGTTGTCCACCGTGAGGATCTCCTTGGGGTTTCCCCGGTCGAAGAGGCTCCGCGTCCGGTCCATGATGAGGTCAAGCACGGCCCGGCTCTCGGCATGGGACAGGTCCTCCTCCATCAGCTTGGAGCCGCGCCCGGAATAGACGAGGTGGTAGAAGCAGGCCCGCGGGATGTCCTCCGCCTCCAGGAGATCGAAGATGGCGGGGATATCCCGGACGTTCAGCCGGTTCATCGTAAAGCGCACGCCCACCTTGATCCCCGCCTCCCGGCAGATCCGGATGCCCCGGATCGCCTCCGCAAAGGCCCCCGCGCGGCCCCGGAACCGGTCATGCGTGGGTTCGAGGCCGTCCAGGCTCACCCCCACGTAAGACAGACCGATGTCCCTGAACTGCGCGGCGAATGCCTCCGTGATTCTCGTGCCGTTCGTCGAGATGACCGCGCGGACGCCGCGCGCCGCGGCGTGATGCACCAGCTCCGAAAGGTCGGGCCGCATCAGCGGCTCCCCGCCGGAGAACAGGATGACGGGCGCACCGAAATCGGCCAGGTCGTCGATGAGCGCCCGGCCCTCCGCCGTCGACAATTCATCGCGGTATTCGACGTCCCGGGAACTGGAGTAGCAGTGGATGCAGCGGAGGTTGCAGCGGCGGGTGACGTTCCAAACCACGACCGGCTTCTTGTCGGCGGAGAACTGGAGCAGGTGGGAGGGCAGCTTCCCCGACTCGCGCCCGTAACGCAGCACGTCTCCGGGCTCCACGGCCCCGCAGTACAGTTTCGAAATCCCGATCATCGCCGTCATCCCCAACGTTCTGCCGAACTCTATAGCCTCCACCGGCAAATGTCAAAACAATCGTTCGCCCCGGCGGGCGGAAACGGGTGCACGCTCGCGGGACCGCTCCCCCGCTGCGGAGGGATCGCAACGATCGGCCCGGGTTCGTCAGGGCGACGAGAAATGCGCCTCCAGGGCGGCGACGAGGCCGTGGATGGTGTAGGTCTCCTGCAGGATGTCGACCGGCAGGCCGGCGCACTTCACCGCGGCGGCGGTGACGGGGCCGATGCAGGCAATCCGCACCGCGGGCGGCAGGCGGAATTCCGGCCCCATGATGTCCCTGAAGTGCGTCAGTGTCGAGGGGCTGGTGAAGGTGATCACGTCGACCTTCCCGTCCGCGAGCCAGGCCGCGAGTTCCTCCTTCTTCCAATCGGAGCGGACCGTGCGGTAGACGGTCGCGACATCGCAGGTTGCACCCATTTTCGCGAGGCCCTCCGGGATGACGTCCCGGGCCTCGGCCGCCCGCGGGAGAAGCACGGCCTTCCCGGCGACGTCCTGTCCCGCAAACGCCGCCACGACCCCCTCGGAGAGGAAGGACGCCGGGACGAGATCCACCTTGAGGCCCATCGCCTCCAGGGTCGCGGCCGTCGCCGGGCCGATCGTGGCGAGCCGGATCCCCTTGAGGTCACGGATGTCGCCGCCCGTCTCCCGCAGGTGATGGAAGAAGAAGCGCACGCCGTTGGCGCTCGTGAAAACGATCCAGGCGTAGGTCGCGAGCCGCGCAAGGGCAGCGTCCAGGGCATCCCAGCGCTCCGGCGGGGCGATCGCGATCGTGGGGAATCGAAGGACCCGCGCCCCCCGGGCGGTCAGGAGGGCGGCGAATTCGTCCGCCTGGGCCTCGGGCCGGGTGATGACGACCCCCCGGCCCATCAGGGGTTTTGTCTCGAACCAGTTCATGCGCCCGCGCAGCCCCGCGACCTCGCCGACCACCAGGATGGCGGGCGGGCGAAAGCCTTCGGCATGCGCTTTTACCGCGATGTCCGCGAGCGTGCCCGTTAGCGTCTCCTGGTCCGGCGTTGTCCCCCAGCGGATCAGGGCCGCGGGGGTGGCCGGATCGCGCCCCTGTTCGACCAGGCGCGCCGCGATCTCCGGCAGGTTCTTGACCCCCATGAGAAAGACGAGGCTCCCGATCTTCGCCAGGGCCGTCCAGTCGATGTCGCTCGCCGGCTTGGTCGGATCCTCGTGGCCCGTGACGAAGGCGAGCGTGGAGGTCAGGCCCCGGTGCGTCAGGGGAATGCCCGCATAGGCCGGCACGGCAATCGCCGACGTGACGCCGGGGATGATGTCGAAGGGGATCCCCGCCCGGGCGAGCTCCTCCGCCTCCTCGCCGCCCCGGCCGAAGATGAAGGGATCGCCGCCCTTGAGCCGGGCGACGGTATGGCCCCGTCGCGCCTCCTCGACGAGGCGGCGGTTGATCTCCTCCTGGCTCAGGGTGTGGTCGCCCCCCTGCTTGCCCGCGTAGATGAAGCGCGCCGACGTCGATGCATGGCGGAGGATCTCGCGGCTGACCAGGTAGTCGTGGATGACCACGTCGGCCTCCTTCAGGCAGCGGATCGCCTTGGCCGTGATCAGCTCCGGGTCTCCCGGACCCGCCCCGATGATGTAGACCTTGCCGATCTTGTCCATCCGTCCCCTTCGCCTCCGTGTCCGTTCCGTCGTTTAAGCCATCCCCATAACGCCGTCGAGGGCCTGCGTCCCCCCGTCCGGCGCGGACAAGGCCCGCCCGCGGCGGGCACCGGCCTCAGTCGCCGCACGCATAGACCGCCTCGAGGATCGCCCGGCCGCCCCGGTCCAGAATCGTCGAGGCGAGCCTCCGCCCCAGGGTCGCGCCGTCGTCCGCCGCTCCCCGGACCTCGTCGCGGATCATCGCACGGCCGTCGAGACTGCCCACGAGGCCCCGCAAGACCAGCTCCGGACCGCGGAGCCGTGCGTAGGCCGCGACGGGCAGCTGGCACCCGCCCCCCAGGTCCGCGAGGAAGGCCCGCTCCGCCGTAACCGCCAGCGCGGTCTCGCGGTCGTGTAGAAAGGCCAGCGCCTCCAGAAGCTCCCGGTCGTCGGACCGGTGCTCGATGCCGAGCACCCCCTGGCCGATGGCGGGCAACAGGACTTCCACGGGGATGAACTGGCTCACCCGCTCGACCCAGCCCATCCGCCGGATCCCGGCGGCCGCCAAGATCACCCCGTCGAGCCCCTCCGTCCCGACCCGGCGGATTCGCGTGTCGAGATTGCCCCTGAGCGAAACGATCTCGACGTCGGGCAGGATGTTGCGAAGCTGGAACCCGCGCCGGAGCGACCCCGTCCCGAGACGGGCGCCCTCCGGCAGCGCCTCGAGCTTCAGCCGGTCCCGAGAAACCAGAACGTCGCGCGGGTCCTCTCGCCGCGTCACGATGCCGATCGCGAGCCCCGCCGGTAGTTCCACGGGCACGTCCTTCATGCTGTGAACCGCCAGATCGATCTCGCCCCGCACCAGGGCCTCCTCGATCTCCTTGACGAAAAGCCCCTTGCCGCCGATCTTCGCCAGGGAGACGTCCTGCATGATGTCCCCCTTCGTGCGGATCGCCTGCACCTCGACCGTGAGCGCCGGATGCCGCTTGCGGATCTCGGTCGCGACCGCGTTCGTCTGCGTGAGGGCGAGTTGGCTGCCACGGGTGCCGATTCGGATGAGGTTTCTGATCGTCCGTCCTCCCTTCGAGGGATCCTTTTCAGCTCTCCAGATGAAACAGGCGCCGGAGCGCGGCCACATAGGGCCGGGCGGCGTGATCCTGGCTCTCCTCCTTCAACCCCGTGATGGGGTCGTGGAGGATCTTGTTTACCACGGCATGGACGAGGATGCCGATGTTCTCCCGATCCTCCTCGCGCATATGCTGCATCCAGGCATGCGACCGTTCCAGTTCCCCCTCCAGGATGGCGTCGACCTTCTCCCTCAGGGAAACGATGGTCGGTACGACCTCCAGCGTGTTGAACCACTCCAGGTAATTCGCGACCTCCGCGTCGATGATCCCTTCGGCCTTCCGGGCCTCCTCGCGCCGTTGCGCCAGGTTGGCGTCCACGATCCCCTGGAGGTCGTCGATATTGTAGAGGTAGACGTTGTCGATCCGCGCCGCGGCGGGCTCGACGTCCCGCGGAACGGCGATGTCGACGAGGAACAGGAGCCGGTTCCGGCGCCGGTGCAGCGCCCGGCCGACCATCTCCGCCGTCACGACGTAGCCCGGCGACCCCGTGGAGGCGATGACGATATCCGCCGCCTCCAGGCATTCGGGCAGACGCTCGAACCCCACGGCCTCCCCGTCGAGGGCCGAGGCCATCTCCTGCGCCCGGGCGAGGGTCCGGTTGGCGATGACGATCCGCCCCACGCCTTGGCCGAGCAGGTGCCGCGCCGCGAGCTCCGACATCTCCCCGGCCCCGACGAGCAGGCCGGTTTTGCCGCGGAGGTCCCCAAAGATCTTCTTCGCCAGCTCCACGGCGGCAAAGCTCACCGACACGGCATTGGCCGCGATGGCCGTCTCCGTTCGGACGCGCTTGGCCGTGCGGAACGCGTGGTGCAGGACCCGGTTCAGGATCGCCCCCGCGGCGTTCGCCTCCGCCGAGGAACGATAGGCGTCCTTGACCTGCCCCAGGATCTGGGGTTCGCCCATAACGAGGGAATCGAGGCTCGCGGTGACGCGGAAAAGGTGGCGCACGGCCGCCTCGTCCCGATACAGATACAGGCAGCGCTCGAGCATCTCCCCCGACAGGTTGCCGTGCCGCAGGACGAAGTCCCTGAGTCCCGCCAGGGCCGCGTCCGGCGTCCCCGTCCCGACCAGGACCTCCACACGGTTGCACGTGTTGAGATAGAAGGCCTCGTCCACGCCGGGAATCGCGAGGAGCTCCGCCAGGGGGCGGCCCTCCTCCCCGCAGGACAGGGAAAGGCGCTCCCGGATGTCCAGGGGGGCGGTCCTGTGATTCATGCCGATCAGAACGAGATGCATCGTTTCAGCCAAAGGTGTGCACCGACTGGAAAAACAGGCCCGTCGCCGCCAGGGCCGCCAGGAGAAAGCCGATCGCCGTCAGCGCGCCGATGGCCATGCGGCGCCCCTTCCAGCCGAGGGCCAGCCGCTGGTGCAGGAGTAGCCCGTAGAGCGCCCAGGCCAGGAGCGTCCAGACCAGTTTCGGATCCCCCGGCCAGTGCGTCCCCCACACCGTCCGCGCCCAGAGTGCGCCGGCGATCACCCCGAGGGTCAGAAGGGGGAATCCGCACAGGAGGCCAAGGTGGTTGATCCGGTCCAGATCCTCGAGCGGCGGCAGGAGCCGGAGCAGCCGTGTCGCCCGCTTTTTCCGGATGAGGCGATCCTGCAGGAGGTACATCGCGCCCGCCAGCCCGACCAGGGCCAGGCAGGCCTCACCGATCACCGCGAGGACGACGTGCACCGAAACAAGGTGCCCCCGGAGGATCGGCGGCAGGGCCACCGCCCCCCCGAGGCCGGCGGAGGCGGCCATCATCAGGATGACGACGGCCGGCGCAACCAGGACCCCCAGAACGCGCGTCTTCGTCCGCACCTGGAAGACCAGGTAGACGGCCGCGAGGACCCAGGCGAAGAAGGACAGGGCGGCGTAGATGTTGACGAGCGGGTTCTGATGCGTCGCGAGGCAGCGCGCGCCGAAGGCCAGGGTGTGGACGACGAGGGCCGCGAGCAGGCCCCAGCCGGCGTATTTCGCGACGAGAACCCGCCGGGCGAAAAGTGATGAGAGGTAGCCCAGACAACTGACGAGATACAGCGACAGCGCCGCCCGGAACAGAAGAATGTCCATCAGGGTTCCGCTCCTTCCCGGAAGGACACGGGCAGATCCTCGCCGGTCAGCCGGAGGATGAGCCCGCGGACCGCTTCGGCGTCCCGGCGGCGAATCGCCTCGAGGACATCGGACCCGACCACGGCGTCGAAGCGCTGTTTGTTCTCATCCGGGGGACGCCCCCGGGCCATGATCCGCTCCCGGAGCTCCCCCAGGATCTCGACGAGCACGCCGTACTCCCAGCCGTAGATACGCGCGAATTCCTCACGCATTTTTCTCGCCAGGGCCGGGCTCTTCCCCCCGGTGGAGACGGCGATCACGAGGTCGCCCTGCTGGTGCAGGGAGGGCAGGATGAAGTTGCAGTGGGCCGGCGCGTCGACGATGTTGACGAGCAGCCCCCGGGCCCGGGCGTCCCGCGAGACCGCCGCGTTCACGTCTTCGCGGTCGGTCGCTCCGATGACGAGAAAGGCCCCGTCCAGACAGGCGGCGTGGTACTCGGACTCCCGGTGAACGATCCGCCCTTCCGCCGTCCAGGCCGCCAGTTCCGGCGCGAGGGCGCGGCTGACCACGACCACGTCGGCGCCGCAGTCGAGCAGGCGCTCCACCTTGCGCGCGGCCACCTGGCCGCCGCCGATGACCACGCATCGCTTCTTCGCAACGTTCAGACAGATGGGATAATAGTTCATCGGCTCCTTCCCGCCCGGCGCCCGGGACGATTCAAGCCGGGGCCCGAAACACCGGTTGGGAAGGTATCATGAAGACCCGCAAAATTCAAGGCGGGACCGGGCGGCGGCGCAGCGTCGAAGTCACTATTTTATTGACACCCGCTTTCATTCTGGCCATACTCCGGGCGTGGGAGAATGCCTATCTTTCGTCCGTCGCCGGTTTCCGGGCGGGTCCCGGTCCGCGGAGGTGAAACGATGAAGCCTGTCATGCCGCTCCTGGCCGCTGCGCTCGCACTCTTTTCCTGGTCCTGCGCCACCGTTGCCCCGACAAAGGCACCGCCGGAGCCCGCGAGCGTCCTGTATCTCGAGGGAACGGTCCAGGGTCCCGCCGGAAACGGCCTCGCCCTGGCAATGAAGCTGCCGGAGATGGGCAAGACGCCGGGCTCACCCGTCGGCGAGATCGCCCAGGCCCTGATCCGGAAGAGCCTGATCATCGAAGGGATGAGGACGGACGTCAACGGGAAACCCGCGACCGTCGGGGAGGTGCGCGGCGCCACCGTGACGGTTGCGCTGGACAAACCCGAGCCCCTGCCCGCCGGCGTCCCCGTCCGCCTGACGATCCCCAAGAAGACGATCGCCATCGTGGACTTCGAGGTGATCCGCGGCCGGGAGAAGGATCAGGGGCGCGTGACCCTGGAAGGCCTGACCACGGCCCTGATCGATTCCGGCCAGTTCAACGTCGTCGAGCGGCAAAAGCTCAAGGCGGTGATGAACGAGCTCACGCTCAGCCAGAGCGGACTGGCCCGGGAGAAACCCGGGGACGTTCTCGGAAAGCTGATGATGGCGGATCTGCTCCTGACGGGTACCCTCGCCGAGGTGGCGGGCGAATGGGACATCCACCTGCGGCTCGTCAATGTCCGGACCTCGCAGGCGATGTCGGCCATTCACGTGAAAACGGCCCTCCTGAAGGCCTCAGAGATCCGCGATTCCGGCCCCTTCGACGAAACGTTCGAATCCCCCGTCCGCGACCCCTCCTGGATCATGGTCGCCACGGGACGGACGGCGCCCTTTTTCCGGACGGAACTCGACCGTGCGGATGGCAGCGCCGATTCCGGGCGATCGATGCGGATCGACTATCGGCTCGTTCCGGGAAGAAACCCGGAGTGGGCACGCATCGACAACCGCAAGAAACGGGACCTGTCCCTCTACGACGGGATCGCGTTCGACGCCCGGGCGACGGAGACGGTCCATGCCCAGGTCATGGTCATGACGTCCATGCCCGACGACCCGAACCGGGTCGACGCCTGGACGGGTTTCTTCGAAGCCGGTCCGGCCTGGGGGAGGATCCGCATCCCCTTTGCGCAGATGGTCGTCGCCCGGGGCTGGATCAAGCAGGGAGCGGCGGCCATGTACGGGGCCCGGCCCGGTGACCAGGTCCTGCGTCTCGAGCGCGTGGAAGGATTTCAGATCGGCCTCAACCAGAAAATGAACGGAGACGTCGCCGGCTCCCTGTGGGTCGACGGGATCCGCTTCTACCGCGACTAGGGGAGGCGGCCACGCCCTTTCCCGGTCGCCGCCCCCCGTTGCCTCACGCCCAAGGGTTTTCGGGAGGGGGAAAGGTTCCCTCATCATTCAGGCAACCCCCGCGCCCTCTTGAAAAGTCCGGGGGAAAAGGTTATAAACACGAGAGGGCCTCAACACGCAACGCCTGCCCGGGGCCAAACAAGGGAGGACCGCCATGCCGGCGAAACAGGGAATGACGCCAGACAAGCGGGAACGCTGGTTCAAGATCGAACTGTCGACGCCGCCGGAATTGGTCGACGCGCTCGCCAATTACGTGACGGAGATCGGCGCCCAGGGGGCCTATCAGGAGGTGCTGGAGCCCTTTGCCCCGAATGATCGGCCGGCGGCGCTCGACAAGCTCAACGCCTTTCTGCCCGTGGATACGCGCCTGGAGAACCGCTTGGCGCGCCTGGAAACGTATTTGGCGAGCCTGGGGAAGCTCTTTCCCGAATACGACCCGGTCACGCTGACGACCGAAACCATCGACGATCCGGACTGGGGCGAGCAGTGGAAAAAATACTTCAAACCGCTCCGGGTCAGTAAAAACATCGTGATCAAGCCCACCTGGGAACGCTTCACGCCGCAGGGGCACGACATCGTCATCGATATCGACCCCGGCATGGCCTTCGGCACGGGGCAGCATCCGTCGACCCGCATGTGCCTGGAGGCGATGGAGGACATCCTGCTCAAGAACCGCTCCGTTCGGAAGGCGCGGGTCCTCGACGTCGGCACCGGGACGGGGATCCTGGGCATCGCCAGCGCCAAGCTCGGCGCGGAGGCGGTCGTGTGCGTGGACATCGACCGAAACGCCGCGGATATCGCCCGGGAGAACGTCCGGATCAACGGGGTCGAAGACCGGGTCAAAATCGTCAATCGGGACGTGACGACCCTGCACGATCCCTTTTCCCTGATCATCGCCAACTTGACGGCCCGGCTTCTGGTCAGTCTGAGATCCCATCTCGTGTCGCTGCTGACGCCCGGCGGCTATCTGGTGCTGTCCGGAATCATCGATCAGAACCGGCCGGAAATGGAGGCGCACTTTTTTGCCCCCCCGTTCGTTTCGCGCCGGACGATCACGGAAAAGGAGTGGGTCTGCTACGTCCTCCAAAACGAGGAACAGACGCCTTGACCGCACCCCGCATCTACTATCCCCACCCCTTTGCCGTCGGGGAGACCTGCGTCCTGGACGGCAACTGGCGCCGCTACCTGCGGACGGTCCTCCGCCTCCGGGAGGGCGACGCCCTGGTCCTGTTCGACGGCCAGGGACGGGAGGGACGGGCCCACATGACGGGCATCGACCGGGACGGCGTGAGCGTTCAGGTCGGCGTCTGCCGCGTGGTTCCCGCGGACGCCCTGCCCCTAACCCTCGCCCAGGCCCTCCCCAAGGGGGAAACGATGGAGGCCGTCATCCGGAAGGCCACGGAACTGGGGGTTACGGCGATCCGGCCCTTCCCCTCCGAGCGCTCCATCCCCCGTCTCACGGCGGAGAAGGCCCGGCAGAGGGTCGCCCGCTGGCAGACCGTTGCCGTCGAGGCCTGCCGGCAGTCCCGGCGCGCGGATATTCCGCGGGTGGAGGACATCGCCTCCTTTGAGGACATCGTCGCCGCGCCGGAAGACGGGGCGGTCCGCCTGATGCTCTGGGAAGAGGAGCGCGAGACCGGCCTCCGGAACCTGCTGCGCGGGCTGACGGACCTGAAGGGCCGGCCGTGTACGGTCGTCATCGGTCCGGAGGGAGGCTTCACGGAGGCGGAGGTCCGGCTGGCGAAGGGGCACGGGTTTCTCATCGCGAGCCTCGGCCGCCGGGTCCTGAAGGTGGAAACGGCGGCGGTGGCGGCGCTCGCCATCGTGCAGTATGAACGGGAGACCCTCGGGACCGCCGAAAAGGGGAACGACGGGACATGACCTCGATCCGGTACGGCGGCTTCTGGCGTCGCTTCGCGGCCTTCGCCATCGACAAGGCCCTCCTCTACGGGGTTTCCCTCTTCCTTTTTCTCATCCTCGTACTGGCCGGCGGCGTCGACCTG
>JALNWL010000033.1 GCA_023230905.1 Syntrophales bacterium
GACGGAGGTCGAGAAGCTGAAAGAGCGGGAGGACCGGCTGCTGGGGTTCCACAACATTCTGGGAACGTCCCAGAAGATGATCGGGATCTTTCACATCATCCGGGAGGTGGCGGCCCACGACACGAACATCCTGGTGCAGGGGGAAAGCGGGACGGGGAAGGAGCTCATGGCCCGTGCCATTCACCGCCAGAGCAACCGGCACGCCAAGCCCTTCGTAGATGTGAATTGTGCCGCGATCCCGGGGACGCTTCTGGAAAGCGAACTCTTCGGCTACGAGGCGGGCGCCTTTACGGACGCGCGGAAGCGCAAGATCGGTCTGCTCGAGTATGCCAGTGGCGGCACGATCCTGCTCGACGAGATCGGCGACATGAGCATCCATGTCCAGGCGAAGTTTCTGCGGATGCTCGAAGACGGTCATATCAGGCGACTGGGGGGCAATGAGAACATCCCCATCGACGTCCGGTTCATTTTTGCCACCAACCGGGACCTGGGGCGCATGGTGACGGACGGCATCTTCCGTGAAGATCTCTACTATCGCATCAGCGTCGTCCCGGTCGTTATCCCGCCCCTAAGGGAACGGGAGGATGACATTCTTCTGCTGGCGAATTATTATCTCGATGAGTTCAACCGGAAGTTCAAGAAAAGGATTAAGGGATTCAGCCTGGATGCGGAACGGATCCTGCGGGCGTACCAGTGGCCGGGTAATGTCCGGGAGTTGCGGAACATCATCGAGCGGGTCATGATCCTCCAGCAGGAGGGAACCATGATCGCCCCCGAACATCTTCCCGGCGAGATCAAGATGGCCGTGACGAAATCAGAACCGCAGCTCCGGACCGATATCCTGATTCCCCGCATGTCGCCGGAGGGGATCCATTACGATCTCGTTCTGGACCGGGTGACCAGCGAGGTGAAACGCAAGCTTTTCCAGGAAGCCCTCAACCTGACGAAGGGGAACATGACAGCCGCCGCCCGCCTGCTGGGAATCTCGCGCTACAAGTTCATCCGGGAGCAGAAGAAACTCGAACAGGCCTTCGAGGAGCCACTGGCCCCCGGTTCGGAACAGATCGTGCGGAATTAGCACATAGCGTGCAGATACCGAACAGACGCTCCCGCACCGTGGATCGGCGATTTCCCCCCAATCATCGTTCGTTACCTGTGCGAAATGCGCACAATCGACGCAGGCCATCGCTTAATTTCCTTGCGCTTTGACGAACGGAGGAGGATTGTCTCGGTCAAGTCGCAACGAGGAAAAAATAAATAAGCCTAAAGAAACGGCAAGATACATTATTGGGCTGCCCGGAGGACGCATCAGGGGATAGAACTGGCATTGATCTTGTATCTACAAAAGCAAAAAGAGACATCGGGTGGGCGAAAAACCTTTGAATTGAAATTTATCGGGTTAAATTTTGGAAAGGTGCCAATCTTAGAGGTCTCACCGCAATCATAGCAGCAGGATTCATGAAGCCGGAGGAAAAACGAAGCGGTAGGGGAAGTCATCGATTAGCGTTTCCATCGAAACCCGACAGGGCGACCGAATATGAATTCTTCATTTCGGGATCCGCGGATGGGGGCGGTGACACCCCGGAGAAAAAGAACGCCGAGGAGAATAGGGGGGAGACAGGTGCAACAGTTCTGGGCTCCCGGGAGGATGTAGGAAAAGATCTCTAAAATGTTTTTTATCGGTGGGTGGTTTCTGTTCCCTCCTTTCCACCCACCGACCCCCCTTAACGGGTCTGAAAGGAATCGGCTGCATGCGACCTTTCAGTTTTAATGAATGGCGGATGGTTTTTGGTTCCCTCCTTTTCCATCCGCCATTTTTTTGTCCTTTTTACACGTTGAATCGAAACAGCGCGATGTCCCCGTCCATCATCCGGTAAGATTTCCCTTCCGACCGGAGAAGTCCCTTCTCCCGGGCCGGTGCGATTCCCCCCGCGGCGAGAAAATCATCATAGTGCAGGATCTCCGCCCGGATGAACCCACGCTCCATATCCGTATGGATCCTGCCGGCTGCCTGGTGAGCCGGCGTACCGCGGGGAATCGTCCATGCCCGGAGCTCGGGACCGACGGTGGTGTAGAAGGTGATGAGGTTGAGGAGATCGTACCCGGCTCGGATCAGTTTCGCCAGGCCCGGTTCGGCCAACCCCATGTCATCGAGAAAGCCTCGGCGCTCCTCCGGGGGCAGTTCGGCGATTTCAGCCTCCATATCCCCGCAGATCGTCACGACAAGCGACCCCTCCTGGGCGGCGGCCTGTTCCAACGCCTCGACGGGGGGGGAGGGCGCCTTCAGCATCGACTCACTGACGTTGGCCACGTAGAGGACCGGTTTATCAGTCAGGAGGTGCATCTCCCGACGCAAGGCCTCATCCTCCCCGTGCTCTTCATCGGGGATCAGACTGCGGGCCGGCAATCCACGCCCGAGGACGTCCCGAAGCCGGGTCAGGAAAAGCGTCGCTTTGCGGGCGCCCTTGTCTCCAACCTTCGCCAGACGCTCGGTCTTCTCCAGGCGCCGCTCGACGGTATCAAGATCGGCAAGGATCAGCTCCGTGTTCACGACCTCACGGTCGCGGAGGGGATCAACCGCACCGACGACATGGACCACGTCCGGGTTCTGAAAGCATCGAATGATGTGGATCAGGGCGTCCACCTCCCGGAGGTGTCCCAGGAACTTGTTGCCCAGGCCTTCCCCGCGACTTGCGCCCGTGACGAGACCGGCGATGTCGACGAATTCCATCGTGGTCGGGGTGACCTTCGGCGGCGAAAGGATTCGGGCAAGCGCCTCCAGTCGCGGATCGGGAACGACGACGATCCCGATATTGGGATCGATCGTGCAGAAGGGGTAATTCGCAACCTCGGCGCCGGCCGCGGTCAGGGCGTTGAAGATCGTGGATTTTCCGACGTTGGGAAGGCCGACGATACCGCAGTTAAACCCCATGGAGAATCCCGTCCGGTGGTGGATTGGGCTGGCCCGCGGGTTTCATCGGGAGCGAAGCCGGAGGGCCTTGACATCCGGGTCGATCTATAAACGTAAAGGCTGGAGGTGTCAAGGCCAAGAACAATGAGGAAGCGTTCCGGGGACGGGGATATGACGCGCTTCAGGGGAGATTATCGCCGTGAGATCGCGCGCCCGGTTCTTGCGAGACGTGTCCGTGGAACGGCGAAAAGAAAGGGCGGCCGATTGACGGCCACCCCTTTGGGTTCAGGTTGATGCCCACCGTCTCATAAACGACGGCTGGAATCGGTTACAGCTTCTCGGCCGAAATCCGCATGCCGTAGAAGGACCGGTAAACGAAGATCATGGCGATCAGGAAGAACAAAGCCGCCAGACCCGTCTTTAGCCCCACGTTCGTCATGGTCACGGCGATCTCCGTCGCGAGCAGGCCGAACAGGGTCGTGAATTTGATGATCGGGTTCATGGAAACCGACGAGGTATCCTTGAAGGGGTCGCCGACGGTGTCGCCGACCACGGAGGCCTCGTGGAGCGGGGTGTTCTTCTGCTTCAGGTCGACCTCGACGATCTTCTTGGCGTTGTCCCAGCAGCCGCCGGCGTTGGCCATGAAGATTGCCTGGAACAGACCGAAGAAGGCGATACCGATCAGGTAGCCGATGAAGAAGTAGGGGTTGACGAAGGCGAGTCCCAGGGCCAGGAAGAAGATCACGATGAAGATGTTGATCATCCCCTTCTGGGCGTAGATCGTGCAGATCCGGACGACCTCCTTGCTGTCCTTGATCGACGCTTCCTTCTTGTTCAGGTCGATGTTGTCCTTGATGTAGACGACGGCCCGGTAGGAGCCCGTCACGACGGCCTGGATGGAGGCGCCGGTGAACCAGTAGATGACACAGCCGCCCATCAGGAGGCCGAGGATGACCTCGGGCTGGACGAGACTGAGTTTGGCGATGACGTCACCGAACATCTTCTCCAGGAGGATGATGATCCCGAAGACCATCGTGGTGGCGCCGACGACGGCGGTGCCGATCAGGACCGGCTTGGCCGTGGCCTTGAAGGTGTTGCCCGCGCCGTCCGCGGATTCGAGACAGTGTTTCGCCATCTCGAAATCGGGGCTGATGCCGTAGTGCTGCTTCACGACGTCCTTGGCATCCTTGCGGGATTCGATCATGGAGAGCTCATAGATGGACTGGGCGTTGTCCGAGACCGGGCCGAAGCTGTCGACGGCGATGGTCACGGGACCCATGCCCAGGAAGCCGAAGGCCACCAGACCGAAGGCGAAGACCGGCGCGGCGAATTTGAACGCCGGCGGCATGATTTCCATGACGGAGGGCGTCTGGGAAACGAAGTAGGCGATGAACATGAGGACCAGGATCGTCAGGCCCTCCCAGAAGGCGGAGAAGTTGCCGGCCACCAGTCCGGACAGGATGTTCAGCGATGCACCGCCCTGGCGGGAGGCATTGACGACCTCGTCGCAGTGACGGGAACTGGTGCTCGTGAAGACCTTCGTGAACTCCGGGATGAGGGCGCCGGCGATGGTGCCGCAGCTGATGATGATCGAAAGTGCCAGCCAGAGCGGCATGCCGCCGATGTTGGGCAGATCGGCCAGGAGGAAATGGCTCGCCCAGAAGGTGACCGAGATCGAGACGATCGACGTGATCCAGACCAGGTTGGTCAGGGGGTGCTCGAAATTGAACTGCTTCTTGTCGCCGAACAGGGACTTGCTCAGAATGTCGTTCACGAAGTAGGAAGCCAGGGACGTAAGGATCATAAGGATACGCATGGCGAAGATCCAGACGATCAGCTTGCCGCCCATGACGGGGTTGTCGGCCAGGGCCAGGGCCAGGAAGGTGATGAGCGCAACGCCCGTGACACCGTAGGTTTCGAAGCCGTCCGCCGTGGGGCCGACCGAGTCGCCCGCGTTGTCGCCGGTGCAATCCGCGATGACACCAGGGTTCTTGGGATCGTCTTCGGGAAGGTGGAAGATGATCTTCATGAGGTCGGAACCGATATCGGCGATCTTGGTGAAAATACCCCCGCAGATTCTCAGTGCGCTGGCGCCGAGGGACTCACCGATGGCGAAGCCGATGAAGCTGGGACCGGCCAGTTCCATGGGGAAGTAGGCCAGAATGAGGATCATGAAGAAGAGCTCGATGCTGACCAGCAGCAGTCCCACGCTCATGCCGGAACGCAGGCAGATGTTGACGATATTCAGGGGTTGGCCGCTCAGGGATGCGAAAGCGGCGCGTGAGTTGGCGACCGTGTTGATCCGGATGCCGAACCAGGCCACCCCGTAAGAACCGAGAATGCCCGCGATCGAACACAGGAGAATGACGATGATGCTGGTCGCATCCATTTGGGACAGGACGCCGAAGTAATAGAGCATACAGAGGGCGATCAGGATCCACAGACCGGCGAGGAACTTGCCCTGCTGCAGGACGTAGGTCTTGCAGGTTTCCCAGATTGTGGCGGAGACGTCGAGCATCGCTTGGTGGGCCGGTAGGCGTTTCGTCTGCCGGTACTGCATCCAGCCGAACGCCATCCCGATAACGCAGACAATGAGCCCGAGTTTAAGCACTAAAAGCCCGTTCAGTGTCCCGAACATGACCAGGGACAGGTCGGGCAGTACGATGTCCGCTTCGCTGGCAAGGGCTGCCGGCGTCATCATGAGCAACATGATGAATACGGAGCATAAAATGGACCAAAAACGTTTACCCTTATGCATCATTAAACCTCCTCATTAGAATTTTTTATGGCTTTGCCATTATATTTCCCCATTGCCGCCCGGATTCCGGATGAAACGATCTCCCCGATCGCTTCCACCGCCGTTTCCAGCAGCATGGACAACCGATCCTTTTCCTCGGGCGCGAAGGGTTCCAGAACGTACCGTTCCACGTCTTCCCGGGCCGTCGGCCGGTCGATGCCCATGCGCACCCGGCTGAAATCGCGTGAACCCAGGTGCTGCATAACGGAGATCAACCCCTTGTGCCCGCCGTGGCCGCCGCCGTATTTCAGCCTGATTTCAGCGAAGGGCAGATCCAGATCGTCATGGACGACGACGACATCTTCCGTCGCGATTCTGAAGTAATCAAAGAGCTTGCGCACCGCCTGACCGCTCAGGTTCATGAAGGTCTGGGGTTTGGCCAGCAACACGGCGGCGCCGCCCATCGCACCTTTTCCGACGACGCTGTCGAAACGGTTGTCGGTCAGGGGGATGTCATGCGCCTCGGACAACCGCTCTATTACCCGGAAGCCCATGTTGTGCCGGGTCTTTTCATAGCGGCGCCCCGGGTTGCCCAGACCGATGATCAGGTGCACGGTCTCCTCCCTGACGGGGAATGGCTACTCCTCCTTGGCCTTCTTGTCGTCGCTGATCCGCTCAGGTTCCTTCACGGCCTCTTCCTCTCCCTCTGGCACGACGACTTTGGCTTCCTTCTTGGCGCTCACCGCGACCACGGCGACGTCCGCGTGGTCCAGGACGGTGAGACCTTCCGGAATGGCCAGGTCGCCGATCTTGAGCGCATCGCCGATCTCGACGTTGCTGATGTCCACGGAAATCGCCTCCGGAAGCCGTGCGGGCAGGCAGGAAACCTTTATTTCCCGCTTCAGATGCTGCAGGTCGCCTCCGTTATTTACGCCGACGGGGATACCCGAAAAATGCAACGGGACATCGAAAGTGAAGGCCTGGTCCATGCTGATCTCGTAGAAGTCCACGTGCCGGAGCTTGCCTGTGGTGGGGTTCGACTGCATCTCCTTAATCATGACGAGCTTTTCACGGCTCTGTCCGGCCTCGTCGAACGACAACCTGATAAAGATGTTCTCATCGCCGCCGCGCAGAAGTTTCATCAATTCGGCGGTCTTGACCGCCAGCATTTGGTTCTGGGTCTTTTGCCCGTAGAATATGGCCGGGATCGACCCTACGTTTCGCAGCCGCCGCGCGGGTCCTTTGCCGGCTTCCTGACGGATCTGGACTTTCAGTTCCGCTGTCTCCATAAAGACTGCCTCCTAAATGAAAAGTGAACTCACCGAATCGTTATAGTAAATCCTGCGGACGGCTTCGCTCAAAAGAACGGCGACCGAGAGGACCTTGATGCGCTGGCATGCCAGGGCGCGTTCGTGAAGCGGGATCGTGTCCGTGACGATGACTTCCTTCAGGTCGGACGATTCCAGGCGGTCAATCGCCGGTCCGGAGAGCACCGGGTGCGTGCAGCAGACCGACACCTCCAGGGAGCCCTGTTCCGTCAGGGCTTTGGCGGCACGGACGACGGTTCCCGCGGTGTCGATCATGTCGTCCAGAATGATGACCTTCTTGCCTTCCACCTGTCCAACGATGTTCATGACCTGCGCCTCGTTGGGGCCTTCCCGCCGTTTGTCGATAATGGCCAGGCTCGCGCCCAGACGGGAGCCGAAGGCGCGCGCCCGCTCCACGCCGCCCGTGTCGGGGGACACGATCACGACGTTATCGCTGTAGTTGCGTTTCATATAATCGAGGAGGACCGGCGTAGCGAAGAGGTTGTCCACGGGGATGTTGAAGAATCCCTGGATCTGGCCGGCATGGAGGTCCATGGAGAGGATCCGGTTCGCTCCGGCCGTCGTCAGGAGGTCGGCCACGAGCTTTGCGGAGATCGGCGCCCGCGGCGCCACCTTGCGGTCCTGTCGCGCATACCCGTAATAGGGGATGACGGCCGTAATCCGGTCGGCGGAGGCCCGTTTCATGGCGTCGATCATGATGAGCAACTCCATGAGGGTGACGTTGACCGGGGAGCAGGTCGACTGGATGATGAAGACATCCATGCCCCGGACGTTTTCGTCGATCTCGACGCGGGTTTCCCCGTCGCTGAAGGTGGTCACATGGGCCTTGCCCAGGGAAACGCCGAGCTTCTGACAGATCCTTTCCGCCAGGGGCCGGTTCGCATTGCCGGAGAACAGTCTGATTCGTTCAAGCATTTATCGCCTCGATCGTGTGCGGATAGTCTGGCTGGGGCGGGAGGATTCGAACCTCCGAATGCAGGCTCCAAAGGCCTGTGTCTTACCGCTTGACGACACCCCAACGCCGATGCATCAGTAAAGGGGATGTAAGAGGCCGTCTTCAGAGCGTTCGGGCCACAAACACGGAATAGGGTGAGAACCGCTTCAGCGCGACCTCCGCGGTTTCTGCGCCGTCTTCCGTAGCGAAAAGCCCGAAGACGGTGGGACCGCTGCCCGACATGAGCGCCCCTATGGCGCCGAGGTCGAGGAGATATCCCTTGATGTCCGCCAATTCCGGATGAAGCCGGATCGAAACCTTCTCCAGATCGTTGTAAAGACCCGCTGCCCAATCACCCGCTTCACAAAATCGCGGGATGCTATAATTTATTGACCGGTTTGTCAATCTGAAATTGAGTTTTTCATAAATGATTTTTGTGGACAAGGCGAACCCGGGATTGACCAGAACGAACCAGAAGCGGGGGACCTCCGGAGCGACTTTCAGGCGATCGCCGATCCCGAAGGCCCAGGCGGTACGACCGAAGATGAAAAACGGAACGTCGGCGCCCAGTGTTGCGCCGACATGAAGTAACTCCTGAAGGTTACAAGGGGATCCGATCAGTTCGTTGACGGCCAGAAGGGTTGTCGCCGCGTTCGAGCTTCCCCCGCCGAGACCGGCGGCGAGGGGGATGCGCTTCTTCAGGGTGATGTCCACTCCCCCGGGGTCCGGGGCATGGGTGAGCAGGGCCGCGGCCGCGCGCCAGACGATGTTGTTCCCGTCTTCGGGGAGGGTGCCGTCGGGGCAATGCAGAGAAACGCCCTCCGACCGGCGGGCGAAGCTCATCTCGTCGTAGAGGCTGATCCGCTGCATGAGCGTGGCCAAGTCATGGTAGCCGTCCGGGCGCTTTCGCAGCACCTTGAGGTGGAGATTGACCTTGGCGGGGGACAGCCTGGTGATCATCGGGTGCGCTTTTCCTTGACGTAGCGCATTCTCAGCTCGAAGAGCAGGCCCTCGAGAAGCTGCTTTTCTGCGTCCTTCAGGTTCCCCTCCGTCTTGTCCCTTAGCATGCCCAGGATGTCGATGGTTTGCTTGGCTGCGGAGAGGTTGCGCCGGGTTTCTCCGGTGGTGGGGTCGGGAAAATCACCGAAATGGTACATGGCCGTCGTGCTCAGGGAGAGGATGAAATTCTGGAAATCAATGGCCGGATAGGTCTGCTCTTCCCCGGGCGCGTCCTGTGGGGACGCGGGGGCGGCATCCGTCCGTCCGGGCGCTTCGGAGGCGGTGTCGGGCGGAACCGCGCCGGTTTCCGCCGCGGGTGGGGGCATGGTTTTGGCCTCTTCGGTCCGGACCTCTCCGGACTCGTCGAAATGGCGCCGATCCTTGATGACGAAACCCGTTTCTTTCTTCTCTTCTTCCATGTCAACCTCCCAAAACGGCTGATGGCGTCAGGCGCGGGGCGTTAGGATTTCCGTCCCTTGCCCGCCGCCCGTCTCGTTACATCGGTCTCATGCTGCGCAGCCGCGCGATCCGCTCCTCGATGGGCGGATGGGTGCTGAAGAGGTTCATCAGCGACCGCCCCGTCAGGGGATTGACGATGAACATGTGGGCCGTGGCTGGCTTGGCGTTCATGGGGAGGGCCTGGGAGGCCCGGGAGAGCTTTTCAAGAGCCCCGGCGAGTCCGTAGGGCTTCCCCGAGATACGCGCCCCGCCCTCGTCAGCCATGTATTCCCGTGAGCGAGAGATCGCCATCTGGATGATCGTGGCTGCGATCGGGGCGAGGATGGCCGTGAGGATCAGGCCGATCATTCCCCCCCCGCTGTCATCGTCGTCCCGGCTCACGCCGCCGAAGATGGCCGCCCACTGGGCCATATTGGCGATCATGACGATCGCCCCGGCCAGCGTTGCCGCGATGGAGCCGACGAGGATGTCCCGGTTCTTGATGTGGGTCAACTCGTGGGCGAGGACGCCCTCCAACTCGTCCCGGCTCAGGATGCGCAGGATCCCCTCCGTGACGGCGACGACGGCGTGCTTTTCGTTACGGCCGGTGGCAAAGGCGTTGGGCGTGTCCTGCGGGATGATGCAGACCCGGGGCATGGGCAGCGAGGCCTTCATGGACAGGTCCCGGACGACGCGGTAGAGCTCCGGCGCCTCCGCTTCCGTCACCGGCTGGGCGCGGTACATTTTCAGGACGATCTTGTCTGAAAACCAATAGCTTCCGAAATTCATGATCATGGCGAAGGCAAAGGCGATCACGAGCCCCGTCCGACCGCCGAAATACCCGCCGATCAGCAGGAGAAGCCCCGTGAGGGCCCCGAGCAGCAAGGCCGTTTTGAATGAATTCATCTGTCCCTCCGTAGGCAAAAGGTCGAAGGTCAAGGGCCGGGTTCTTTCAACCTGTTCGCCCTTTGCCCTTGATCCTCTTGATGCCTGTTATTTGAAAATGATCTTTTCCCCTTCCACATCGACGGTAATCCGGTCGCCCTCCCGCCAGGAGGATTCCAGCAGATCCATGGCCAAGCGGTCCAGGACGAGCTTCTGCAGGACGCGCTTGAGGGGTCGGGCGCCGTAGACGGGACTGTAACCTGCCTCGGCTATATAGTTTTTCGCCGTCTCTGTCAATTCAATGGACAACTTCCGCTCGGCAAGGCGCTTTTCGATCAGCCCCATCTGGATATCGATGATGCGGTCGATGTCGGCCAGCGTCAGGGACCGGAAGATGACGATGTCGTCGATCCGGTTGAGAAATTCCGGCTTGAAGGCCGCGCGCAGCGCCTCCATCATACGTTCGCGGCGTGTGGCTTCGTCCCCGGAAGGATCTTGGAGCCACTGGCTGCCGATATTGGACGTCATGATGATGATGGTGTTCTTGAAATCCACTGTCCGTCCGTGCCCGTCCGTCAGCCGTCCGTCGTCCAGGATCTGGAGAAGGATGTTGAAGACGTCCGCATGGGCCTTCTCGATCTCGTCGAAGAGGACAACCGTGTAGGGCCTCCTCCGAACGGCCTCCGTCAGGTAACCGCCCTCGTCGTAGCCCACATAGCCCGGCGGGGCACCGATCAGCCGCGAAACCGAGTGCTTTTCCATGAACTCGGACATGTCGATCCGGATCATGGCCTGATCGCTGTCGAACATGAACTCGGCCAGCGCCCTCGCCAGTTCCGTCTTGCCGACGCCGGTCGGCCCCATGAAGATGAACGAGCCGATCGGGCGGTTGGGGTCCTGCAGCCCCGCGCGTGCCCGTCTCAGAGCGCTGGAGACGGCAGCAATGCCCTCATCCTGTCCGATGACCCGCTTCCGGAGGCGTTTCTCCATGTGGATCAATTTTTGGACGTCGGATTCCATCATGCGGGTGACGGGAATGCCTGTCCAGTTCGCGACAACCTCCGCGATGTCCTCTTCATCGACCTCTTCCTTGAGCATTTTCTGGTCCTTCTGGACATCGGCGAGGGCGAACTGCTCCGCTTCGAGCCGGCGGTCCAGCTCCACGCGCTTGCCGTAGCGGATCTCGGCGGCACGCGCCAGATTGCCCTCCCGCTGGGCGTTCAGTTCGTCGGTCTTGAGAGCCTCCATCTCCTCCTTCAAGGTTTGGATTTTCTTGATGGATTCCTTCTCCGCTGACCAGTGGCGCTTCATCCGGTCCATGTCGTCCCGGATATCGGCCAGTTCCCGGTCGATCTTTTCACGGCGCTCCAGGGTTGTCGGATCCTTCTCGTCCTTGAGGGACTGCCGTTCGATCTCGAGCTGGATCGTTCGGCGCTCAAGGACGTCGATCTCCGCGGGCAGGCTGTCCAACTCAATGCGCAGGCGCGAGGCAGCCTCGTCGACGAGGTCCACCGCCTTGTCCGGGAGGAACCGGTCGCTGATGTAACGGTGGGACAGCGTGGCCGCAGCAATGATGGCGGTGTCCTTGATGCGGACCCCGTGATGGACCTCGTAGCGCTCCTTCAGGCCACGGAGGATGGCGATGGTGTCCTCGACCGTCGGCTCCTTGACGAGGATGGGCTGGAAACGGCGTTCCAGCGCGGGATCCTTTTCGATGTGCTTCCGGTACTCGTTCAGGGTCGTCGCGCCGACGCAACGCAACTCCCCGCGGGCCAGGGCCGGCTTGAGCATGTTTGAGGCGTCCATGGAGCCCTCCGCCGCCCCGGCGCCGACGACGGTGTGAATCTCGTCGATGAAGAGGATGATCTCCCCCGCGGCGGCTGTTACCTCCTTGAGAACGGCCTTCAACCGATCCTCGAATTCGCCCCGGTACTTGGCCCCCGCAATCAGGGCGCCGATATCGAGGCCGACGACCCGCTTGTTCTTGAGGCTGTCCGGAACGTCGCCGTTGACGATGCGCTGCGCGAGACCTTCGACGATGGCCGTCTTGCCCACCCCCGGCTCTCCGATCAGGACGGGGTTGTTCTTGGTCCGCCGGGAGAGGACCTGCATGATCCGCCGGATCTCCTCGTCCCGCCCGATCACGGGGTCGAAAGCCCCCTTCCTGGCGATCTCGTTGAAGTCGCGGCCGTAACGCTTCAGGGCCTCGTATTTTTCCTCCGGATTGGGGTCGGTAATCCGCTGACTGCCGCGGATATCGACCAGCACCTGAAAGATGCGGTCCTTGGTCACGCCGGACCGCTTCAGGATCGCGGGGATGGCCCCGTCCTTTTCTTCCGTCATGGCGAGCAGGAGGTGTTCCGCGCTGACGTATTCGTCCTTCAGGCGCGCCGCCTCCGTGAGGGCTCGGTCCATGATGCGGTTCAACCGGGGACTGAGGTACACCTGGGCGCCGGCGTCTCCGGTCACCCGGGGCAGTTTTTCCAGGGCCTGGCGGCATTCCGCCTCCACGGCCGCCGGATCCGCCCCCAGTTTCTTCAGGATGGCTCCGACGATGCCGTCCGGCTGCGCCAGGCAGGCCCTCATCAAGTGCTCGGCGTCGATGGCCTGATGACCGTACGTTGAGGCCAGACCCTGCGCCTCCTGCAGCGCCTCCTGCACTTTGAGTGTAAATTTATCGAATCGCATTGATCCTCCATCGGATGAAGGCACGGGAACAACGGCCAAAGGAGACCTAAACCGGCCCCGATATCCGTCTGTTCCTTGTCCTTCGCCTTGTGCTTTTTTTATGCTTTTGCTCGATCGGTTTCTCGATCGTGACGAAGATCCGTCCGTTCTTGAAGATGCTCACGGTCCCCAAGGATTCCGACGTGACGATGGAAATGGCATGCGTGATGCGTTGTCATGCCGGTTGCCCAAACTTCGCCTCGATCCCCCTGACGATCTGACAGGCAAAGTCCCACCAGAGTCTTGTTGATCGACGCCCAGCAGCCTCCCGGTGAGACGCGTGTGCGGCCTCAAGATTCGGATGTAAGGTATCCACCGACCCGGAGAATGTCAAGGAAACGAAGCGTCGGACGGCGGTGGGCGGGGCGTCCACGGCAAATATTGCTTGACGTGGGGGAAGGAAGCAGATTATACACCGCAAGAATCTGATATTGTTTGGTAAATGGAGACGATCCCGTGGATTTGCCTGCTGTTACGAGCACGCTCGATCTATACATCGCTGAAATCAACCAGTTTAGCCTTCTCACACCGGAGGAGGAATTCCGTCTGGCCGTGCGCTTAAAGAAATACAGCGATATGGAGGCGGCGGAACTGCTCGTCGTTTCCAACCTGCGTTTTGTGGTGAAGATCGCGCACGAATACCGCAACTACGGTCTCAAGCTGGCCGACCTGATCCAGGAGGGGAACATCGGCCTGATGCATGCCGTCAAGAAATTCGATCCCTACCGGGGCTACCGGCTCATCTCCTACGCCGTCTGGTGGATCCGGGCTTACATGCAAAATTTCATCATCAAGAACTGGAGTCTCGTCAAGATCGGCACTACCCAGGCGCAGCGAAAACTCTTTTTCAAGATGGGGCAGGCCAAAAAGCAGCTCGACGCCCTGTCCGAAAAGCATCCGGAGTTCTCTGAAATCGCCCAGTCGCTGGGTGTGAAGGAGATCGAACTCGCAGAAATGGATCAGCGGATGAGCCATCGCGACGTGTCTCTTGACGCCTATGTCAGCGACGAGGGGGACGCGGCGCACATCGATTTTCTCACCGATGACGGTGAGAATCAGGAAATGGCCCTGATCCGCAAGGAGGAGATGCAACTGGTCCAGCGCAACATCGCCGGCGCCATGGCCAATTTGAATGAAAAGGAGAGTTACATCGTCAAGTACCGGATCATGGCGGATCACCCCCAGACGCTTCAGGAGATCGGCAACCGCTATAGCATTACCCGGGAACGGGCAAGGCAGATCGAGAAGCAGGCCCTGAAGAAGCTGCGGCTAGCCCTGCCTTACCTGGGTGAGCGGACGGAGCTGATTGAGGGGTAGGCCACGGGGGAAGGCCTAAGGGGGATAGATCCGGGTCGAGGGGGGCAAGGCCGCACGAACGGCAGCTCATTCCGTGCCGCTCGCGAGGTTCTCGAAGCAGGTGTACTTTTCCAGGAAGGCCAGCTTAACCACGCCCGTCGGGCCGTTCCGCTGCTTGCCGATGATGATCTCGGCAATGCCCCGCTCGGGATTATCCTCGGACTTGTTGTAAACTTCGTCGCGGTAGATGAAGGCGATGACATCCGCGTCCTGCTCAATGGCGCCGGACTCCCGGAGATCCGCCATCTGGGGCCGGCGATTGGTCCGGTCCTCCACCTTCCGGTTCAACTGGGACAGGGCGACGACCGGGACGTTCAACTCCTTGGCCAGGGCCTTGAGCGAGCGGCTGATTTCCGAGATTTCCTGTTCGCGCGATTCCCTGTAGGCCCCGCCGCGCATCAACTGGAGATAATCGAGGAGGATTAGTTCGAGCCCGTTTTCCGCCTTGAGGCGCCGGGCCTTGGCCTTCATCTCCAGGACGGTGATGGCCGGCGTGTCGTCAATGAAGATCGGCGCCTCGGAAAGCCTGCCCGCCGCGCCGACGAGCTTTTCCCAATCCGTTTCCCCAAGAAAGCCCTTGCGGATGCGTTGCGAATCCACCTTGGCCTCCGAGGCGAGCATGCGCAGGGCGAGCTGTTCCTTCGCCATTTCCAGAGAGAAGATCGCCACGGGGATTCCAGATTCAAGTGCGGCATGGCTGGCGATGTTCAGGGCGAAGGCGGTTTTTCCCATGCTGGGACGCCCCGCGATGATGATCAGGTCTGATTTCTGGAAGCCCGAGGTCAAATCGTCGATTCGCTCGTATCCCGTGGGCACACCCGTGACCATTTCCTTGTTTTCATAGAGATGCTCGACCGTCTCGATGCTCTTCTTGATGATGTCCCGGAAGGGGTAGAAGGACGGCCGGATCTTGTTCTCGGAAATCTCGAAGATGGCGTGCTCCGCCTCGTCCAGCACCTGGTCCACGTCGGCGCCGGTCTGGAAGCTGTTGGTGATGATTTCCGTGGCGGTTCCGATCAGGCCGCGGAGGATGGCCTTGTTCTTGATGATCTTGGCGTAATAGGCGACATTGGCCGCGGACGGCACGTTGTCCACCAGGGAGGCCAGATAGACCGCTCCGCCCACCGAGTCGAGCTGCTTGCGGTCTTTGAGGCAGTTGCTCAGGGTGATCAGGTCGATCGGGTCGCTGCGCTCGGAGAGGGCGAGGATGGCGGCGAAGATTCGCCGATGGGCCTCGCTGTAGAAATCCTTCGCATCGAGGATTTCCAAAACGGCATTGAGGGCATGGTTTTCCAGCAGGATGCCGCCGAGGACGGATTGCTCGGCCTCCAGGTTTTGCGGGGGCAGCTTGTGCAGGGTCGGATCCATTTCGCTCATGACGCTCAGGCTTCCGCGACGACGCATACCTTGATTTCCGCCACGATGCCCGCCGGCAGCTTGATCTTCACGTCATACTCGCCGACGGCTTTGATGGGCTCTTCCATCTGGATTGCTTTCCGGTCCACCGCGAGTCCCCGCTCCTGGAGCGCGCCCTCGATGTCCTTGGTGTTGACGGAACCGAAGAGTTTGTCCTGCTCGCCGACCCGGCGCGCGATCGTCAGGGTGAGGCCCTGGAGCGAAGCCGCGGTTGCTTCGGCGCCCTTCCGGATCTTTTCGGCCTGTTGGAAGATGTGTTTTTTTTGCTCCGCGAACACCTTCGCAGTCTTCTCGTTGGCCTCGACGGCCAGACCTTTGGGGATGAGGAAGTTCCGGGCATAGCCGTCCGACACCTTGACGGTATCGCCCAGATTTCCCAGCGATGCGACGTTGTCCTTCAAAATGACCTTCATGAAGACCTCCTGGTGATGGATTCGGGTCTGTTCAGGTTAAAGGGACGGATTGTCCCTCGGTTTGATGAAACGGCGAAAGTCGACCCACAGGTCAAACATACCAAAGGCCGCGACGATCAGCAACAGATATTGCTGCAGGACCAGGAGTGCGTAGAAAAAAAAGCGGAGCCAGGCAGGAACGCGTTTCATACGGAAGAGGAAGCCCGTGATCGCCAGCCCCTGGAGGAGGTAGACAAAGCCGCAGAGAATGAGGACATTGACCCCGGCGATCTTTGCCCCCGCGTGCGGCACCAGAGCCAGCCCCCCCCCGATAATCAGCAGCCAGATGAGCCCCTCGGGCGCCTTCCAGCCCGAGAGGTCCGGATTGCCCAGCGCCGACGCTTTCCCCCGGCGGAGCAGGAAGCGGGCGGCAAGAAGGTTGGCCCAGACGGAAAGCACGATGCCGGCCGCGGCGACGGAAGGGAAGATCGCCATTAGAAAGCGCTGGAATTGTGGCGCGTTGTCACGGATGATGGCGACCTGTTCCGGCGGAAGATCGAGTTCCGAATAGACCTTCAGGTTTTCCCGCAGGCTGTCCGACAGGTGCGTGGCGACGATGTGCCAGGGGGCGGACCCCGTTCGCAGGCTCTCGGCCAGAAGCAGGAAGAGGCTCAACCCTGCGAGGACGGCAGACCCGATGGCCAGGGTTCGGACAAAATCGACCCCCCGGACAGTCA
>JALNWL010000034.1 GCA_023230905.1 Syntrophales bacterium
CACCACGCTGCGCGGCTCGGGCAAGATCACCATGACTGGAAAACTGGGGGACGTCATGCAGGAGTCGGTTCAGGCCGCCCTGACCTACGTCCGCTCCCGTTCGGACCAATTTTATCTCGACGAGAATTTTTACAAGGAAACGGACGTTCACGTTCACGTTCCGGAGGGTGCGATTCCGAAAGACGGCCCCTCGGCCGGTGTGGCGATGGTGACCTCCATTGCCTCGGCGTTCACCAAACAGAAGGTCCGCGGGGATTTGGCCATGACGGGCGAGATCACCCTGCGAGGCCGCGTCCTGCCCATCGGCGGGTTGAAGGAAAAACTTCTGGCGGCGCATCGGGGAAACATCAAGACCGTCCTGATCCCCAAGGACAACGAAAAGGATCTGGCCGATGTCCCTCCCAATATCCTGAAGGCGTTGAATGTTGTCCTGGTGGAGCATATCGACGATGTGCTCGCGAGTGCCCTCGTGCCCAAAGTGGAGCCGACCGGCGACGTGAGTACCGAAGTCCGCATCGTGCCGGGGGTCCGAGACGAACGGCCATCCGCTGTCTTGGCCCCCGTTTCTCAGAAAGCGGCCTCATAGCGCAGGCAATTATCGCTTGACAGGACGAGGGTTTACTGTTACGTAGCGCTGCCACCGAGGAGAGGATGCCGCCGGGGGCGGGTAGCTCAGCTGGGAGAGCGCCACGCTTACACCGTGGATGTCACAGGTTCGAGTCCTGTTCCGCCTACCAAGTCCGTCACAAAGGCGTTGCTTTTCCCAGTGGGGATATGGTAATTTGTACACAAGCGGTAAGCACGGTCTTTAAGTTCAAAAACGGGGTCGTAGTTAAGCTGGTTATAACGCCGGCCTGTCACGCCGGAGGGCGAGGGTTCGAGTCCCTTCGGCCCCGCCAAGAAGAACGAGGGGTTGGCCGTCAAGGCAGCCCCTCTTTTTTTCGGGTCACGTGGGCTTTTCGCACGTATAATTCGAGACAAAAACCTTGAATGAGCGTTTGCCATGAAGTACGAAGGATTGATTATCCGCCCTCCCAGCGAGGCCTACAGTCTGCTTCTGCAGGTCACGACGGGATGCTCGCACAACAAATGCACCTTTTGCCCGACCTATCGGGACAAGAAGTTCCGCATCAAGTCCCGTGAGGAAATCCTCGAAGACCTTGAAGAGGCCTCTCACTTCCGGCGGGTGAAGCGCGTTTTCCTGTGCGACGGGGACGCCCTGATCATACCGCAGCCCCGCCTGCTCGATATTCTGGCCCTGATCCGCCGGCACCTGCCGGGAATCGAACGCGTGTCGACCTATGCCAATGCCAAAAGCATCCTCCGCAAAACGGCGAAAGATCTTCTGGCCCTGAAAGAGGCCGGCCTGAAGATGGTTTATCTCGGCGTGGAGACGGGAAGTGCCGCCCTGCTCGAAAAGATCCACAAGGGGGTCGGAGTGGAGCAGATGGTCGATGCGGGCAGACGGATCAAGGACTCGGGCATCCTCCTGTCCGTCACGGTCCTGCTTGGAATCGGAGGGAGAGCGCACAGCATCGAGCATGCGACGGAAACGGCAAAAATCCTGACCCGGATCGATCCGGATTTCACCGGAGCGCTCACCGTCATGGTGGTTCCTGGAACTCCGCTTTACGAGGACATGCAGGCGGGTCGATTTCAGCTTCCGGACTCCTTCGGCTTTTTGACCGAACTGGGGACGATGATTGCCCGGTCTCAGTTCACGGACTGCTTCTTCACCTCGAATCATGCCTCCAATTACCTTCCGATTCGGGCGCGCCTGCCGCAAGAAAAGGAAGAGACGGTCCGCATGATTCAGGAGGTCGTCCAGCGGGGTGACCGGGGCCTGTTGAGGCCGGAATCACTCCGCGCCCTTTAAACCCTTAGAACGGGGGAGGTTAACCATCTTCGCACAGAAGCTCATCGCATTTTTTCGGGAGATCGTGCCTGCCAAGGACCACGGCCGCCTCGAAAAGGAACTTCAGTCGATCATCGCCAGCGGTGAGGAGGAGGGTCTGCTCGATCCCCAATCCGGGGAAATGATTCAGAGCATCCTCGACTTTCGTGAAACCCTGGTCCGCGAAATCATGATCCCCCGCACGGAGATTGTCGCCTTCAGCACAACCGCCTCCATCGGCGAGATTCTGGCGCTGCTCCAGAAGCACGGGCATACGCGCATGCCCGTCTATAAGGGCAGTATCGACAACATCGTGGGGATCATCAACGTCAAGGATCTCCACAAGTTCTGGTCACGGAATGTGACGGAAGCCGATGTGCTTTCGATCTTGAGGAAACCCTACTATATCCCCGAGACGAAAAACACGCATCAGCTGCTGCACGAACTCAAGCAGAACAAATACCATCTGGCGATCGTCATCGACGAATACGGCGGGACCTCAGGCTTGCTGACACTCGAAGACCTGATCGAGGAGATTGTGGGGGAAATCCATGACGAGCACGATCAAAACGGAGACGAGCTGATCGAACTGGCGGATGGTTCCGTGCTTGCGAACGCCCGCCTCGAGATCGAGGTGCTCGAGGCCCATTACGGTCTCGCGTTCGACGACGGGGAATACGAGACCTTGGGCGGGCTCATCCTCCATGTCCTCAAGCGGATCCCCATCCCCGGGGAGATCGTTCGCATCGGGCCGCTGGAGATGAAGATCGAGGCCGCCGATGAACGCAGCATCAAAAAGGTCCGCATTCGAAAAAGTGAAAGCCGATAACACCGTCTCCGGCACCCCGAGCGCCTTCAACCCGGGCCCGCTGTTCGGTGCCGTCCTGACGGGCGTCCTGCTTTTTCTTTCCTTTCCGAAGTTCGGATGTGGGGTCATCGCCTGGGTGGCATTGGTTCCCCTGATCATCTCCCTCCGCGGAAAAGGCACCCGCGAGGCGATGATTCTCGGCTTTACCGCCGGCCTGGTCTTTCATGTCGGCATCCTCTACTGGATTACCTATGTCGTCGTCAAATACGGCTCGCTCTCGCCGCCGCTGGGGGTTGCGGCCATGCTGCTCCTCTGCGCTTACCTGAGCCTCTACACAGCCTTTTTTACGGCGGGATGCGTTTTTTTTCGCCATTGCGCCCCACTGATCGCGGTGCCCCTTCTCTGGACCGGACTCGAATTCATCCGGGGATGGATCTTCACCGGTTTCCCTTGGGAGGCGCTAGCCTATTCCCAGTATCGCTGTCTCCCACTGATTCAAATCGTCGACGTCACCGGGCCTGCCGGTCTGACATTCCTGATCGTCCTTGTCAATATGCTTCTTTTTCAAGTCCTGACGACGAAACTCGCATCGATGCGCTTCGCTTCCATCGTCGCGATCGCCGTTGTTTTCTCACTGCTTGCGGGATACGGCCTTTGGCGTCTGGGCGTCGTCCGGAACGGAATTGCCAAATCGGCCTCCATCCCCGTCAGCCTCATCCAAGGGAACATCGACCAGAATCTCAAATGGAATCCTCGCTATCAGAGAAATACGGTCGATGCCTATCTGTCCCAGTCCGAGCGTCATCTCCCAGCCGCCGGAGGCGTGATCGTCTGGCCGGAGACGGCCGTTCCTTTCTACTTCCAGGACGACGGCCCGCTCCAGCGACGGATTCTGGCCTTCGCACGCGATCACCGCGTCTGGATGATTCTGGGTAGCCCGACCTATGCCGACCGGGCCCTTGGGACCAATTTCGCAAACAGCGCGTTCCTCGTCGACCCCGCCGGTCGAATCGCCGGCCGGTACGACAAGGTGCATCTCGTTCCCTACGGTGAATACGTGCCGTTGCGTCGCTATTTCCCATTTATCAGCAAACTGGCCGTCGGCGTTGGGGATTTCCGCCCCGGCCGGGGCTATGTTCCCCTACCCATGAACGGCCATCGGCTCGGGATCCTGATCTGCTATGAAGGCATTTTCCCCGCAGCCGGGACAGACTACAAGCGCCGTGGTGCGGAAATGCTCGTCAACATCACCAACGACGCCTGGTTTGGACCGACCTCGGCCCCCTATCAGCATCTGTCCATGACGGTCTTCCGCGCCGTCGAAACGCGCATGTATCTCTGCCGGGCCGCCAATACCGGCATCAGCGCCTTCATCTCGCCCACCGGTAAGATCACCAAGAAAACGGGGATCTTCCAGCGGAGCGGCCTTTCCGGTGAGGTCAGGCTTTTCCAGAAGAAGACAATTTATTCGACATATGGCGACTTTTTTGCGTATAGTAGCATTATCGTGCTCCTGGGCATGACCATCGTCGCCTGGATGAGGAGGAAACATGAGCGAGACCGCATTTAAGCTGGAAGGCTTGAGGGACAAAATCACGCGCATCGGAGAGTGTCTTTGACGTCCCCACCCTGAACCTCCGCCGCCGGGAGCTGGAGCTGGCGTCCCAGAGGGCCGATTTCTGGAACGATCCGGAAAAAGCCCGCGAAATCCTCAAAGAGAAAACCACCCTCGACGAAACCGTCGAACGCTGGGACCGTCAGCAACGCGCGCTCGACGAACTCGCAGACCTGTACTCTTTAGCCGAAACGGAACAGGACGCCGCGGTCCTGTCCGAAATCGACACCGAATTGGAGCGCCTGGATAAGGACGTTCGTCAGGACGAACTGAAGCGAATGCTGGGCCACGAGGAAGACACCCTGAACGCCATCGTTTCCATCCACGCTGGTGCGGGGGGGACGGAGGCCCAGGACTGGGCTGAAATGCTCCTGAGGATGTACCTCCGCTGGGCGGAGAAACGGAAATTCACCCCCACCGTGATCGACAGTCTTCCCGGTGACGAAGCGGGGATCAAGAGCGTGACCTTCATCCTGGAGGGCGAGTATGCATACGGTTACGCCAAGGCCGAAAACGGCATTCACCGGCTGGTTCGGATTTCCCCGTTCGACGCCGGTGCGCGCAGGCATACCTCGTTCGCATCGATTTTCGTCTATCCCGAAATCGACGACCAGATCGTCATCGATATCGATGAAAAAGACCTGCGGATCGATACGTACCGTTCAACCGGGGCAGGGGGACAGCACGTCAATAAAACGGATTCGGCGGTGCGGATCACGCATCTGCCGACGGGAATCGTCGTCCAGTGCCAGAACGAACGCTCTCAGCACAAAAACCGGTCCATGGCCATGAAATATCTGAAATCACGGCTTTATGAACTCAAAATCAAGGAAAGGAATGAAAAACAGGACGCCGTCAACAAAAACAAGAAGGATATTGCGTGGGGAAGCCAGATCCGCTCGTATGTCCTTCATCCCTATCGGATGGTCAAGGACCATCGGACGAACCTGGAGGTAGGCAACGTGAATCGCGTGCTTGACGGAGATATCGACGACTTTATCGAGGCCTATCTGCTGGGGGGATAAAAATGAAGACAAGGCCGTTGAAATGTGCTAAGCACGCCCAAAAGCCGCAGATGACCCGTCGTTTTGCGGCGGGGAGAAGCGTTGGCCGATGAGGGAGCTGTTCATGATGACGTTTGTTGGGAGAAGTGTTGTTTCGTGTCTGAGTTTGTTCATCGCAATGCAGTTGACGCTGGTGACCCCTTCGGTCGCGGACGAAGGCAACACACTGGCCCAGGCCGTGCGACAAACCGAAACCAGGGGGGAAGCCGCCATCCTCTCGGAAAACGTCCTGCCGTCATCGGACGCAAAAGCCATTGGAAACCCATCCGGAGCGGCCCGTCTCAAGAGCGGCGCCCCTGCATCTGAGGGCAACGACGATAAGAACGACCCGCAAAAGATCGAAGACGAGGAACGCGATATCATGGAAGAGGCCCTCGCGCTCCTCGAGGAGTCTAACGCCCATTGGCAGAAGGGGGACCTGGAAAATGCCCAGAACCTGCTCGATGAGGCCTACGCCCTGATCATCGAAACCGACGGCGATACGGACATTTCTCGACAGAAAGACGATCTTCGCCTCCTCATCGCCCAGCGCATTCTTGCGGTCTACAGCTCCAAGCAGAACGTCACCGCCGGGAAGCGCAGCGAAATCCCCATGCGGATCAACGAGGACGTTGAAAAGGAGATCCGTCTGTTTCAAAGTGTCGAGCGGGACTTTTTCATCTCCTCCTATCAGCGGTCCTTCAAGTACCGTCCGATGATCGTTCGGGAGCTCAAGAAGGCGGGCATTCCCGAGGAACTGTCCTGGCTGCCGCTCGTGGAGAGCGGCTTCAAGGCATCCGCCCTGTCGCGGGCGCGCGCCCTGGGGCTGTGGCAGTTTATCCCTTCGACCGGCTACAAATACGAACTCAACCGCGACGAATGGATCGACGAGCGCATGGACATCGAGAAATCGACACGTGCGGCCATCAGTTATCTCAAGGATCTGCACGGCATGTTCGGCGACTGGCTGACCGTCTTGGCCGCCTACAACTGCGGCGAGGGGCGAGTGCTGCGCGTCATTTCACGTCAGCACGTGAATTATTTTGACCGGTTCTGGGATCTTTACCATCAATTGCCCTATGAGACGGCCCGCTACGTACCCCGCTTTCTGGCCACGCTGGCCATCATCAAGGATCCCCAGAAATACGGGATGGACCTGGGATCCCCCTCTCCGAACGAAGACCTCAGCACGTATGAGATCGTCAAAACGACCCGTTCGATGCGTCTGAGCGACATTGCCGCCCGACTCGAAAAACCCGAGGAGCTTCTGGTCTGTCTGAACGCGGAACTTCGCCACCGGGCGACGCCATCGCGCGAATACGCCCTGAGGGTCCCCACGGAAATGGCGGAAAAGTTCGCCAAGATCGAAGCGGAGATTCCGGCGTGGGAAGAGCCGAAGCCCACGGTGGTTGCCAAAAAAACCGTTACCATCCGGCATCGCGTCAAGCGGGGGGAGACGTTGACCAGCCTGGCCAGAAAGTATCGGACCTCCGCCAGCGCCATCCGTTCCGCCAATCGTCTTTCGTCGAATAAGCGATTGCGGGCCGGACGCATCGTTCGCATTCCGATTCCCAGCTATCGCTACGAAAAGATCCAGGCCTCTTCAGCCGACACAGGCAAGACCCTGACACATCGGATCCGCCGGGGAGAGACCCTTTCTTCCGTCGCCAGGCGCTATGGGGTATCCGTGAGCGATCTCAAACGCACGAACCGCCTGCGCTCCAATACGATCAGGACAGGACAGATCCTCCGAATCGCCAAACGTGCCGCGAAGACCTATGTCGTCAAAAAGGGCGACACGCTGACGAAAATCGCCCTGAAAAACGGCACGACCCTCAAGGCCCTGAAGGAAATGAACGGGCTTGGCGAGGGGGGCCATATCTACCCGGGACAGTCGATCGTGCTGGAATAGGCACGCGGCCTATCACTGAATCTCGTACCCCTTGAGATCGCGAAAGATCCGCCGTTCCATGGCCTTCATATCCCGCGCTTTCGTCGCGGGGACATCTTCGTGATCGAAGCCCAGCAGGTGAAGCAACCCGTGGATGAGGAGAAAATCCAGTTCATCCGTGAACTTGATCTTTTCCTGACGCGCGTCCGACCAGGCCTTCTCGACCGAGACGACGATGTCCCCGAGCAGGTGAGGATTGAGAGCGCCGTATTCGCCCTCCCGGATCGCGAACGACATGACATTGGTCGGCCGATCGCGGCCCAGATAGTCACGGTTGATGGTCTGAATGCCGATGTCGTCCACGAGAAGCACGCTGACCTCGTGATCGGAGCAGCCGAGCAGGACCAGCGCCTCCGTCAGGATCCGCCGTATTCTGACCCGATTGATGCGGCGTACGGTTTGTCTGCTTTCGATCAGGACCGGCATTGTCTCCCCTCCCTATTCCCCTTAGAGGCCTTCACCGTGATCCCCCTCAACCCGACTCAAGGTCCGTTGAAGCGAGGGCCCGTTCCATTCAGCCGCTGGTAGGCCCGGATGACCTCTTGAACCAGTGGATGCCGTACCACATCCAGTTCCGAAAAAAGGACGACGCGGATCCCCTGGACGCTTCGGAGCAGCGTTTCGGCTTCGACGAGTCCTGATTTGATCTCCTGAGGGAGATCGATCTGTGTGATGTCACCGGTAATCACCGCCTTGGAACCCAGACCGAGACGCGTCAGAAACATCTTCATCTGCTCCGAAGTCGTGTTCTGGGCCTCATCGAGGATGACGAAGGCGTCGTTGAGGGTTCGACCCCGCATGAATGCCAGAGGCGCGACCTCGATGGTCCCCTTGTGGATCAACGCCGAGGCGCGGTCGAAATCCATCATGTCGAAAAGTGCATCATACAACGGGCGCAGGTAGGGGTTCACCTTCTCCGCCAGATCGCCGGGCAGGAAGCCGAGCTTCTCGCCCGCCTCCACGGCCGGACGTGTCAGCACGATGCGGTGGACCTTCTTGTCCTGTAGTGCGGCGACGGCCATGGCCATGGCCAGATAGGTTTTTCCGGTCCCAGCCGGACCGATGCCGAAAACCATGTCGCAGTCGCGAATCGCGTCGATATAGCGCTTCTGAGCGATGCTTTTGGGAGTGATGGCCCGCTTCTTCGAGGAAATGAAGACCGTATCGAGGAAGATCTTTTCCAGGTCCGTCTGCCGGTTTTCCGACAGGATACGGTGGGCGTGAAGAATGTCCTGGGGATAGATCGGGAACCCCTTGCGGGCAAGAGCGTACATCTGGAGCAAGAGGGACCGGACCAATTCGACGTCGGGGGCGCCGCCTTCGATGGAGAGCTGATTCCCTCGCAGGGACACCTTGACCGGTGTCAGGCGCTCGACCTGGCGGACGTGCACATCCCGTTCGCCCAACAGGACCTTCAGGGAGGGGTTGTCGTCGAATGTGAGTTTCTCCGTCAAGGATTGCATGATCAAGAACTCCGAAAGGGTTCAGACGGGGTTCAGCCCCAAATGGGCAAAAACCTTGGCATTGCCAATCATGTTGCTGATGAGGCAATTCTCGTTGATCTGGTGGGCGGTTTCGTTCTGGCGTGACCAGACGGCCACGGGATATCCCTCCTGCCTCAGCAACGCGGCCACGGTTCCCGCGCCGATGCCGACCGGCTTGGCGTGGAGGCCATAGACGCGGTGGACGGCCTCCCGAAGCGCGGCGACGACCGGGGTATCGGCGGGTGTCGGAGGCGGTGCTGGCAAGGACTGCACGGTTTCGATGACGATCCCCACCTGATGAATCTGCTCGATATCGTCTGCAAGCGCCCGGATCGCCTCAAGAACGCGCGTCAGGGGATATTCGGGTAGAACACGGGCGTCCAGGTAAAAGACGTCATCGCCCGGAATCGTATTGACGTTCGGAACGTTGGCGTCCCTGCGCGTGGGTTCGAAGGTGCTTTCCTGAGGCTCATACAGCGGATTCCGCAATGGAAAGAGGTCATAGAGCTCCCGGAGTCTAACGACGAGGTGAGCCGCGGCAGCGAAGGCATTGCGCCCGAGGTCGGGGCGGCTGCCGTGGCACTGGCGTCCCGTCGTCCGGAAGCGAAGCCAGTAGAGGCTTTTCTCGGCGATTTCAATGGCGGTCCCCTCGGCGTCGCCGAAATCGGGAACGACGATCAGGTCGTTTTTCCGGAAAACCGGCTTGACTTGGTCGAGCAGGTGCCGAACCCCGAAACGACTTGAGGTTTCTTCGTCCGCCACCAGGGCGAGACCCAGGTTATATTCCGGGGTGACCCCCAACTCATAAAAGGCGCGTAGCGCGAAGATAGAGGCCACAAGGTCCTGCTGGTTGTCCTCCGTTCCCCGCCCGTAAATGCGGCCGTTTCGGACTTCGGCGCGATACGGGTCGCTCGCCCAGTGGGAGGGTTCGCCCGGAGGGACGACGTCCATATGCGTCAGGATCCAGACGGTCTTATCCGGTTGGTGTCCCGGAAGACGCACGAGGATATTCGGACGCAGGCCGGACGACACGCGTGAATCTGGCGCCGGGAGGGTCTCGATGTCGGTCAAACCGAGGCGCCGCATGGAACCTTGAAGATAGAGGGCCTTTTCCTGTTCGCCATCCCCGCCGTTGTCCGGGGAAAGCGCCGGATAGGAACACAGATCGATCTGCATCTGAACCATTTCGGGCTCGTACCCCTCGATCCGATCCGTAAGGCGTTTGAATGTCTGGAGGTTCATAGGTTCATCTTTTACGCCAGGCGAGGTAGACCTGAACCGAGGGGGAAATCATCCCGACCAGGCTGATCAGAATGATGAGGGAGGATGAGAAAAAGGCCATGACAAATTCGAGGGGATTTTCCAGGTGGTACGTCCGGATCATGACGTAGATGCCGAAAAGGAAGAACAGGCTGGAAATCAGAAACAGGGCGAACTGCCGGATACAGCGGCCTATGGAGAATGCACTCATGAAATGGATATCCTTCACGATCCGTCAACATCAATGGTACAAGTTTAACGGTTATCGCCGGAAGAATCAAGCGGTTTCATCGGGGGGACATCCGGGTTTTTAGTTTGAGTTCCCTGTACGCCGGCTCGGGAAGGGTATCGCCCGCGCAGGGAAGCAGCGTATTGTTGTGGCAAAGCGGTTCGTTCAAAAGATCATACGGAGAGGACTGAAGGGCTTCCGGCCAGAGCGCGGTTCCGGGAATGGGCGAATATTCGGCCAGATAGGGTTTGGCCCCCAGGGACTGCACGAAGCGAATGCTTCCATCGATCTCCTCTGCGGTTTGGCCGGGCAGACCGCAGAGGAGGTAGACGCCGATATCGGAAGCTTCATAGCCCGCTTCGCACAGATACCGAACGGCGGCGATGAGATGATCGTTGTTGACTTTTCCACCGGTCGTCGCCTGGCGATCAGGGTCGAATGTTTCAAACCCGAATCTGAGCGTACGGAATCCGGCCCGGTACAGCATCCTCGACAGGACGGGGGTGATCTGCCGGAGGTGGAGGCCGTTTGGGCAGTGAAACGAGAGATTCGCTTTGCGTTGGACGATCGTGTCGAGCAGGGGCAGGGCGAGGGAAGGGGGGTCCACGAGGAAGGCGTCGTCATAGATTGAAAAATGGCGAACCCCGAAACGATCGTGCCAGTCGAAAATCTCCTCGGCGACTCTCAACGGATGACGTCGCATAAATTTAGGATACAGTTGATTCGAGGCGCAGTAAGAGCAGCGAAAGGGGCAGCCGCGCGAGGTCAGAAGGGGGACTTGATCCAGGCGACCAAGCAGATCGAAGGCCGGACGCGGGTAAGTGTCCAGGTCGTCGAAGTCTGGGAGGATACGAGGACGATCATTGAAGAAGGTTTTAATGATCTCCGAAAAATGCCATTCGCCCGGACCTGGAAAAATCCTGTCGGCCCCGGATTGTCGCGCATGATCAGGACAGAGGGTGGCATAGTTGCCTCCCAGAAGGATCGGAACACCGGGAAGCGACGCCCGGAGAAGGTGGATGGCCTCAAATGCGCCGGGATACCAGTAGGTCATCATGGAGGTGACGAGAACCATGTCCGGGGGGGGAATCGAGAGGAGTTTTCGACGAAAAAGGCCCATCGGGATGCCGTAGCGATAATACCGTCTCTGGAAGAACGCGAGGGGGGCAGGCTTTACGATGGCCTCCTTATCGAAATGTCCCGTTCCGTGCTCGGTCCGTCTTGTTTTCCGGTGAGCCTGATCCGCGAGATCGTGATCCATTAGACAGTCAAGATAGTTAACCGAATAACCATTATCACGAAAGAGTGCAGCGAGAGAGAGCAGCCCCAGAGGCTTCATCCAGAAGTCGAAGGCGGCAAAGTCGTAAATCCAAGGTGTGACGAATAGGATGTGTTTCGGCCGTTGCATGGCGGAACATACCATACAAGAATGGCCCAGGCAAACGAAAACAGGGTGTGTTATGAAATGATCAATTATAATATAATACATAAAGATGAACAGTTCATCCACATGTATTATCAAATATATTTACTTCATAAATAACTAACGATTTACTGCTTGACTTGGACGCCTTCTGAGTCCAAGATGTCAAGCAGCTATTGCTCATTTGGACAATACATGAAAGGGGAGGCAGTTACATGTCCGCTGTGAACTCGGTCCTTGCAGATATGATCAGCAGCGTTGATCTTCTTAAAATCACGGGGATTTCCAGAGCTACAATGAATAATTACATAAAACTTGGACTGTTGCCGAAGCCGGTCGTCGGCAAGCCTCGTGACCCGGACATGCGTGCCCGCCAAGTTGGATATTTCCCGTCAGATGTCCTTTCAACCTTGGAGAAGGTCCACATCCTCAAAAAAGACGGCAAAACCATCCCGGAAATCTCTACGGCGCTCGGTGTTGGTATTTTCGCCTCTAAATCTAGCGCATCCTCAGCGGCCCGTCGAACCTCCCCCCCTCGCGAAGAACAGACGTCAATCCACGCCCTTCAGACTGAGCTTTTTCCAGAAATTGCCGAGACGTCGGAAACGTTCGAGGCGGATGGACTTCAAAGCGCCATCTCTCCGGGCGACGATGCGCTCACACCACCTTCGCCACAAGATTGGCGATCCTTCTGTATCCTTTCGGCCCGCATCCAGGATTACCCGCAATTGCGCGCGGAGCTGCCACCGGAGGAGTTTTTTGAATTCCTTCGACGGTTTCGGACAGACGTGGATGCCGCTGCTCAACGTGTGCGGACGACACACGCTACATACTCCCAGGATGGACTTCTTTGTTTTTTTATTCAAGGTGACGACGATCACTATCTCCTCGATGCGATCCACTTTTCCTTGGAGCTGCGGCGAATCGCCCAAGGTTTGAATGCGGCGTGGAAACGAAGGAAAAAATGGGGGAACCACCTCTTCGTGAATGTCGGCGTCGTCGACGGCTCTCAATGGGTCACCCGGTTCGCGGCCGGCTCGAACCGGGATGTCTTCCTCTCCGGGGCGGAGGTGGAACAGGCGCGCTGCCTGTGCGATTTTGCACGCTTCGGATCGATCTGGACGACGAAAACCCTTTTGGGCCGCCTCAGCCCCTCCGACAGGCAGGGCTTGCGCTACGGTATCAGAACACAAGGCGTTTCAGGGGAGTTCTGGACGGAACAGGTGTATGCCAGAATCATGGATCTGTTTTCGCCTGATGATCCTCATGTGATGAAATATCTTGATATTATATCTATTCCCATTACGGAAATCATTGGTTAAGGGGCATCCCCTCGCGAAAATGCCGTCATGCGTCCGGCACGGATAAAAAACTTGCCGTCCTCGCCGATTATTGATAGTAAGGCAGGCAAATGACAGGATACAACCATGAGGGCAGTCGTCCAGCGCATCGAACGCGCCCGCGTCGGGGTCGACGGCGGGACCGTATCTGAAATCGGCAAGGGTGTCCTCGTCTTCCTCGGGATTGAAAAGGGGGACGCGGAGAAGGATGCCGAATACCTCTTCCAGAAAATCGTCCATCTTCGCCTCTTCGACGACGCCGAAGGCAAGATGAATCTTTCCCTGGAGGACATCAAGGGAGAGATGATGGTCATTTCTCAGTTCACCCTGCTTGCCGACTGCCGCAAGGGAAGGCGCCCTTCGTTCATCGCGGCCGAGGATCCGGCACCAGCCCGCCTCCTCTATGAGTACTTCATCCGCATCGGTCGGGACCGCCTCGGGCTCATCGGATCCGGACAATTTCAGGCCATGATGAAGATCGATTCCGTCAATGATGGCCCGGTCACGCTGATCTTGGACAGCCGGAGGGTCTAGAAGGCTTCGCAAACCATGGCACAGACGGACACAACAACACCCAGAACAGATATCAGAATCGACAAGGACGGGGTGTGGTTTTACCGCGGACAGGAGATGTTCCGTCGCGAAATCGTCAATCTCTTTTACGAGCACCTCAAACAGGACGAACGAGGAGAGTATATAATCGATATGGGCGAAGACAGCTGCTACGTAGAGGTCGAGGATGCCCCCTTCGTGGTCCGCGCGGTCCTTACCGGACCGGCGGAGAGAGAAACCTCGCCTGTATGCCTTTTGCTTTCCCTGTCTGACGACACCCTGGAACCGCTCGACCCCGAAACGATCCGGATTGGCGACGACAACGTCATGTACTGCCGTGTCAAGGGTGGAACCTTCAGGACCCGCTTTTCCCGTGCGGCCTATTATCAGCTCGCGGAACGCATTGTCTACGATGCCGCGTCCGAGCGTTACGAATTGCACGTTGATCAGAAACGATACACCCTTCAAACACCCAGGGAAAAGGAGAATTAATCCATGCTGGACGATCCCATCCGCGAGGCCTTGACGTTCGACGATCTCCTGATGGTTCCCGCGGAATCCGCCATCCTTCCGGGGAATGTTGAAACCGCGACCTGCCTCACCCCGCGAATCGCTCTCAATATACCCATCATCAGTGCCGCCATGGACACCGTCACGGAGGCCACGACCGCGATCTGCATGGCCCAGGAGGGCGGGCTCGGCATCATTCACCGCAACATGAGCATTGAACGACAGGCCATCGAGGTCGACAAGGTCAAGAAATCCGAAAGCGGCATGATCGTCGATCCGATCACCATCGAACCCGAGCAGCGAGTTCACCATGCCCTGGAGCTTATGAACAAGTATCGAATTTCAGGCGTGCCTGTGGTCAAGGACGGACGGCTCGTCGGTATCCTGACCAATCGCGACCTGCGCTTTGAAACCGATCTGGACCAGCCGGTTTCCGACGTTATGACGAAGGAAAATCTGGTAACGGTCACCTCGAGTATTTCCTTGGACGAATCCAAGAAACTCCTTCACAAACACCGGATCGAAAAGCTCCTTGTGGTCGACGATCAATACCGCCTGAAGGGGCTGATTACGATCAAAGACATCGAAAAGATCAAGAAATATCCCCAAGCCTGTAAGGATTCCCTGGGACGTCTCCGCGTGGGGGCGGCCGTCGGCATCCTGGACCGCGAACCCCGCGTCGATGCGCTCCTCGCGGCCGGCGCCGACGTCATCGTGATCGACACCTCCCACGGGCACTCTCACGGAGTCATAGAAGCCGTTCGCGCTACAAAGTCGAATTTCCCGGGCTGTGAGCTGATCGCTGGAAATGTCGCTACCGCGGAGGGCGCGGAAAGTCTGATCCAGGCTGGCGTGGACGCCGTCAAGGTCGGCGTGGGTCCGGGCTCCATCTGTACGACCCGCGTGATCGCTGGCGTCGGCGTTCCCCAGATGACCGCGATCCGCGACGCCTATCGCGCGGCGGCAAAGCACGGCATCCCCGTGATCGCCGACGGCGGCATCAAATATTCGGGTGACGTCGTCAAGGCCCTGGCCGCCGGCGCCCATGTCGTGATGATCGGAAGCCTCTTTGCCGGGACGGAGGAAAGTCCCGGGGAAACGATTCTGTTCCAGGGAAGGAGCTACAAGGTCTACCGCGGGATGGGCTCGCTCGAGGCGATGAAAATGGGCAGCCGCGACCGTTATTATCAGGATGACATGGAGGGCGACCTGAAGATGGTGCCGGAAGGCATCGAAGGCCGCGTCCCATTCCGGGGCTCCCTGTCGGCAAGCATTCAGCAACTCATCGGCGGCATCAAGGCCGGGATGGGCTATGTCGGCTGCCAAACCCTCCCGGACCTCCATAAAAAGGCGCGGTTCGTCAAGATCACCTCGGCGGGTCTGCGGGAGAGCCATGTCCACGACGTCATCATCACCAAGGAGGCCCCCAATTACTGGCTGGATTGACACCCCCGCAGCCTTTGAAATTCTTTACGGTCTCCGGGGATGCAGAGGGTCCCGCACGCCATGAGTGATACCGCTCGCTTCACACATCTTCATCTGCACACGCAGTATAGTCTGCTCGACGGCACCATCCGTCTGGACGATCTATTCCGCAAGGCCCACGATTTCGGAATGACGGCCATCGCGATGACGGATCACGGGAATATCTACGGCGCCGTCGATTTTTACCAACGCGCCGTTAAGGCCGGCATCAAACCCATCCTCGGGTGCGAGCTTTACGTCGCCCCCCAAAGCCGCTTCACAAAAGGAGGGCAAGGGATCGGCGAGTCTTCCAATCATCTGGTCGTACTCGTCGAAAATGCGGAGGGCTACGACAACCTGAAGAAATTGACGACCGCAGCCTTTCTCGAGGGATTCTATTACCGGCCGCGGGTCGACAAGGAGCTGCTGGCCCGACATCACAAGGGCCTGATCGGGATGAGCGCCTGTCTGCACGGAGAGATCGCCGAGAGAATCCTCCGCGGCGACGAGGGAGGTGCCGCGAAGGCGGCGGAAGAATACCGCCAGATCTTCGGCGCGGGAAATTTTTATCTGGAGATCATGCAGAACGGACTGCCCGAGCAGACGCAGGCCAATGAAGGCCTCAGGGCACTCAGCCGCCGCCTCGATCTGCCCCTGGTCGCCACGAACGACTGCCATTATCTTGAAAGGAAGGACGCGGAGGCGCATGAGGTCCTTCTCTGCATCCAGACGGGCAAGACGCTCGGAGATGCCGACCGGATGCGTTTTGCGACGGATGCCTTCTATTTTCGCTCCCCGGATGAAATGACCGCGCTTTTCGCCGACTGTCCCGAAGCGATTGCCCACACAGCCGTTATCGCCGATCGTTGCAACTATCAGTTCGACTTCGGCAAATTCTACCTCCCCCATTTCTCTCTCGCAGCAGACGAAACACTGGACGAGAGGCTGGAGCACAGCGCCCTCGAGGGACTGGAGGCACTGCTGCCCGACATCGTGCCCGCGGAAGATGCCGTGCTCAGCGAGCGTTACTATGAGCGCCTCCGTGACGAATTGGCCATGATCCGAACCATGGGGTTTGCCGGCTACTTCCTGATCGTCGCCGATTTCGTCAATTATGCGAAGAAAAATAACATTCCCGTCGGTCCCGGTCGCGGCTCCGCGGCGGGGAGTCTCGTGGCCTACGCCATCGGAATCACCAGCATCGACCCCATCCGCTACCGCCTGTTTTTCGAGCGCTTCCTCAATCCGGACCGGATC
>JALNWL010000035.1 GCA_023230905.1 Syntrophales bacterium
ATGATGGGCGGCGGGTGATCCGGTCCCTCCCTGGGAATGGCTCTGGATGAGCCAAACGAAAACGACGAGGTTTTCAAGAACGACGGCCTGACCTTCATCATCGAAAAGGCCCTCTGGGAGCAGGCCAAACCGATCACCGTGGACTTCATCACCTCTCCGATGGGTTCCGGTTTCAAACTGAGTTCCAACATCGCCGCGTCCGGCGGTTGCGGAACGTCGTGCAGCACATCCTGCAGTTGCTGAATCCCGAAGGGGGAGGGTCTGGGGAATTCCCCGCGGCCCTCCCCCGATTCATTTTCTCCGGACTTCCCCGCCCCCGATGCCCCTTCACGGATTGAACACCGCCCCGACCCGTGCGAAGCGCGTCCTTCCGGACCGGCGGGAAGCGGCGCGGCGGGGCCGCTTGGGGGAGGGCGGACACTTGAAGGAGCACGCGGCATGAGCCAGCCGACCTACGAAGACGAACAGATGCGCCTGGAGGCGGAAAAATGCATGCGGGACGGCCGCTTCGAGGATGCCGTCGCCCTGTACCGCACGCTCGTCGCCGCCCACCCGGGCGAGGAGTCCTACCTGCTCGCCCTGGCCTGGGCCTGCCATGACCAAGGCGCCTGGGAGGAGGCGATCGATTGCTTCGAGCGCCTCCTGGACCGGGAACTGGGCCGGAAGGTCTTCACGGGATTCGGCTTCGACGAACTGGTGCGGATCTACAAGGAGCACGGGCTGCACGACCGCCTGGTCGAAGTCTGCGGGCGGGCCTGCGCGGCCCAGCCCGAGGATTACGCCCTGCTGGCCGAACTGGGTGAGGCCTGCCTGCTGGCGGCGCAACCGGCGGAGGCCGCCGCCGCGTTCCGGAAGATGGCGGAGATGGAACCGGACGACGCGATGGCCTTCTGCCGCCTTGGCAACGCCCTGATCGCCGCGGGGAAGTTTACGGAGGCGGAGACGGCGTACGGACGGGCCGCCGCCCTCGAGCCCGACACCGGCGCCGTGTTTTTCCTGCGCCTGGCCGACGCCTACCTCAAGGCCGGCGAAACCGAACGGGCCGAAACCGCCGCGCGCCACTGCCTGGCATCCCGGCCCGACGAGCCCCTCTATCACTGCACCCTGGGCGACATCCTTGTCCGCCGGGGCCGACTCGAAGAAGCCCGCGGCTGCTACGATACCGCCGTCGCCCTGAGACCGGAAGACGCCGGGGCCTATTACAACCGCCTGGGCAACGCCCTGACCCGTGACGGCCGGCATCGCCAGGCCCTGGAGGCCTTCCGGGCGGCCGTCGCCGCGGCACCGGACACCCCGGCCCTCTACGAACGGCTCGCCACGGCCTGTCGTGCCCTGGGCATGGACGAACAGGCCCGCGACGCCGAGCTGCGGGTCCGCATAAACAAAAAAGGCCCGCGGGACAACCTCACGGGCCGGTGATCGACAGATGCGTGAACGCGGCGTTTCAGGCCCGCCCCACCTTCTTCATGCTTTCACGAAAGATGTGATAGAAGGCCCGGTTGTCCTCGACGCCCTCCTTGATGATCGTCGTTGCGTTGTCCAGATTGGTTGCGTTGATCGTCACGTTGACGCTCTTTGTGAAGGCCGCCATGTTGTCCATCGTCCGGAAGCGTTCCGTCACCAGGGCCACGAACGTCTGCCGCCGGATGCCCATGTTGAGCCCCGCGAGGTACTTGAGCACGGCGTTGTCATCGGGATTTTCGGCATCGAAGCGCTCGTCGATCACCGCGACGTCGTAGATGTGGAAGCGCATCCGCTTCAGGGCGTCTTTGGCGTCGGCGGCCTCCGTGATCCGGTAGTCGAGGGATTTCAGCGCCGCATTCAGCATGGCCCGCTTCTCCGGATCGGCCTCGCAGACGATCGCCGTGGCACCGCCGGCCTCGAGAAAATCGAACGGCTTGTCCGACGCATTGTAGTTTTCCGCTGCCTGTCCCGCACTCTTGTCTTCGTCCATCCTCTCTCTCCTTTGCTTACGATCCGCGTCCTGACCGTGCAGTTACGGCATCAATCCGGCCAGGGGGGGGGGAACTCTCAGAAGCGGGGCTTCGGCTTGCCGTAGCCCTTATCCACCTCCAGCTTTCCGAGATCGGTGGTCTTCTCTCCCTTGGAGCTCTTCACGGAATCGATCCCACGGCCGACGATGCCCTTGTTGGAGGCGTAGGCCCGGCCGGTCTCTTCGCTGATCAGCCCCTGCTCGTACAGATTGATGATGTAATCGTCAAAGGTCGTCCAGCCGAAGGCCTTGCCGGCCTCGATGATCTCGTAGAAGGTCTTCCCCTCCGACTCGCCGTGGAGGATCGTATCCTTGGTCCGCAGGTTCGACCCCATGATCTCGAAGGCCGCCACGCGGCCGCCACCCTCCTTGGGCAGGAGCCGCTGGCAGACGATCCAGCGGACCGTATCGGCCAGGCGGATCCGGATCTGGGTCTCCTCCTCGTTGGAGAACATGCCGAGGATGCGGTTAATCGTCTGGCCCGCGTCGACGGTGTGGAGGGTGGACAGGACGAGATGCCCCGTCTCCGCGGCGGACAGGCCGATCTCCACCGTCTCCCGGTCGCGCATTTCCCCGACGAGGATGACCTTCGGGGCCTGGCGCAGGGCCGCCCGGAGGCCGTTGGCGAAGGTGTCGAAATCCGTCCCCATCTCCCGCTGGTTGAACGTCGCCTTGCGGTGGGGGTGGACGTATTCCACCGGGTCTTCGAGGGTGACGATATGGATGGATTTCCGGTCGTTGATGTCGTTCAGGAGCGCCGCGAGCGACGTCGATTTGCCGCTGCCCGTGGCGCCCGTGACCAGGATGATGCCGTTCTTCTCCTCGGCCATCTTGTGGAAGGCCTCGGGCAAATTCATGTCCTCGAACGTCGGGATCCGCGTCTCCAGCTTTCTTAAGACGATGGAGTAGTTTCCCCGCTGGGAAAAGATGTTCACGCGGAACCGGGCCTTGCCGGGCAGGGCGTACGACGAGTCGCAGGACCCCTCGGCCAAGAGCGTCTCCGTCAGGCGGCGGTCCTGGTTGATCAGGTTGAGTGCAAAAATCTCCGTTTGGAACGGCGTCAGCTCGGGGACCGGCGGATCGAGTTCCACCCCGCTCAACTGGCCTGAGGTTTCCACCTGGAAGGGCTTGCCGACGGTGATGTTCAGATCCGACACGTTTCCGTACGTATCGAGCATCCGGCCCAAGATGTAATCGATTTCCTGCTTTCTCATCGCTTACCCTCCCGTTGCGCTAAACTTCCGTGAAGTCCGCGGGCGGCGTCTTCAGGAAGGGCCGGAATTTGGCCTTGTCGTTGCACTTGGCGTAGGCCTCGTCCGCGGAAATCCACCCCTTGTTGAGCAGATCCATGATGCCGTCGTCCAGAAGCTGCATCCCGTACTTGCGTCCCGTCTGGATCATCGACGGGATCTGGAAGGTCTTGGACTCACGGATCAGGTTCCGCACGGCCACGTTGGCGATCAAGATCTCCAGGGCGGCGCAGCGGCCCTTCTTGTCGATCCGCTTGAAGAGGACCTGGGCGATGACCGCCCGGATGCCGTCGGCCAGGGTGGAGCGGATCTGCATCTGTTCCTCGGAGGGGAAGACCTCGATGACCCGGTCGATCGTCTTGGCGGCGCTCGTCGTGTGGAGGGTGCCGAAGACGAGATGGCCGGTGGAGGCCGCCTCGACGGCAAGTGAAATCGTCTCCAAGTCGCGGAGCTCGCCGACCAGGATGATGTCCGGATCCTCGCGGAGGGCGCCGCGGAGGGCCGCCGTGAAGGACTTCGTGTGGACGCCCACCTCGCGGTGGTTCACGATACAGCCCTGGCTCTGGTGGACGAACTCGATGGGGTCCTCGATCGTGATGATGTGGTCCTTGCGGAGGCGGTTGGCCTCGTCGATGATCGCGGCGAGCGTCGTCGACTTGCCGCTTCCGGTCGGCCCCGTCACGAGGACGAGCCCCCGCGGCAAGCTCGCCAGCTTGCCGATGACGGGCGGCAGGCCGAGGTCCTGGCAGGTCAGGATCTTGCTGGGAATCTCTCGGAAGACGGCCGCCACCCCGTACTTCTGCTGGAAGAAGTTGGCCCGGTAGCGGGCCAGACCCGGGATTTCGTAGGCAAAGTCGATGTCTCCCGTCTCTTCGAACTGCTTGATCTTGTGCTCCGGCGCGATCTCGTACAGCATGGCCTTGAGTTCGTCGTTTTCGAGCACGTTGTACTTGACCCGTTCGATCTCCCCCCGGATGCGCAGGGCCGGTTGCTGACCGGACACCAGATGCAGGTCGGACGATCCCTGTTCATGCATGAGCTGGAAAAAGGCGTCGATCTTGGCCATAGAGTCCCCTCCCGGATGGTTGAAATGATGCTGCCGTTTGTGAAACGATGGGCGAGTATAGGGAATCGCCAGAGCATTTGTCAAGACAAGATTCCGGCGGTCCGGCGCGCTCGTGACGGCACGCCGATGCCAATGAATTGCTTGACAGGAGCGGGGCGGATCGTATATGCTTCGCCCGCTTTTGGACAGGCGGGTTGCGTTCTTACGACGTCCACCGCCTGTCGCACGGAAGGCCGGCGTGGGGATGTAGCTCAACTGGGAGAGCGCGGCGTTCGCAATGCCGAGGTCAGGGGTTCGAGCCCCCTCATCTCCACCATTTTTCCTTTTCCTCTCGCAAAGACCCGTCCGCAAACGCGATCGTGTGACGCCCTCATGAACGTGGTTGTCCTGCATACGCCGGTAGGGACGGAAGCCAGCCGGGACGAGGCGGACACCGACATCCAGCGGGAGGCCGTGCTGGATGCGCTCGGGGCCCTCGGCCACAGGGCGGTCGCCCTGCCCTTTTCCCTGAACCTCGAAGAAACCGCCGCACGGCTGCGCGCCCTGGCGCCGCACGTCGTCTTCAACCTCTACGAGCCCCTCACCGGGGAGGGGCGCCTCATTCATCTGGCCCCGGCCCTGCTGGACCAACTCCGCCTGCCCTACACCGGCAACCCGACGGAGGCCCTCTTTCTCACCTCCAACAAGCTCCTCGGCAAACGTCTTCTGGCGCACGCCGGTTTCAAGACCCCCCCCTGGCGGACGCCGCGGGATGCCGCAACGTCCGAGCCGATGCCGCCGGGACGGTGGATCGTCAAGTCCGTCTGGGAGCACGCCTCCATCGGCCTGGACGACGACGCGGTCTTCACCACCGGAAACGCCAAGGATCTGGACGAAACCCTGCGGACGCGGGGCGACGGGCCGGGCGGCGACTGTTTCGCCGAGGCCTACATCGACGGCCGCGAATTCAACCTCTCACTTCTCGCCGGAAAGAACGGTCCGGAGGTCCTCCCGCCCGCGGAGATCCGCTTCGACGACTACCCCCCGGACAAGCTTCGCATCGTCGGCTACCGGGCGAAATGGGAGGAGGACACTTTCGAATATCGGCACTCGCCGCGCTCCTTCGACTTTCCACCCGCGGATGGGCCGTTGCTGGAGACCCTGACGGACATCGCCCGGCGCTGCTGGAATCTCTTCGCGCTTGCGGGCTACGCGCGGATGGACTTCCGCGTCGACGCCGCGGGCGCCCCCTGGGTGCTCGAGATCAACGCCAACCCGGGGATCGCCCCGGACAGCGGTTTCGTCGCGGCGGCCGGGCAGGCCGGATTCGCCTATCCCCGGATGATCGGGCGGATCCTTCAGGACGCCGTAACCTTCAGATCGACAGGGGGCGCCCGTGACTGATCCCGCCCTGAGGTTCCGCACCGACCTCCGTCCCGCGGACCGCGAGGCCATCCGCCGCCTCGTGGACGGGACGGGGTTCTTTTCCGAAGAAGAGGTCGCGATCGCCTTGGAGCTCGTGGACGAGCGCCTCCGGAAGGGCGGCGACAGCGGGTATCATTTTCTGGTCGCCGGGCAGGGCGGGCGGATCTCGGCCTACGCGTGCTACGGACCGATTCCCGGCACCCGGAACAGCTTCGACCTATACTGGCTGGTCGTGGACGCCTCCCGGCAGCGGCAGGGGATCGGCGGGCGGCTTCTCGCCCGGAGCGAAAGCCGGATGGCGGCGCTGGGCGCCCGGCGCGTGTATGCGGACACCTCCGCCCGGCCCCAGTACGCCCCGACCCGCGCCTTCTACGAGGCCTCCGGTTACGCGCCGACGGCCTTCCTGGAAGATTTTTACGCCCCCGGTGACGGAAAAGTCATCTATGTCAAGGTTCTGACAACGGATTCCGGATAGGGACGGGCGCGCCCGGCGCGATCGCCCGCTGCGGAAAGGGATTGCTTTTTCCACCATTATTGAGTAGAGAACAACCGGCTTTTTCCGGGACGGTCCAAATGGGACGCGCCCGAGAGAAAGGGCCTGTTCCGAGGGTCAACGCATGAGATTCATCCCCAGGGAAGAAAAATTCTACGACCTCTTCGAGGAGCTGATCGCGAAGATTGAAGAGGGCGGGCGGCTCTTCAGCGAAATGCTCGAAGATTACGAGCACGCGGAAACCCGCCTCACCAAGCTCAAGGACATCGAGCACGAGGCGGACATCATCACCCACCGCACCTACGAAAAGATGCACAAGACCTTCCTCACGCCTATCGACCGGGAAGACATCTACGCCCTGGTCAACAAGATGGACAGCATCCTCGACATCATCGAAGCGGCGGCCATCCGGATGTTCCTCTACAAGATCAAGGCCCCGACTGCCGAATGCGTCAAACAGGCCCAGCTGATCAATGCTTCCATCGCCAAGGTCAAGCAGGTCGTCCACGCGCTCCGCGATATGAAGAATGCCCAGATGATCCTGGACGCCTGCGTGGAAATCAACACGCTGGAGAACGAAGGCGACTACCTCCTCCGCCAGGCGATGACCCATCTGTTTGAAAACGAAACGGATGCCATCGAACTCATCAAATGGAAGGAAATCTACGAACGCATCGAGGAAGCGCTGGATACCTGCGAGGATGTTTCCAACATCGCCGAAGGTATCGTCCTGAAAAATGGTTGATTCCCTGTATTTTGTGATCTTTCTGGTCGGCGTCGCACTGGTCTTCGATTTTCTGAACGGCTTCCACGACTCGGCGAACGCCATCTCGACCATCGTGTCCACGCGGGTTCTTTCGCCCCGCTACGCCGTCCTGTGGGCGGCGTTCTTCGATTTCGCCGCGGTTTTCTTCATCGGGGTCCCCGTGGCCAAGACGATCGGCACGGGCATCATCGACCCGGCGATCGTCAACAACTACATCATCCTGGCCGCCTTGGGCGGCGCGATCATCTGGAACATCATCACCTGGTGGTTCGGCCTGCCGAGCAGCTCCTCCCATGCCCTCATCGGCGGGCTGATCGGCGCCGGCATCATGAAGGGCGGCACCGGCACCCTGGTCCTGAGTGGGATCACCAAGACCTCCCTGTTCATCGTCGTCTCCCCGGTGCTCGGCCTGATCCTGGGCTGGGTCCTCATGGTCATCGTGCTCAACATCAGCCGCAATTCCAACGTGGCCCGGTCGGAAAAAATCTTCCGGAAGCTGCAGCTCGTGTCCGCGGCCGTCTACAGCATGGGTCACGGCACGAACGACGCGCAGAAAACGATGGGCATCATCGCCATCATCCTCTTCAGCAAGGGGCTTTTGGGCCCCACCTTTTACGTCCCGTTCTGGGTCGTCATCACCTGCTACACCGTCATCGCCCTCGGCATCATGTCCGGCGGCTGGCGCATCGTCAAGACCATGGGAACCAAGATCACCAAGCTGAAGCCCATCGGCGGGTTCTGCGCGGAGACGGCGGCGGCGATCTCGATCATCGGCGCGTCGCTCGCCGGCATCCCGGTCAGCACCACGCACACCATCACAGGCGCCATCGTGGGCGTCGGCGCGACGCGGCGCCTGACGGCCGTGCGCTGGGGGGTGGCGGGCAGCATCGTCTGGGCTTGGATCCTGACGATCCCCCTTTCCGCCCTGATCTCGGCCATCCTCTACATCCTGATCAACATGATCGGATAATCCTCGTCCCCCACCGGGAACAGGCCTTCAACAAACCGGATCAAAAAGCGTTTTTCAAACGGTCGGGTGTGTGTTAGGGAGAGTAGGGGAGGAGCGATCGCGCATGACGCGGAAGATCATCCTGATTGCCGACGATGAAAGGGACATCGTCGAACTGATTGCCTACAACCTCGAGCGGGAAGGGTTCTCCGTCCTGAAGGCCTATGACGGAAAGAGGGCCTGGGACCGGACCCGCCAGTCGAAGCCGGATCTTGTCCTCCTCGACCTGATGATGCCAGGGACGCCGGGCATGGATGTCTGCCGGGCGATCCGCGGGCATGCCGAGACGTCGGCCATCCCCGTCATCATGCTGACCGCGAAGGCCGAGCCGGTGGACAAGATCCTGGGGCTGGAGCTGGGGGCCGACGACTACATCACCAAACCCTTCCACGTCCGCGAGCTGATCGCCCGCGTCCGGGCGGTTTTGCGTCGCACGAAACCACGTCCGGAAGACGAGACACCGGAGGCGTTCGACTTCCGCGGACTCCACATCGATTTTGGGACCTATCGCGTGACCGTGGATGGCAGGCCCGTCGAACTGAGCACGCTCGAGTTCAAGCTGCTCAAATTTCTGACCGGCCGGCCGGGCCGGGTTTTCAGCCGGGAACAGCTTCTCGACCGGGTCTGGGGAGACGAGGCCTTCGTGGAACCCCGGACCGTGGACGTCCACATCAGTCGCCTCCGGGCCGCGATCGAGGCGGACAAGGAAACCCCTCGGTTCATCCTGACCGTGCGCGGCATCGGTTACAAATTCGCGGATGCCGACGCCTGAAAAGCCCTTTACCGGCGGATGTTTCCCGACGCGACCGTTCACCGTTTCTTCACACCGCCTTCATCAAATTGTCACAATGATCCGTTACCCTGCCTCAAAAAAAGAAACGGAGGAAACCACGATGCACGGCATTCTGAAAAAACTGGCGGCGGTGTCGCTCGGACTGCTTTTCTGCACCGGGACGGCCCTGGCGGAAACCGTCGTCATCAAAGGATCGACGACGGTCCTGCCAATCGCCCAGGTTACCCTGGAGGCCTACATGAAGGCGCGTCCGGGCGTCAACATCTCCCTGTCGGGGGGCGGCTCCGGAGACGGCATCAAGGCCCTGATCGACAAATCGACCCACATCGCGAATTCATCTCGGGAAATCAAGGCCTCGGAAATCGCCCTCGCCAAATCGAAGGGTATCGCCCCCACGGAAACCGTGGTGGCGGTCGATGCCATCGTCCCCATCGTCCATCCAAAAAACAGGGTCAGGGACCTGTCCATCGACCAGTTGAGCCAGATCTATCAGGGCAAGATCACCAACTGGAAGGACGTGGGCGGGGAAGACCTCAAGATCGTCGTCATCTCCCGGGACAGCAGCTCCGGCACCTTCGAGGCCTGGGGAGAGATGGTCCTCCATAAGGCGAAAGTCGCCCAGCGGGCCCAGATGCAGGCCTCGAGCGGCGCGATCGTCCAGGCCGTCTCGAAAAACCGCTACGCGATCGGCTATGTCGGCCTCGGCTACCTGAACCGGAGCGTCAAGGCCTTGACGGTGGGCGGCGTCCCGGCGACGGCCCCCAATGCCATCGCCAAGACGTATCCGATCTCCCGACCGCTGTACATGTATACGGACGGAAAGCCGGCCGGGGAAACCGCCCGCTTTCTCCAGTTCGTCCTGAGCCCGGCCGGGCAGAAAATCGTCGAAAAGGCGGGCTTCGTGCCCCTCACGGACGCCAGGAAACCGCCGAAGAAGGGCAAATAATCGCCGCTCGCCGGCATCAGCCCCCCTCTCAACCGAAAGTGATTGAAGCATCCGTCATGACCCGACAGTTCAAGGAAATCCTCATCAAGAACCTCTTCGCCCTGCTGGCCTTCGTCGCCGTACTCGTGCTAGGCCTGATCGTGGTCTTCCTGTTCCGGGAGGGGTTGCCCCTGTTCCGGCTGGTCTCCCCGGGTCAGTTCCTCTTCGGGACGGCCTGGTACCCCACCTACGACCCCCCGGAATACGGGATCTGGCCGCTCATCGTCGGGTCCTTCACGGTCACGCTCTTCTCCTGCCTGATCGCCGTTCCCCTCGGCGTGCTCTCCGCCGTCTACATCTCCGAGATTGCCCCGGCGCACCTCAAGAACGTCCTCAAATCCGTCATCGAGCTTCTGGCCGGCCTGCCGTCGGTCGTGCTCGGCTTCTTCGGCATGGTCGTCATCGCGCCCTGGCTGCAGGAAACCTTCGATCTGCCCACGGGCTTGAACATCGTCAACGCCTCCCTGATGCTCGCCATCATGGCGATCCCCACCATCACGAGCATCTCGGAGGACGCCCTGTACGCCGTTCCCCGCGAATTCAAGGAGGCGTCCTATGCCCTTGGGGCGACGAAGTTCGAGACCATCGCCCGGGTGATCGTCCCGACGGCCCTGTCGGGCATCTCGACGGCCGTGATCCTAGGGATGGCCCGGGCGCTCGGGGAGACGATGGTGGTGCTCATGGCGGCGGGCGGGGCGGCCGCGGTTCCGGAAAGCCTCTTCGATTCGGTCCGGCCCATGACGGCCAGCATCGCCGCCGAGATGGGCGAGGCGCCCTTCCGGAGCGGCCATTACCACGCCCTGTTCGCCACGGGGATGGTCCTGTTCGGCATCACGCTGGCCTTCAACCTGATCGCCGATGCCATCTCCAACCGGTTCAAGGAAGTGGGGTCCGGAACGCTATGAATGCCGCCGCACCCTCGACCTCCCTGAAATGGCGCTACGTCCGGCAGGGACTTTTCTTCGGCGTCGTCCGCCTGTCCGCCTTCCTGATCACCGCCACGCTCCTGCTCATCCTGGCCTATATTTTCATGAACGGCTTCCGGGCGATCAGCTGGGATTTTCTCACGCTGCCGCCGACCGACGCCATGACGCGGGGCGGCATCATGCCGGCCATCGTCGGCACCCTCTACCTGACCGTGGGCGCGATCGCCGTCGCCCTGCCCCTGGGCGTGGCCTCGGCCGTCTATCTGACGGAATACGCCCGCCAGGGGCTCGCGATCCGCGTCCTCCGCATCGGCGTGAACTGCCTCGCCGGCGTCCCCTCCGTGGTCTTCGGCCTGTTCGGCCTCGGTCTTTTCGTGGTCTTTCTCCGGTTCGGCTCCAGCATCCTCGCCGGCGCCCTCACGCTGGGCATCCTGATCCTGCCCACGATCATCGGGGCCTCCGAAGAGGCCCTGAAGGCCGTGCCCCAGACGTTCCGCGAGGCCTCACTGGCCCTCGGCGTCTCCAAATGGCGCACGATCTCCCGGATCGTCCTGCCGAACGCCCTGCCCGGCATCCTGACCGGTTCGATCCTCGGGATCGGGCGGGCCGCGGGCGAGACGGCCCCCATCATGTTCACGGCGGCGACCTTCTTCACGGCGGCGCTGCCCCGATCCGTCTTCGACGAGGTCATGGCCCTGCCCTACCACATCTACGTCCTGGCCACGGCGGGGACCCAGATCGACGAGACCCGGCCCCTCCAGTACGGAACGGTCCTCGTCCTAGTGGCCCTGGTCCTGGGGATCGACCTCGTCGCCATCCTCATCCGCAGCGCCATGAGAAAGAAAAAGCGGTGGTAAAGATGGAAAAGGATAAGATAATTCGTGCAAAAAATGTGGATTTTTATTACGGTTCGTTCCAGGCGCTGACCGGTGTGACGATGGCCTTCGAAAAGAACCGCGTCACCGCGCTTATCGGACCCTCCGGATGCGGAAAATCCACGCTGCTGCGCCTGCTCAACCGGATGAACGACCTGATCGACGGCGCCCGGGTGGAGGGGGAGATCCTGTTCGAGGGACGGAACATCTATGCCCCGGAGGTGGATCCGGTGGAGATCCGGCGGCGGATCGGCATGGTGTTCCAGAAGCCCAACCCCTTCCCGAAATCCATCTTCAAGAACATCACGTATGCACCCAAATTGTCGGGGGTGCACCGGAAAAGTGATCTCGAGGCCCTCGTGGAGGAAAGCCTCCGTCAGGCCGTCCTGTGGGACGAGGTCAAGGACATCCTGGACCGGTCCGCCATGACCCTCTCCGGCGGCCAGCAGCAGCGCCTCTGCATCGCCCGGGCGCTCGCCATGAAGCCGGACATCATCCTGATGGACGAGCCCACGTCGGCCCTCGATCCGATCTCGACGGCACGGATCGAGGAACTCATCGACGAACTCAAGCAGCGGTACACGATCATCATCGTGACCCATAACATGCAGCAGGCGGCGCGTGTCTCCGAGTATACGGGCTTCTTCTACATCGGCAAGCTGATCGAATTCGGCCCGACGGAAAAGATCTTCACGAACCCGTCCGTCAAGCAGACGGAGGACTACATCACCGGCCGCTTCGGTTAAGGAGGGACGCCATGGAGGGAAAACGGCACACGAGCCGGGAGTACGAACGGGAGCTCCAGGAGATCAAGGAGGGGCTGCTCTATCTGGGGGCTTTGACGGAGCGTGCGATCGCCCGGGGGGTCACGGCGCTCCTGGAGAAGGATTCCGCCCTGGCCGGACAGGTCATCTGCGAGGACGACCAGATCGACACCCTCGACGTGGAGCTGGAGGAACGCTGCATCCGCCTGCTCGCCCTGAGGCAGCCTGCCGCCCGCGACCTGCGCTTCATCACCACGGCGATCAAGATCAACGGCCACTTGGAGCGCATCGGCGACATGGCGGCCAACATCGCCGAGAAGGTGATCATCCTGAACGAGATTCCGCAGATCAAACCCTACATCGACCTGCCCCGCATGGCCGAGATTGCCCGGGGCATGGTCCGGGACAGCCTGGACGCGATGGTGCGGGAGGACATCGACCTGGCGAACCGGGTCCGCGAGGAGGACGCCGTCATCGACCAGTTGAACGAACAGATCTTCCGCGAACTCCTAACCTTCATGATGGAAGATCCGCGGAAGATTCAACCCTCGCTTTACATCATGCAGATCTCCAAGAACCTGGAACGCATCGCGGACCATGCCGAGGGCATCGCGGACATGGTCATCTATATGATCACCGGGGAGAGCATCCGGCATCAGCCGCCCTGTCGGGAGGACGGATGAAGATCCGCCTGTTCTACAAGCTTTTTGCCACGTTCCTCATCATCGGCGTCCTGGCTGTCGCCGCGGCGGGATGGCTGATCGAGCACCAGCTCCGATCGGGCCTGACCCGCTGGATCGAGGACGACCTGGCGTCCCAGGCGCGGATCATCGCACTCATGTCGCCGGAGGACATCCGGCGGAATCACCGCTGGCTGGCCGAGCGCTCCCGCGCCCGGATGACGCTCGTCGACGTCGCGGGCCGGGTAACCGCGGATTCGGACGCCCAGGCGCGCAACACGGGCAATCACCTGCACCGCACGGAGATCGAGGAGGCCCGGCTGAAAGGACTGGGAACCGCCATCCGCCACAGCCGGACGCTCCGGACGGACATGCTCTACGTCGCGCTGCCGATCACGCACGGGGGCGCGATCGCCGGATACATCCGGCTGGCGCGACCCCTGTCCGCGGTGAAGAACAGCGTGAATGAGTTTCGGTCCAGCATCCTGTACATCCTGCTGCTGATCCTCATCCTCTCCATGTTGATCGCCCTCGCCTTTTCATTGAAAATCGTCTCCCCGATCTGGGAAATGCTGGAGTTCACGGAAAAAGTGCGGCACGGACGCATCCCGGGGAGACTCCTGGTCGAGTCCCGGGACGAGATCGGCGAGCTGGCGGACCATCTGAACGAGATGGTGTCCACCCTTCAGGAAAAGATCCGCATCGCCGACGCGGAGCGGGGCAAGCTCGCGTCGGCGTTCGCTGGCATGGCGGAGGGTGTCCTGGTCCTGGACAGCCGTCACCGGATCGACTCCATCAACCGCGGCCTTGAGGAGATGCTTGGCCTTAAGTCCGGCGACCTCGCCGGCAAGACGCTTCTGGAGGCCTTCCGCAACCTGGCGCTCCAGGACGCCTGGGAGCGCTTCCGGAAGGCGGGAAGCACGGTGTTCGAGGAAATCACCCTGGTGGAGGAGCGCCCCCTCATCCTGGACGTGACGATCTCCGCCATCGAGGGCGCCGCGGGCGAGGCGCGAAAGACCATGCTGGTCTTCCACGATGTGACGCGGTTGAAGAAGCTCGAACGCATCCGCGCCGATTTCGTCGCCAACGTGACACACGAGATCAAGACGCCGCTGACGGCCATCATCGGCTTTGTGGAAACGCTTCAGGCGGGAGCGGTCGAAAAACGCGACACCGCCCTCAGGTTTCTCGGGATCCTTCACGATCACGCCCTGCGCCTGAACCGCCTGCTGGAAGATCTCCTGACCCTTTCGGCCATCGAAATGGGCGACACGTCGCTGCACCTCGAGACCTTGGAGGTGGCGGATACCGTGGACGCCGCCCTGACGATCCTGGACGTCCGGTTCCGGGAGAAGAATCTCGGTCTCTCGAAGGACATCCCCGCCGATCTGCCGCCGATCCGAGCCGATCGGGACCGGGTGCTGCAGATCCTCCTCAACCTTCTGGACAACGCCGTCAAGTTCACCCCGCCGGGGGGCGCCTTGTCCGTCACGGCGGCGGGGAAAGACGGGGAAGTGGTCCTGCGCGTCGCCGATACCGGCGTCGGCATCCCCCGGGGGGAGATCCCCCGTCTGGGGGAACGGTTCTACCGCGTGGACCGGACGCGCTCCCGGGAGCTGGGCGGTACCGGCCTGGGCCTGTCCATCGTCAAGCATCTCATGATGGCCCACGGGGGGCGCATGCAGATCGACAGCACCCTCGGCCACGGCACGACGGTTTCCCTCTATTTTCGAATTCAGAAAGAGAGTCCCGATGAAAAAGATTAAGGTCTTGTTCGTCTGCGTCCACAACAGCGCCCGCAGCCAGATGGCCGAGGCCTGGCTGAATACGCTGTACGGCGATCGCTTCGAGGCGCACAGCGCCGGACTAGAGCCCGGCGAGCTGAATCCCCTGGTCGTCCGGGCGATGCGGGAAGCCGGGATCGACATCTCCCATTACAGGACAAAGCCGGTCTTCGATTTCATCCGCTCCGGCGCCCTCTTTGCCTACGTCATCACCGTGTGCGACGACGCCAGCGCGGAGCGGTGCCCCGTCTTTCCCGGGGTGACGCACCGGCTGCACTGGAGCTTTCCCGATCCGGCCGTCCTGCCGGGAAGCGAGGAAGAGAAACTGGTTGTCATCCGGGAGATCCGAGACCGGATCCGGGACGCCGTCCGGGTGTGGGCCGACGCAACCGGTTCGTGACCCCCGGTCCCGCGCACCCGCCATCCCGCCCGGAAGTTTTCATTGACAATACCCCGAACTCCCCGTTAAAGTCCATGCACGGTCGGGAAGCCCCAAACCCCGACCCGGCACCCCCTGGAGGAGATCCGCCGGAACGGAGGCGATGCCTACCCTTCCCGCCCGCGGTCCCGGAACGCTGCGTAGAACCCGCAGACGCGTTGCGATAGGATTATGCCGGAACACTCGGAATGGATCGTTGAAACCGTCAAACGGTTCACGGTGGAAAGCCCGGAAAACGCCCTCGGGGACGGAACCGGCGAGCCGGCCTGGGAGGAGCCGCGGGTGAAATTCGCGGGCGGCGCCGATCCGATTTTCCCGTTTTTGCAGGCGGATATCGGGGCATTTCTCTGGACCCCGGCCGATATCTTCCGTCTGACGTTTCCCCGCCTCGACCGCCCCCCGGAGGCCCTGTCCGTGATCAGTTGGATCCTCCCCCAGACGGAAAGCACCAAAAGAGACAACCGAGCGGCCAGAGACCTTCCCGCGGAACGATGGGCGCGCTCGCGGGTCTTCGGCGAGGCCTTCAACGTCAAGCTCGCGGCCCACCTGGTCGAGCGCCTCGAGGCGCGTGGATTCCACGCCGTGGCGCCCTCCCTGCTCTCCCCCGCATGGCAGTGGCAGACGTCGCCCCGCTACGGATTCTCGTCGAGCTGGTCGGAACGGCACGCCGCCTATGCCGCAGGGCACGGCACGTTCGGGCTCTGCGACGGCCTCATCACGGCAGTAGGCAAGGCCGTCCGCTGTGGATCGGTGATCGCCGACATCCCGCTCGACCCGTCCCCCCGGCCGTACCGCGACCCGCACGCCTACTGCCTCTTCTATACCCAAGGCACGTGTGGAAAATGCATTCCCCGCTGCCCGGCCGGGGCCATCTCGAAACAGGGGCACGACAAAGACAAATGCATGAAATTTCTCTTCGAGACGGTCTCGCCGCACATCCAGTCCGTTTTCGGCTTCGCGAGCTACGGGTGCGGCCTGTGCCAGACCGGCGTCCCCTGCGAAGCCGGGATTCCGCCGGCCGCCGCGGGTGCACCTTGAAGACGTCGAACTCGGCCGCGGGCGTAGAAGAATTTGCGGCGCCCCCACGCCCGGGGCGGTACGCCGGCGGAGACGGCTGTCCGGGAAAGACCGGGCAAATCCGGCGAAACGGATCCGCCGCGCGGAGGGGTCACGATTTTTGGAAATCCTTTAAAACCTCGGTAACGTAAGGAGGGTGGCGGATGGACAAGGGCTACATAGGCAAGGTGCTGGTGGTGGATCTGGGAACCGGGAC
>JALNWL010000036.1 GCA_023230905.1 Syntrophales bacterium
CGTAAAAGGGGGTGGGCCGGTCCCAGACCGCTTCCGCGAGCGCCGTGACGACGGCCTCCAGCGTCTCCTGCTCCGCCGCGAGATCGCCGATGAGGTCCGTCATCTCCGCCTGCCTTTCGTCCGCCGCGGGGGCCTGTGCGCCCGCTGGGTGGAACGCGCCGAAAAACTCATTTTCCCTTGAGTTCTTTCAGGATCAGGTCCGCGCAGAGCATGCCGCTCTGGGCGGCGCTGTTAATGGCGAGGCCCCGGCCCCGGTAGGTGTCGCCGGCGAAGTAGAGGTTGGGGATCCCCGGCGCCTTGAGCCCCGGTTTGAAATTCCCCACGAGGCCCGGCTGGCGGGCCAGACCGTCGCAGCCGTCCACGTAATAGGGCAGACGCCATTCCGTCTTCGCTTCGATCCCCGGGAACATGTCTTTCAGATCTTCCCAGTGGCGCTTGAGGAGCCGTTGACGCATGAACTTGTCCGAGGCCTCCGCGTGCTCGCAGACCAGGTCCGTGTGGATAACCTGCTTTCCCGCCGGGGCCACGTGCTCGGAGAAATTCGAGGCCGGGAAGGCCTGGAAGGGAAAACCGGCGTGCCGGGTTTTCAGGGCGCTGAAGAAGCATTTCTTCCGGGGATCCACCACCGGCTCCTTCAGGCCGATCATGAAGCCGATCAGCCCCGTGATCTCATGCTGGATGTCGGTGATGCGCTTGACCCACCAGCGCGGCAGGGGGCTCGTGACGGGGTTGAAATCCAGGATCTGGGACAGCTTGTAGATGGGCAGGGCGCACACCACCCGCTCGGCGGTCAACAGCTCCGTTTCGAAGATCCGGTATTCCTCCTGGTAGATGTGCTTCTGCGCGGGGACCCGCACGCCCGCGGCCCGGCCGTCCGCAACGCCCACCTCCTGGACGTCGCAGTTGAGGCGGATCTCGCCGCCCCCCTCCCGGATGACCTCGGCCAGTCCGCGGGTGACCCCCTCCATGCCGTCCCGCGGGTAGCTTGCCTGCAGGGCCTGGCGGGTCTTCAGGAGGTTCTCCCGCGCGATGTAGAGGACCTCGCCCGCGGCCATGTCGATGGCGTGCGGGATGGTCGTCATGATCATCCCGAGATCGGTGAAGAGTTCCCGGACCGGGGCCTGGGGAACGTTTTCATGGAGCCATTCGGCAAGCGACCGGTCGTCCCACGCCTCGATCTCGGCGTCGCTCAGCGTGGCGATCTTCTGCATCAGATCACGGAAGGCGGCCTTGTCCTCCCGGGTCATGGGGACGAGCTCCGCCACGCTGACGAACTTTTCCCCGTTCCAGATGTCCACGGTGTCGCTGAAGGGCGCCCAAGCCACCTTCTTTCCCACCCGCTCGTTCAGGGCGTTACAGGTGGACTTCTCCCCGAGCTCGATCATGTGCAGGCCGATCTCGACCCGCCAGCCCGCGGACGGATAGCCGTCATAGCTCATCATTCTCCCGCCGAACTTGGGAAAACGGTCGAGAACGAGAACCTTCTGCCCGGCCTCCCTGGTCAGGATCGCCCCAACCCCCAGGCCGGCGATCCCCGCCCCGACGACAATCGTATCGTACGGCTTGGTCATGATTCTCCTCCTTCACGTGGTTTGCTGCGACGGCTTGTCCGGCCGGTGGCGTTCGATCCACGTCCTGACGAGTGCCTCCGAAGGACGCACCGTAACTTACCAGATGTCGAGGGCCTTCCTCAAGCAAAACCTTCCCGGGCAGCGAAAAACATCCCGCCGCTCGCGGCAGGCGGGTCTTCCGCCCCGGTGTCGGAGGGAACAAGGCCCGGGCGCGGGACGCAAAATTGCCTTGCAAAATGACGGACTCCGTGCAAAATTCACGGCGCATGCCGTTGCCGGTCGGCGGATCCGTTGCTGGAGCCTGATGCGGCGGCATCGCGTTTTTCAAAGACCCCAAGGAACGCGGACGCGTTTTTGACTTCATCGAGAGGATCACCGAAATGAAAATCAAGTTCATGGGAGCGGCGCGGACGGTGACCGGTTCGTGCTTCATCGTCGAGGCGGCGGGTCACCGCTTCGCCGTCGACTGCGGCATGCATCAGGGCAACGCCGAGATCGACCAGCGCAACTGGGAGGTGGACCTCTACGATCCGGCTGGGATCGAGTTCTTCATCATCACGCACGCCCACATCGATCACTCGGGGCTGATTCCCCGGATGGTGCAGAAGGGGTTTCACGGGCCGATCTACATGACGCCGCCGACAAAGGATCTCCTTCAGGTGATGCTCCTGGACAGCGCCCACATCCAGGAAACGGAGGCCCAGTGGAAGACGAAGAGGCGGCTCAGGCACGGGGACAAGCGCATCCAGCCCCTCTATACCCAGAAGGACGCCCAAGCGTCTTTTCCCCTGTTCGAGTCCGTTCCTTACGAGAAGGTGTTCGACCCCTGCGACGGCGTGAGGGTCAACCTCCGCGACGCCGGCCACATCCTGGGGGCGGCCCTGGCGGAACTCCGGATCCGGGATAACGGCGCCGACACGAAGCTCGTCTTTTCCGGCGACCTCGGGCGTCCGTCCCAGCTCATGATGAAGGACCCCAGCGTCGTGGAGGAGGCGGACATCCTCTTCATGGAATCCACGTACGGGAACCGGAACCACAAGAACGAGGACGCAAGCCTGGACGAACTCGCCCAAGCCGTGGCCTACAGCCATGAACGGGGGGAGAAGGTGATCATCCCGGCCTTCGCCGTGGAGCGGACGCAGGAAATGATCTATTCCCTGCACCTCCTGGAAAAGAGCGGCCGGTTGCCCAAGGACATGCCCGTATTCGTTGACAGCCCACTTGCCATTGCGGCGACGGAGATCTTCCGGCGCCACAAACATCAATTCGATGCGGAGGCCCAGGCGCTGCTCGCCCGAGGCGAGGATCCGCTGACGCTGCCCGGCCTGCGCTATACCCAGAGCACCCAGGACTCGATCGACATCAACGCCGTTGCCGGTCCCGCGGTCGTCATCTCCGCGAGCGGTATGGCCAATGCGGGCCGGATCAAGCATCACCTGCGTCACAACCTCTGGCGGGAGGGGGCGAGCATCGTGTTCGTCGGCTTCCAGGCGGCGGGAACGACGGGGCGCCGGATCATCGACGGGGCGGAGAAGGTGCGGCTCTTCGGCGAGGACGTCGCCGTCAAGGCGAAGGTCTTCACGATCAACGGTTTTTCCGCCCACGCCGGCCAGACGCAACTGCTCGACTGGTTCGCCCACTTCCGGAACCCGGCCATGCAACTTTTTCTCGTCCACGGAGAATACACGGCCCAGCAGGCGTTGGCGGGTCTCATCGAGGAGCGCTTCGGGATCAAGGCCGTCATCCCGGATTATCTGGAAGAGACGACCCTCAACCGTGGCGAGGCGCTTAAGCGCATGGAATTCCCCGAGCAGGCCGCGCCCCGGATCGACTGGGAGTACCTCATCGCCGACGTGGAGGCGAAACTGGCCCATCTGAAAGAACGGCAGGCGAACATCGAAGGCAAGGCCCGAGTGGAACAGACGGACCTCCGGGATCGTTTGCTCGAAGTGAACCGGAGCCTGATGCAGCTCATCTCGGAGAGCTGACCGTCCCGGACAGGGGGACACCCGATGGCAGAAGACCTTTCCCGGCTGAAGATCGACAAGTCGGCGCAGGCCCTACGGCCGGCGAGGCGGCGCGCATTTCTCCTGCCGGTCCTGATCCTGCTCGTTGCGGTCATCCTCGCCGCGCTTTACGTCCTCGGCGTCCTGAAGCCGGCGTCCGCCGTGCAGACGGCGACGGTCTCTTTCGTCTACCCCTCCCAGAATTTCACGGTGCTCAACGCCAGCGGATACATTGTCGCCCAACGCAAAGCGGCAGTCGCGTCGAAGGCCACCGGCCGGCTGACGTCCCTCTGGGTGGAGGAGGGGAGCCGGGTGACCCGGGGGCGGGTCATCGCCCAACTGGAAAGCGACGATGCGGAGGCCAGCCGGGATCAAGCGGCGGCGAACCTATCCGTGAGCCGGGCCAGCCTGAATCAGGCGAAGACGGTGCTGGAGGATGCGGCGCGGGATTACGACCGCAACCGGCGGCTGCTCGAAAAGGGCATCGTTGCCCGCAATGCCTTCGATCTGGCCGAAACCCGATACCGGAGCGCCCAGGCGGCCGTGACCGGCGCCGAAGCAGCGATCCGAGCCGCCGCGGCCGGGCTGCAGGGTGCGAACGTCGCCCTGGAATACACCCGGATTCGCGCGCCCTTCGACGCCGTGGTCCTCACGAAGAACGCCGACATCGGAGATATCGTCACCCCGCTGGGGGCGGCGGCCAACGCCAAGGCGGCCGTGGTGACGATTGCGGATCTCGGGTCGCTGGTCGTGGAGGTGGACGTCTCGGAGGCGAACATCGGACGGGTGACCGTTGGGCAGCCCTGCGAGATTCAGCTGGACGCGATTCCGGACGAGCGGTTCCCCGGGAGGGTCCATATGATCGTGCCCACCGTGGACCGGAGCAAGGCGGCGGTCATGGTCAAGGTCCGGTTCCTGAACACGGACCCCCGCAGGCTCCCGGATATGAGCGCGAAGGTCGCCTTCCTGACCCGGCCGGTGGGGCCGGACGAGGGGAAGCCGCGGCTGGGCGTGCCCCGCGCGGCCGTCGTGAAGCGGGGAGGTCGGCAGGTCGTCTACGTCGTTCAAGGCGGCCGCGTCCGGGAAACGGACATCCGGACGGGCCGCGGGCTCGGGGAGATGATCGAGGTGGCGGGCGGGCCGAAGGCGGGCGAGAAGGTGGTCGTGAATCCGCCGGCCGCGCTCGGGGACGGCGGGCGGATCGAGGTGGCGGAACCGTGACGACGGAAGCGCCGGCACCCATCATCGACGTGCAGGGGGTCAGCAAGTCCTACCGGCGGGGGGAGCTGGTGGTGCCGGTTCTGCACGACATCACCTTCACCATCGCCCCCGGCGAGTTCCTATCCCTCATGGGGCCGTCGGGCTCGGGCAAGAGCACGCTCTTGAACCTCGTCGCCGGCATCGACCACGTCGACGGCGGCCGCATCATTGTCGAAGGCGTGGACATCACCCGGCTCACCGAAACCGAACTGGCCCGGTGGCGGGCGAATTCCGTCGGGTTCATCTTCCAGTTCTACAACCTGATCCCCGTGCTGACCGCCCTGGAAAACGTGGAGCTGCCCCTGCACCTGTCGGGGCTTTCCCGGCGGGCGCGCCGGGAGCACGCCCTGACGGCCCTGGACCTCGTCGGCCTGTCCCACCGCCTCGATCATTTTCCCGGCCAGCTCTCCGGCGGGGAGCAGCAGCGCGTCGCCATCGCCCGGGCGGTCGTCACCGACCCGACGGTGCTCGTGGCGGACGAGCCGACGGGTGACCTCGACCGGGTTTCGGCCGGGGAGGTCCTGGACATGATGGCACGCCTGAACCGGGAGCTGGGCAAGACGATCGTCATGGTGACCCACGACCCGCGGGCGGCCGCACGCGCGCATCTGAAGCGCCACCTGGACAAGGGAGTCCTGAGCGCCGATGATCCTTCTGAGAATCCTGATTAGAAACGCCTTCCGGAACCGCCTGCGGACGGGGCTGACGATCCTCGGGATCACCATCGCGATCCTGGCCTTCGGCCTTCTGCGCACGGTCGTGAGCGCCTGGTACGCGGGTGTGGCCGCCTCCTCCGCCACCCGTCTCGTGACGCGCAACGCCGTCTCCCTCATCTTTCCCCTGCCGCTGGCCTACAAGGACAAGATCCGCCAGGTCGACGGTGTTTCCCACGTGTCCTGGGGAAACTGGTTCGGGGGGATCTACATCAGCGAGAAGAACTTCTTCGCCAATTTCTGCGTGGACCCTCGTAGTTACCTGGCCCTGTATCCCGAATACATCCTGTCCGATCGGGACAGGAAGGCCTTCCTGTCCGACCGCAAGGGGTTCATCGCGGGCCGCAAGCTCGCCGACCGGTTCGGCTGGAAGCCAGGCGACACGGTGACGCTCAAGGGCGTCATCTTTCCCGGCAACTGGGATTTCGTCCTGCGGGGGGTCTACCGCGGCCGAGACCGGACCATCGACGAGACCCAGTTTCTCTTCCAGTGGGACTACCTCAACGAAACGGTGAGGCAGCGCTACCCCAGCCGCGCCGACCAGGTTGGCTTCTACATGATCGGGGTGGCGAGCCCCGAGCGGGCGGCGGATGTCGCGGGGTCCATCGACCGGCTCTTCAAGAATTCCCTGGCCGAGACGCTGACTGAGACGGAAAAGGCCTTCCAGCTCGGCTTCATCGCCATGACGGAGGCGATCGTCATGGCCATTCAGCTCGTCTCCATCGTGATCATCGTCATTATCATGGCGGTGGTCGCGAACACGATGGCCATGACGACGCGGGAGCGGATCGGGGATTACGCCATCCTGAAGACCCTGGGGTTCGGCGGCCGGCAGATCGCCCTCCTCATCTTCGGCGAGGCCCTGGTCATCACCGGGATCGGCGCCGCCATCGGGATGGCCCTGACCTATCCGGCGGCCCGGGCCTTCGGCAGCACACTGTCCAACTTCTTTCCCGTCTTCAACGTCGCGCGCGAGACCCTCTGGCTCGATCTCGGAGCGGCGCTCGTCGTGGCCGTCGCGGCGGCGGTGATTCCCACGCAGCGGGCGATCGGGATCCGTATCGCCGACGGCCTGCGGAGGATCGGCTGATGGCGGTGCCTTTCTCCTACAGCCTCCGCAACCTCTGGACCCGGCGCATGACCACGATCCTGACGGTCGCCGGCATGGCCCTCGTGGTGTTCGTCTTCGCCACGATCCTGATGCTCGCCGAAGGTCTCGAACGGACCCTCGTCGAGACGGGATCGGCGGACAATGTCGTCGTGATCCGCAAGGGGTCGGCCTCCGAGGTCATGAGCGGCGTGGAGCGCGCGCAGGCGGCGGTCGTCGAGGTCCAGCCGGAGGTCGCCGTCGGCCGCGACGGCCGGAGACTGCTCGCCAAGGAACTCGTCGTGCTCATCGCCCTGCCGAAACGGGGGAACGGAAAGGCGTCAAACGTCGTCCTGAGGGGGGTCGGCCCCGCGTCCCTGGAGCTGCGTCCCCAGGTCCGCCTGGTGGCGGGACGGCTGCCGCGAATGGGGTCCTCGGAGGTGATGGCCGGGCGGAGCGTCGTGAAGGGTTTTCAGGGCGTTGGGCTGAACGAGCGGGTCTGCTGCGGCCTGCGCGACTGGCGGGTCGTGGGGGTCTTCGATGCGGGGAACACCGGCTTCAGCTCGGAGATCTGGGGGGACGCGGACCAGTTCATGCAGGCCTTCCGCCGGCCCGCCTACTCCTCCGTCCTCTTCAAGCTTCGGGATGCCCGGGAATTTCCGGCCGTCAAGGCGCGCCTGGAGACGGACCCCCGCCTGCCCCTCGAGGCGAAGCGGGAGACGCGCTACTACCTGGACCAGTCGGAGATCATGGCCAAGTTCCTCCGCATCCTCGGCGTCTCCCTGACGGTCATTTTCTCGATCGGCGCCATGCTCGGGGCCATGATTACCATGTACTCGGCCGTCGCCAACCGGACCGCCGAGATCGGGACGCTGCGCGCCCTGGGCTTCCGTCGCCGGAACATCCTGATCGCCTTCCTGATGGAGTCGCTGCTGCTGGGCTTCATCGGCGGGGCGGTCGGCATCGCCTGCTCGTCCCTGACCCAACTGCTGACGATCTCGACGCTGAACTTCCAGACCTTCTCCGAACTGGCCTTCCGGTTCACCCTGAGCCCGGCGATCGCCGCCCAGGCGATGGGTTTTTCCCTCGGGATGGGCTTCATCGGCGGGGTTCTGCCCGCCCTCCGGGCCTCGCGCCTGAACATCGTCGACGCCCTGCGGGCCGTGTAGAAAACCCGGCCGATCTTCGTTCAAGGGTCCGCGATCGGAGGGGGGTAGCGGCCGCGCCTGTTCCGAAATTCCTCCGGCCCTCAACGGAGGGCAGCCAGGGCGGCGAGAAGGGCCTCCACGTTCTCTTCCGTGCACGACGCGCCCATGAGGCCGATCCGCCAGACCTTCCCCTTCAGCGCTCCCAGCCCCCCGCCGATCTCGATGCCGGCGCTGACGAGGAGCTTCCGGCGGACGGCGGCCTCGTCCATTCCCTCCGGAACGAGGACGGCGTTGATCATGGGCGCGCGATCGGCCTCGGCCACGAGCATCGAGAATCCCATTTTCTGGAGGCCCCGGACCAGGGCCTGGTGCACTCGCCGGTGCCGCTCCCACCGCGCTTCCAGGCCTTCCTCCAGGACGATCCGGAGGGCCTCCCGCAGGGCGTAGATCATGCTGATCGGCGCCGTGTGGTGATACACCCGGTCCGGTCCCCAGTACTTGAGGATGAGGGTCATGTCGAGGTACCAGGACTGCACGCGGGTCCTTCGCTTCTCCAGGACCTCGACGGCGCGCGGGCCGAAGGTGATGGGGGCCAAGCCGGGGGGGCAGCTCAGGCACTTCTGCGTTCCTGAGTAGCAAACGTCGATGCCCCAGGCGTCGGTCTCCAGGGGGGCGCCGGCGAGGGACGTCACGGCGTCGACGAGGAAGAGGGCGCCCCGGGCGTGGGCCGCCTCCGCCAGCTCCGGGAGGGGCTGGAGGACGCCCGTAGACGTCTCGGCGTGGACGACCGCCACGACCTTGGCGGGAAAGGCCGCAAGGGCCCTGCGGACGGCGGCGGGGTCCACGAGGGATCCCCAGGCCGCCTCCACCCGCTCAAGTTCGGCGCCGCAGCGCACCGCGATGTCGCACATCCGCTCCCCGAAAATGCCGTTGACGCACACCAGGATCCTGTCCCCCGGTTCGAGGACGTTGACCAGGGCCGCCTCCATCCCGGCGCTTCCCGTCCCCGACACGGGCAGGGTAAACCGGTTTTCCGTCCGCAGAACGGCCCGGAGCATCTCCTGGACCTCTTCCATGATGGCGAGAAAGGCGGGATCGAGGTGGCCGATGACGGGGGACCCCAGGGCCGCCATGACGGCCGGGGGGACGTTGCTCGGTCCCGGCCCCAGGAGGATCCGGTGCGGCGGGATCAGGGGTTCGTAGCGTTTGGACATGCGGTCTCCTTTCCGTGCAGGAGGCGGTCCCGTCAGCCCCGCCGGGACAGGGCCTCGGGGTTGACGAGGTGTTTCGGGACCTCTCCCCGGAGGGCGGCGATCAGGTTGTCCGCCGCCATGACGGCCATCCGCTCCCGGGTCGCCACGGAGGCGCTGCCGATGTGGGGGACGACGAGGCAGTTGGGAAGGCCGAGGAGGGGGTGATCCTCCGGCAGAGGTTCGGGATCCGTCACGTCCAGGGCGGCGGCGGCGATGACGCCGTTCCGGAGGGCCTCGTACAGTGCCTCCGGGTCCACCACGCCCCCCCGGGCGGTGTTGACGAGCACGGCCGTTTCCTTCATGTTGCGTAGAGCGGCCCCGTCGATGAGGTGCCGCGTCTCGGCGTTGAGCGGCACGTGGAGACTGACGAAGTCCGATTTCCGGAGGAGTTCGTCGAGGGTGGCGCAAAACTTCGCCCCGGCCGCCTCGCCGGCCGCCGTCTCGCCCCGGGGGTGGTAGTAAAGGACCTCCATGTCAAAGCCCCGGGCCCTCCGGGCCATGGCCTGGCCGATCCGGCCCATGCCGACGATCCCGAGGGCGGCCCCGTGGATGTCCCGTCCCAGCAGGACGAGCGGTTCGAAGGTCTCCCATTTTCCCGCCCGGATGTAGTCCACCCCTTCCACGATCCGCCTCGCCGCCGCCATGAGCAGGGCGAACGCGAGGTCGGCCGTGGCTTCCGTCACGGCGCCGGGGGTGTGGCCGACGAGGATTCCCCGGGCGGTTGCCGCGGGGACGTCGATGTTGTCGAAACCGACGGCGTAGTTGCTGATGATCTTGAGCCCGGAACCGGCGGCGTCCATGACGGCGGCGTCCATCCGGTCGTTGAGGAGGGACAGGATCCCGTCCACCCCCCGTACCTGCTCGAAGAGGACTTTCCGGTCGGGGGGAAACCGCTCCTCCCATATCCGGGCGTCGCAGGCTGTACGGATCCGGCCGAGCCCTGCCTCGGGGATGAGCCGGGTGACGAAAACCTTCGCTTTTCCCATGGACCGGCTCCTAGGACTTTGACAGGGCATCGTAGACCCGGCGGTTGAAGGGGGTGTCGATCCCCAGGGCCTGTCCCGCCCGGACCACGTATCCCATGAACGTCTCGATCTCCGTTTTTCTCCCGTTCTCCACATCCACCTGGAAGGAGGTCTTCGTCTCGTAAGGGAAGCGTGCCACTGTTTCCAGGGCCTGGGCGACGGCGTTCGCGGGGAGGTCGATTCCCCGGGCCCGGGCCAGCCGGTCCACCTCGTCCATCATCCCCTCGAGCAGACGGAGGGCCTCCGGTTCTTCCAGGATGCCCCCCAGGGATTTTCCGAAGAGGGCCGTCGTGCCCGCCACCGGCGAGATGAAGAGGAACTTTTTCCAGACCTCCACGGCGACGGCCGCGGTCAGAACGGCTTGGATGCCCGCCTCCAGAAGGAGGGATTCGATCGGGCGGAAGGGCTCCACCGGCCCCGTTTCGGGGCCGAAGAACAGGCTGCCCGCCCCGCCCAGTTGCTGGACCACCCCGGGCGCGGCGATGCGGCTCGAGATGTACACCGTCCCGTTCAGGACCCGGGCGCGGGGCAGGATCTTCCCCAGCCGCTCCGCGGTGTCCACGCCGTTCTCGAGGGGGATGACGACGGTCGCCTCCCCCGTGACCGCCTCGAGGGCCCCGGCGGCGCCCTCGAGGTCGTACCCCTTGACCGTGATCAGGACGAGGTCGAGGGGGCCGAGGTCTCCCGGGCGGTCCGTGGCCTGGGCCGGCCGGGCGGTGAACTCCCCGTCCGGGGTGACGACCTTGAGACCCCCGTTCCGGATCGCCTCGAGGTGTGCGCCGCGCGCCACGAAGGCGATCCGGTGTTCGTCTCCGGCTTCGTAACGGCGGGCCAGCCGCCCCCCGTAGTAGCCCCCCACGCCGCCGATGCCGACAATTGCGATGTTCATGGGCTCTTTCCTTTCTTCGCGTCCGACGCGAGGGAGATGATGAGCTCGTAGACGGGCCGGAACATCGTCGCTACCCGCCCCCTTTTGGGGATCATGAACACGAAACCCTTGCGATCGCCTGGAACCAGGGCGATGTGGCGGATCGTCCCCGGATCGGGATGACGGGCGAGATGACCGCGGAACCGTTCCCGCACGTTCAGGTTATCATAATAGAGGATAAAATCCAGCTTTCCCCACCGGACCGACTCCTTTTCCAGCCGGGCGTCGTTGGCGATCTTCGGTCCCCGGAAACGGCTGTAGGAGCGTTCGATGAGATGGCCCTCTCCGGGAACGTCCGACCTCAGATGAATCGTGACGAAGAGACGGTCGAACCGCATGGTGAGAAAGGAGATGGGCAGGTAGAGCCAGGACTGGCGGGGGAGGAGCGTGATCGTCGCATCCACCCGCGACACCGGACCTTTCCGTTTGAGGAGGAGATTGGCGTGATACCCCACGACGCCGCCGATGGTCGTGTAGGTCTGATCGTCGGGCTTCACCGTGTCCACCAGGGCCTGGAAGGCGTCGAGGAAAATCCTCCGGTTTCGTCTCCGGCCCTGGAAATACCCCACCGTCAGGAGGATCGTGGTGACGACGAACAGATAGAACAAGGGTTCCCGCAGGATGTGTTCGTGTTCGAACATGTTCAGAATCGCTCCCCGATGTCGTTCTCGATCCGGTAAAGGACCGTTTCTTTCCCCTCGTAAAGGGCCTCCGAAAGGGGCACCCGTTCCACGGGAACGCCGGGTGCCGCCTTCCGCAGGGCCTGCTCGACCCGCTCCGCCATTTCCCGGTTGCGCTCCGTGACCTTGTTGTTTACCAGCAGGCGGAGCGGCAGGCGGAGCTCCGCCAGACCCTCCGCGAGCCGGCAGGATTCCTGGAGGGACAGCAGGTCGGGGTTGAACACGAGGACCACGCTGCAATCCTCACCCCGCAGGAGGCCGTTCAACCGGTCGTAATTCCTCCGGAGGGCGCGGAGCCTCTCCAGGATCGCATCCTCTCCGGGATCGTATGCCAGTCGCTCTTCCGCCGGGGTTTCCCCTGGCTTCAGGGGCCTGCGGATCTTTCCGATCGTGTAGCGCTTTTCGAGAATCGTCTCTCGGATGCGGATCAGCCGGTCGATCCAGGTGAGGGTCACGCTGGGGAGAGCGAGGAACCGGAGGGTGAGCCCCGTCGGCGGGGTGTCGAACATCACGTAGTCGAAGCCGGTTTCGGCGTTCAGGGTTCGCTCGATGCTCGTGAGGAGGGCATACTCCTCGATTCCCGGAGAGTACTTGAGGACGGAAAAGTAGTCGTCCAGGTTGAGCACCTGGAGATAGCGGTAAGTCTCACCGAGGACCCGGGTTTCCCGTTCGAGATACTCCCGGGACAGCTTTTTAAGATCCACCTCCTGGATCGTCAGGGTGTCCGAGATCTTTTTCCTGCCGTTGCCCGCCGTAACGCCGAAAATGTCCCCGAGGTTGTGGGCCGGGTCGAGGGACTGGACGAGCACCCGGGCCCGCCGGGAGATCTGCCGGCCCCAGGCGGCGGCGATGGTGGACTTTCCCACCCCCCCCTTTCCCGTAAAGAACAAAAACTTCATCCGTCGATTCCCAGCATGCCGCACATTTCAGCGAGCATATCCCCGGCGTCCTCCGCCCGGACGTTCAGGATCCGGATCTCCCGTTCCATGAAGGGCAGGAGCTCCACGGCCAAAAACGTCGGGGGGGCCGGCAGGCCGATGAAGGATCCGAGGACGAGGAGGGCGAAGATGTTTTCCAGCTCCCTTGCTTCCACGGCGGTCAGCGCCGCGGCGCTTTCCCGGTGGTGGTCGTCAAGCCGGACCAGGAATTCCCGCAGGAGCGAAATCGGGGAGAATTTCATGCACGCATCCATCACCGGGGAAAAGACGCGGCGCGGGGGCTTCGGGCTCCCCCGCGCCGCGCCGTCCGTTCACTTGGACTGAACTTGTTCACGGTAGTACTTCTTCACGAAATCCACGATGAAAATGAAGTTCATGATGAGCATGACGATCGAAATGCCCATGACGGTCCATCCCTGGACGGGCGAGCTGGCGATGTTCGCCGGCAGGGGAACCCACATGAACCACACCAGGGCGGCGGTGACCGTTACCCACAGGATCCAGGCGGGGATGACGGCCACATGACAGAATCTGGACTGCAGCTTCGAATGGACCCAGCACGCCCCGGTCATCAGGGCGATGGAGGCGATCAACTGGTTCGCCGCGCCGAAGGAAGGCCAGAGGATGGTGAAGTTCTTGCTGTAGGCCAGGTAGATCCCGATGAAGGCCGGGATGAGCGAGGCGATCCAGCGGTTCGTGAGAAAGTTGTAGAGTCCCGCCGACGTCCCCTTGAGGGGGAGCGCCATCTCGGAGACGCAGTAGCGGGCCAGCCGATTCGTCGTGTCGAGGGTCGTCAGGGCGAAGGCGGCGACCCACATCCCGGCCAGCACCTTCACGTACTGGGTGGGGATCACCGACAGCCACGTGGCGGCCACCATGTCGGCGTAGGACTGGATGAAGAGGTTCGCCTGGGAAAGCCCGAGTTTCGAGGACAGGGGGGTGAACTGGGTGGCCCAGGTGGAGGCGGTCAGGGTGAACTCGATGCCCTTCTCCGCCGCCGCCGTCTGCAGGGCCGTGAACCCGAACCCCGCGATGGCCACCACGACGATCGTCGACAGGAACCCCTCGGTGAACATGGCGCCGTAACCGATGAGCAGGCCGTCGCTTTCCTTGGTGAGCTGCTTGGAGGTCGTTCCCGAGGCCACCAGGGAGTGGAACCCCGACAGGGACCCGCAGGCGATGATCAGCGGAATCGCCGGCCAGAAGGGGGTCGGCTTGCCGCCCGTGAGGATGGGGGAGAAACTCGTGAAGGCGGGGACCTCGAACCCCCGGAAGGCGAAGACCGCCGCGAGGAGCCCCAGGATGAGTCCGGCGTACAGCAGGAAGGAGTTCTGGTAGTCCCTCGGCTGCAGGAGGACGTTCACGGGAATGGCGGCGGCGATGATGATGTAGAAGAACAGGATATACATCCACGTTTCGTAGGTCGCCGGCATGGGAAACTCCACGCCGAGGAAGATGGCGACGGCGAGCATAATGACGCCGATGACGCTCGCCAGGGTGAAGTTCATCTTCACGCGGTAGATGAGGACGCCCAGGATGAGGGCCGCGACGATTGACCAGACGTAGGCGGAGGCGATGGCGGGCGTCTTCACGAACATGCCGCCGACGACGGCGCTGAAAGCCGCCACGACGAGGATGAGCAGGAAGAAGACGAGCCAGTAGAAGGCGGTCCCCGTTCTCTTCCCCATGAGGTCCGAGGCCACGAACTGGATCGACCGGCCGTCGTAGCGGACGGACGCCATGAGGGCGAGATAGTCATGGACGGCCCCGATGAAAACGTTGCCGAACCAGACCCAGAGAAGCCCCGGCACCCAGCCGTAGGCCATGGCCAGCGCCGGTCCGATGATGGGCGCCGCTCCGGCGATGGAGGAGAAATGATGACCGAACAGGACGGCCTTGCGTGCGGGGATGTAGTCGACGCCGTCGTACAGCCGGGACGACGGCGCCTCGTTGGCGTCGGTCGCCCCCACCACATCCCGCTCCAGTTTTTTCCCGTACAGGAAATAGAGGAGGACATAAATCGCTAAACCGACCAGGATAATCAGGGTAGTCACGCTCTTACCTCCTTTCTGAAGCCATGCATGCTACGGTTCGGTGCAGGAAGCCCCTGCCCGGACGTTCCGGACGCGGGGACATCCCCTTCGTTGATTCTGGAAAAACGGCTTGACGGTCGGGACGGGACTCAAGAGGGTGGAAACATCGTTTCGAAATCCGGCGGACTTTCCCATGGAGCGGCTCCCTTGGGGCGGATCATGCCAGCTGCCTGTTTCTGAACGCGTGCACTGTAAACAAGTCAGGCCCGCATGTCAAAGAAAATTTGGCAACCTGGGATCGCGTCTTGCTTTTCCCGATCGGCCGGGGTATGGAACAGAGGCGTGTCCGACGGGAGCCGGAGGGGGCGGACCGCGTGCCGTTTTGCGCGCTCAGCCGGGTCCGGCGCGGGAGAACGGACCGCGGTCCGGAGGATGAACGGGCATGAGTTTCGGAATCGGGATACTGGCCGGCGCACTCGGCGCGCTGGTCGGCCTGGGAGGCGGCGTGGTGATGATCCCCCTGCTGACCGGCTGGCTCGGATTCTCCCAGCACCAGGCGCAGGGAACCAGCCTGCTCGCCCTCATGTTTACCGGGCTGGCCGGGGCCGTCGCCTATGGCGCCAACCGGTCCGTCGACTGGCCGGCCGCCGCCCTGCTCGTCCTGCCCGCCATGCTGATGGCCTGGGTCGGCGCGCGGTCCTGCAACCGCCTGCCGGAACGGAACCTCCGGCGTCTTTTCAGCGCGTTCCTCATCGCGATTTCCGCCCTGATGCTCCTCAAGCCCTTCCTGCATCCCGCCGCATCCGGCGCGGCCTCCGTCGGCTTCGAGGCCGGTGTCCTGGTGGTGACGGGATTGGTCACGGGATTTCTGTCCGGACTTTTCGGCATCGGCGGCGGGGCCATCGTGATCGCGGCGATGGTGCTTGTGCTCGGCTACGGACAGCACCCGGCACAGGGGAGCGCGCTCGTCGCCATGGTTCCGGTCGCCGCCGTCGGAGCGTGGTGCTACCGGGACTTCGGGCGCGCCGATGCCGGCGTTCTCAAGGGCCTTGTCCCGGGCATCCTCCTGGGGGCCGCGGGCGGCGCCCAACTGGCCCATCTGTTCCCCGACGCCGCACTGCGGATCATCTTCGCCGTCGTCCTCGCCGGTACGGGTCTCCAGGGTCTGCGGGCGAAAGTGGGAGAAGCATCGTGTCGGGCTTCGGGGGGGAGGGCGGGATGAAAATGAGTGCAAAAGCCTTCGATCGGGCCGTCGCGCGCGCGGTGGACCGCATTCCGGCGGAGATCCGGGATCTGATGGAGAACGTCGTCGTCGCCGTCCGGAAGCAGCCGACGCAGGAAATGCTCGATGCGGTCGGGATGACCGCGGACGACCCGCCCCTCGGCCTCTACTGGGGAGAATCCCTGCTCGAGCGTTCCAGCTTTTCGCCCGTCCA
>JALNWL010000037.1 GCA_023230905.1 Syntrophales bacterium
AAGACGAAGCACGGGTTCCCCTTGTCCGCCGCCACGTCGCAGGCCAGTTCCAGAAACGCCTCGTGTCCCGGCGTCGCGAAGAACCGGGGCGAGAGGTGGATGACGGGACGGGGGAATGTAAAGGGCTTCCCCGTGGCGTCGCCGGCCCGGAAGACCGCCATCAGGCCGCGGGCAAAACGCTGCGCCTCCGGGGCAAAGGCGTCGCAGGTCCCTCCGGCCGCCTTGCCGCCCGGTCCCACGGCGGGAAGACCGGCCAGGAACGCGGGTGCCTCCCAGGACAGGTGCATGTCCGTATAGATCGACTGCCCCCCGCGGGCCGAGGTCAACTGGGAGAATTCGTAGATGAGCATCTGGGCGAAGTGCTCGACCTCCCCATCCGTCATCCCGGTGAGATAGGGGGCGAAGGAATGGTTCACCCCGAGCCAGCCGATCACGCCGGCGAAGTGCCCCTGCAGGGCGGCGGAAAACCGGACCATATGGGCGAGAAGGACCTCGGGGTGCCGGGCCGGCCGGGCCGCGTTCAGGGCGTGGGGAAGCTGAAGCCCGAAGGCCTTCAGGTATTCGAGCGTCTGGCAGGCGCTGTACGGCCGGTCGACGGCGCCCAGACCGTGCAGGTGAAAATCGCCGGCGATATGGGCGTCGGCCACCCCGCGGGAGAAGACGTGGTGGAGGGCGTATTCCCGCTTGATCCCCTCGGCGAGGATCAGGTTCGTCCCCTCCGGCCCGTGCGGGACATTGGCGTTCTCCCGGTTCGGGTGCAGGATGAGCTGCTCCACGTCGTACAGGGGAAAACCGAGGCGGGCGTGCATCCGCCGGGCCTGCTCCAGCCCCCGCTCCACGAGTTTCGCGTCGACGAGTTCGCGGATGAGCGACGTGGTGAGCACGGCGATGCCCGAGGCGACGATCTGCCTCTCGACCTCCCGGCTGATCTCCTCCGCAACGCCGGCCTCGCTTCCCGTCTCGCGGATGAGGGCCTCGACGATCCGGCGGCGGTCCCACCGGGCGATTTCCTCGCCAGAGGTCCGGACAAACAGGGTGATGTCGGTGGTTTCCTCGGGGAGTATCATCAGAGATTCGTCGTCGCCGCCCCTTCGATCGCGTTGAGGGCCGCTTCCGCCGCCGCCGTCAGGAGGTCGTCATGGTCGTGATCCAGGGCGAAGACCCGGAAGTGGACGACCCGGGCGGGAATGAACCGGTAGAGCTCCTGCAGGGGCTCCGGGGAGGTCCGGCCGGTCGACGGGTTGAAGATGTTGATCCGTTTCCCCGTTTCCGCCATGGGGTTGAGCGGCCGGGGGTCCTGGGTCGCCAGATCCACCCGGAAGGCGAGCTTCTTGACCGAGGCGGGCAGGAACTCCCGAATCCGCTGCTCGTAGTCCGTCCCGGGGATAAACCGGGTGCCGCGCTGGATCTGGTCCACGGAGATCTCCGTCGAAAAGGCCATCTTCCACTTCACCCGCCGCCGGTGGAGTTTCCGCCACTCCCGGCCCAGCCACCGCCGCCGCGCGTCCTTTGCCTCCGGCCACCGGCCGACCTCCTGGAACAGCGTCCATTCGTCGAGCCCCAGGTAGGCTTCCAGGTGCACCAGCGGATTGAGCGGAGAGAGAAGATCCATCGTCTCCCGGAAGATCTCCTGGAGGTGCAGGTCCAGGGCCCGGGTGGTCCGGTGGAAATAGACGTTGGCGTAAAGATTAAGGCGTGCATTCAAAAAGCGGCTGAGGGCGGAGACACCGGCCTGGTGGAGGGTCAGCCCCTCCCGGCTGAAGAAGGTGTAGAATTTGAGCCGCGCGATATCCACCATGTCCAGGGAGTATCCCGTCATATAGGCATCCCGCTGAACGTAGTCCAGGTTGTCCACCGTGTAGGTGCCGGAGAACAGCTGCCTCAGGAGCGTGAGCCACTCGGGGGCCCGGCCGTCCCGGCCATCCGGCATGCGGATGAGGAAGGCCACTTGGGCCGGGTCCAGGACCTCCCGCGCCGCCAGAGTTCCGGTGGGACTCCGGCGCAGTCCGCGGATCAGGCGGGCGAGCTTGCGGGTGATGATCGCCTGTCCCAGGTCCTCGTGCGTTAGGCTGAAGGCGTTCAAAAAATGGTCGTCGAAGAAGTGCCCGTAGGGACCGTGGCCGACATCGTGCAAAAGCCCGGCGACGCGAAGCAGTTCTTCCACGTAGGGCGCCGACGGCAGGTTGGGGCAGACCTCCCGCAGGCTCGGGTAGAGAAAGCGGCCGAATTCCCCGGCCAGGTGCATCGTCCCCAGGGAGTGCTGGAACCGGGTGTGTTCGGCCGACGGATACACCCATCGAGCGCTCTGGAGCTGATAGATGCGGCGGAGGCGCTGGACCCAGGGGGAATCGATCAGGTCCTTTTCGGTCTTCTCGCCCCCGCCGTCCTCCGCGGGCACCGTAAAGACCGCGTACTGGTGGATCGGGTCGGCAATGAGCGCTATCCCTTTGTATATCCTTGGATATTCGCTTCCCTTGGACTTCATGGCGTCATCTGTACAACAAACCCGGGGAAAGATCAAATACAAACCTGGATCGAATCAGACCAAAGCCGAACGAAGCTTCCCGTCGCTATACCCTCCCCGGGGCGGCCGGCGCCCCCGTCCCGGGCACATCCGTCGTTTGCGCTTGACATCGCCGATCCCCTCTCTTATATTCGGGCCGTCGTCGAATCCCGGTCGCGCAACTTACCGAGCCGTAACAACCGTTGACAGGATGGGGTCATGGGAACGGACAATGTCGTCTTTCTGGAAGTCCTGGAGTGGTTTGACGAATCGGGGAAAGAGCTGGTTCACCGGCTCCCGGAGCAGGGCTCCGGAGAGATCAAGTGGGGCGCGCAGCTCACGGTCCGCGACAGCCAGGCGGCCGTCTTCTTCTATCAGGGCAAGGCCTACGACGCCATCGGCCCCGGCCGCCACACCCTGAAGACCGCGAACATCCCGATCCTTACGAAGGTGCTCAGCATCCCCTGGGCCATGACGAGCCCGCTCCGGGCCGAGGTCTACCTCGTCAATATGAAGGTCTTCCCCAACCTGACCTGGGGAACGCGCGACCCGGTCGCCTTCCGGGACCGGGAGTTGGGCCTGATCCGTCTGCGGGCCTTCGGCGTCTTCAACCTGCGGGTCCTGGACCCCGTCCTGCTGATCAACAGCCTCGTCGGCACGCAGGGGGTCTACACACAGTCCGACATCGAGGAGTACCTGAACCGCGTGATCGTGGCCCGCTTCAACGACTTCATGGGGGAGCGCCTCGACACGATCTTCGATCTGCCCGCCCGGTACAACGAGCTCGCCGGCGACCTCTCCGGGCTCCTCCAGGAGGACTTCCGGCGCTTCGGACTGGGGCTTGCGGACCTCTATATCAATTCCATCACCCCGCCGCCGGAGGTCCAGAAGGCCATCGACGACAAGAGCAGGCTCGGCATCTTCGACGACCTGAACAAGCTTCTCAAGATGAAGGCGGCCATGGCCATGGAGAACGCCTCGCAGACACAGGGTGAGGCGGGCGCCGGTCTCGGCATGGGGATGGGGTTCATGATGCCCGCCATGTTCGCCGACGCCTTCAAAACCGCGGGGGGCACGCCGTCCGCCGCGCCGGGAACGGCGCCCTGCCCGCGCTGCGGTCAGTCCGTCCCCGCCGGGGCGCGCTTCTGCCCCTCCTGCGGCCGGCCCGTTCCCGCTACCCACACGTGCACCGGCTGCGGCGCCGATCTTCCCGCCGACGCCCGCTTCTGCCCCCGGTGCGGACAGGCCGCGTCCTCGGAAACCCCCAAATGCCACCAGTGCGGGGCGGAAACCCCGGCCGGGGCCAAGTTCTGCTCCCGGTGCGGGAAACCGGTCTGAACCGTCCACCCGATTCCCGGCGGCACGGGACCCGTCCCGATGTCCGGAAAACTCCCGAGCCTCCACCCGACGTACGGGCGGTCCCGGCTTATCCCCTGCGAACCCCCTGCCGGGGCCCCGACTATCCCACCTTTGCACGGCGGGTTCCAGTTGACGAGAAGGCGGCCATTTCGTTCCGGCAAGACAGCGCATCGAACTGAAGGAGGGCAAGCGATGGAAACGTTCAGCGACTACGATCGGTACGACGGACTGGGGCTCGCGGAATTGATCCGGAAGGGCGAGGTGAGCGCGCGGGAGGTCTGCGAAGCGGCGATCCTGCGGATCGAGACCTTAAATCCCGCGCTCAACGCCGTCATCCAGCCGATGTTCGACCTGGGGCGCCGGGCCGTCGAGACGGGGCTGCCCGACGGACCGTTTCGCGGCGTCCCCTACCTGTTGAAGGACCTGGTGGCCGCCTACGCCGGTGTGCCGCTCACCGCGGGGAGCCGCGCCCGACGGGATTTCATCCCTGACCGGGACAGCGAACTCGTCCGGCGCTTCAAGCAGGCGGGGCTCGTCATCCTCGGCAAAACCAACTGTCCGGAGTTCGGCCTGCTCGCCGTCACGGAGCCGGAACTGCACGGCCCCACCCGGAACCCCTGGGACACCGGGCGCACACCCGGCGGCTCCAGCGGGGGTTCGGCCTCCGCGGTCGCCGCGGGCATGACCCCCCTGGCCTCGGGCGGCGACGGGGGCGGATCGCTCCGCATCCCCGCCTCGCACTGCGGCCTGTTCGGGCTCAAACCTACCCGGGGGCGGAACCCGACCGGCCCTCTCTACGGCACCCTTTGGCAGGGCGCCGTCGTCGAGCATGCCATCACGCGCTCCGTCCGGGACAGCGCCGCCCTGCTCGATGCCACCTGCGGCGCCGATGCAGGCGCCCCTTACGTCATCCCGCCGCCCAAACGGCCTTACCTCGAGGAGGTGAGCAGAGAACCGGGGAAACTGAAAATCGCTTTCAACACCCGTTCCCCCATCGGCACGGAGGTCCATCCCGAATGTGTCCGGGCGGTCGAGGAGGCGGCCCGCCTGCTCGAAGACCTGGGACACGCCGTCGAGGCGGCCCAGCCCGACCTGAACGGCGAGGCCCTGGCGAAAAGCTATCTAACCATGTACTTTGGCGAGATGGCCGCCGACATCCAGGAGCTTGCGTCCATCCTGGACCGAAAAGCCACCCGCCGCGACGTGGAGTCCCTGACCTGGACCCTGGGATTGATGGGCCGTACCTTCTCCGCGGGCCATTTCGTCCGATCCTTGCGCGAATGGGACATCGCCGCGCGTCAGATGGGCCGCTTCCACGAAACCTACGACCTGTACCTGACGCCGACCGTCGCCTTTCCCCCCGTCCGGATCGGGGAACTGGCCCCCAAGCCGGCCGAACGCACCGCCATGAACGTCATCAACGCCCTGGGTCTGGGAAAATTACTGCAATTGTCCGGCATCACGGACAAGCTGGCGATCGAAAGCCTGTCGAAAACCCCCTTCACCCAGCTCGCGAATTTCACCGGCCTGCCGGCCATGTCCGTGCCGCTGCACTGGACGGCCGACGACCTGCCCTGCGGCGTCCAGTTCATCGGGCGCTTCGGGGACGAGGCCGCCCTCTTCCGACTGGCCGCCCAGCTCGAAGCGGCCAGGCCCTGGTTCAACCGCCGCCCGCCGAAGGCGAGACCCGCCTGAGCGCCCGCCGGCGTCCCGACCCCAAGAAAGACAAAGGCCCCGCAGCCGATATCGGCTGCGGGGCCTTCCTGTTTCAACGCCTGTTATCGGTTGACAGGCTGGTTATTTATCCGTCGACTCGATGATCGCCTCGACCCGGCGGTTCTTCTGCCGCCCGTCCCTCGTGGCATTGCTCTCAATCGGCATCTCTTCTCCATAACCGACGGCGGTCAGGCGGGAAGCGTCGATCCCGAACTTCTCGATCAGGCATTTCCGGACGCTGTCGGCGCGGGCCTGAGACAGCTTCTTGTTGAACGACGCATTCCCCACGCTATCCGTATGGCCCTCGATGGTGGCCTTCGAATGGGGATACTCTTTCATGAAATCGGCCACGCTCTTGACCTCGTTGTAGTACTTCTTCTTGACGACGGCCTTCGCCGTGTCGAACTCCACCAGCAGGGAAACGGCCTCCTTCTCCTTGGCCATCTTCTTGACGACCGCCTCGGCCTTGGCCTCCTGCTTCTGCTCCACGAGCACGGGGCATCCATCCTTCTCGACCTTCACGCCCTTCTCGGTATTGGGGCACTTGTCGAGGTAATCCGCCACGCCGTCCCCGTCGCTGTCGAGCGGGCAGCCGTCCTTGTCCACCTTCACGCCCTTCGGCGTATTCGGGCATTTATCCAGATAATCGGCCACACCGTCCTTGTCGGAATCCAGCGGGCAGCCCTTCCGATCCACCGTCGCTCCAACCGGCGTATTCGGGCACTGATCGTTGGCATCGGCCACGCCGTCCTTGTCGGCATCCAGCGGGCAGCCGTCCTTGTCAACCACGACGCCCGAAAGGGTGTTGGGGCACAGATCACGGTCATCCGTCACGCCGTCCTTGTCGGAATCCAGCGGGCAGCCGTCCTTGTCCACCTTCACGCCGGCCGGTGTTCCCGGGCACTTGTCCAGATAATCGGCCACACCGTCCTTATCGCTGTCCAGCGGGCAGCCGACCGCGTCCACCTTCGCGCGCGAAGGCGTGTTGGGACATTCGTCCGCGCTGTCGATCACGCCGTCCCCGTCCGCGTCCGAAACCACCGCCTCGGCGCGGGCCGCCGGCGCCGCCCCACCCCCGAAGAGATAGGTCAGGCCGAGCGTGTACTCCAGGTTGTTGTAAACGTCATTGAACGGGATCACATGCCTCACGTCCGCGCGCAGCGCCAGGCTGTCGGTGAAGAAGAATTTCAATCCGACGCCGTAAGCCGCGGCGAGGTAATTGCGGTCCCCCCGGTCCGTGTCGTCGAACCGCAGGGATCGTCCGCCCGCGCCCACGGCCACGAACGGCACGAATCGGCTGTCCGGCATGAAGTGGTACAGGGCCTCCAGGCGGTAGCCGTAAAGATCGACATCCTCGTCCGTCAGGTTGTACTCGGAATCGCCGTAATTGAGCACGCCTTCCAGGGCCAGATTGTTCGTCAGGTTGTAACCGAACCGCAGGCCGCCGATGAGACTGTCTTCAAGGTCTTCATTCCCCTCGAAGGTATAGCCGCCGACAAAGGGCGTGACCGAGAAGCTCTTCCCCCTTTCGGCGCCGGCCGACGCCGCCAAGAACAGGGCGGCTACGGCGCACAACAAGATAAACATGATCTTTTTCATCTATGACTCCTCCTTCCTGAATTCTTTCATTAAAATTTTTGCACGGGGGATGAACCCGCTCCAGATCCCCCACCGTTCTGCATGACAGGATGGTATGTCTTATAGAATATCGTGTTTCATAGGATCCCTCACGCACGGTGTCAAGGATCATTTGCCGTTATGTGAAAACCATCACAAACCGTCCGTGACCGCGGTCACAGATAACCGGCATCCCTTACGCGGGCGCCGCCGCGCTTGCCGGATCGTCTATTTCAGCTCCGCGGTGCAGTGGGCGCAGCGCACCGCCTTGACGGGGATCTCCGAACAGCAGTAGGGACACTCTTTGGTGGTCGCCGCCTTCTCCGGTTCGCGCTTGAAGCGGTTGACCTGGCGGATCAGCAGGAAGATGGCGAAGGCCACGATGACGAAATCGATGACGCTGTTGAAAAACAGGCCGTAATTGATCGTGGCGGCCCCGGCCTCCTTGGCGGCCGCCAGGGTTTCATAGGATTGCCCGGACAGATTGACGAAGAGATTGGAGAAATCGACGTTTCCGAGCATAAGACCGACAGGCGGCATCAAGAGGTCGTTGACGAAGGACGTGATGATCTTTCCGAAGGCCGCACCGATGATGATGCCGATCGCCATGTCGAGAACGTTTCCCCGCATGGCAAATTCCTTGAACTCCTTCAGCATACGCAATCTCCTTTCCATGAATGATCGGGGGAAAAACCGTCAACGACGCCCCGACGACGCGGCGCCCACCCGGCGGGAGATGCCGGGAGAGTCCCGTCCGCCCGCCAAGCCGGGAATCCCCGGAGACCCCTCAGATTCCCGGTGCTTTACGGAGTGGATATAACAAGGGTGGGGAACGGATGCAAGCATATTCTGGCAATCCCTATGTCTTATATTTATAGCCCCATCCCGACCGCGACCCGCCGCGGATCACTTCCCGCTTGCAAATCCCCGCATCAGGCGGCATAGTGGCCCCGCGGGGCGCCGCAGCGGCGCCACACGCCCCCGGCCTCAAGAATTGAGATCCCATGAACGCCTGGCAGATCGAACATCAATGCCCCCAGTGCGGGGCGCCGGTCCTCCTGGACGAGACGGACCGGCTGCTCAACTGCAAATTCTGCCGGACGCGCCTGCTCATGACGGCCCCGGAGGGGTTTCGTTACATCCTGCCGCCGCCCGCCGATGCAACGGGCCGGGAACTCCTCTTCCTCCCCTACTGGCGCCTGAAGGGGGCCTCGTACGATTGCCGTCCGTCCGGAATCGTCAGCCGCTTCGTCGACACCAGCACCCTTGCCCTGGACGCCGCCGGCCTCCCGCGGAGCCTCGGCGTCCGACCCCAGGCGATGAAGCTGAAGTTCCGCGCCGCCGGCCAAGCGGGCCGGTTCCTGGAACCCGGGGTGCCCTGCCGGGAGGTGGTCCGTGCCGCCGCCGCCCAGGCCGCGGGCGGCGACGGCCTCCAGGAGTTCATCGGCGAGATGGTGAGCCTCATCCACACCCCCGTGTATTTCGACAGGAACGCCCTATGCGACGCGATCCTGAATCGTCCGCTGCCGCTGGCCGACGACCGGACCGGCGCGCTGACCGCGCTGCTCGACGCGCCGGCGCATCCGACCGCCGCCGTCCGGTTCCTGCCCGCCCAGTGCCCCCGCTGCGGCTGGGATCTGGGGGGGGAACGGGACAGCCTGGTCCTGACGTGCCGGAACTGCCAGTCGGCCTGGGCCGGCCGGAACGACGGCTGGGAGGAGGTGGCCTTCCGCGTCCTGCCGACCGCCGCCGGCCAGGTCTTCTACCTGCCCTTCTGGCGGATGCAGGCGCGGCTGGACGGCCTTGAGATGCGGACCTTCGCGGACCTGATCCGGTTCGCCAACCTCCCCCGGGTGGTCACACCCGCCTTCGCCGCGGCGCCCGTGCACTTCTGGTCGCCCGCCTTCAAGATCAACCCCGCGCAATTTCTCCGCTGGGCGCGCCAGCTGACCGCCGCCCAGCCCGACGGGGAGGGCGCCGCACAATTCCCCGAGGCCTCCCGGCATCCCGTCACGCTGCCCCTGTCCGAGGCGGGGGAGAGCATTCGGGTCACCCTGGCGAACCTGACCCCCAACAGACGCCAGGCCCTCCCTCTCCTGAAGGAAACCCGCGTCACGGTGGAGGCGGCCCGTCTCGTCTATCACCCATTCCTCATCGGCCGCAGCGAGCTCCTCCACGAGAGGCTTCGCCTGACCCTGGACCGCGCCGCCCTGGCGTACGGGTCAAAGCTCTGAGGATGGGCTCATGAATTTTCCGTCCCGCTCGACCAGGAGCCCCTTGGCCTTCAACCAGTCAAGGTGCTTGCCCGCATGGACGCGCTCGCCGAATTCATAAAAATCCCTCGGCTCTTTCGGCCGGCCGTAGAAGACCCAGGCGCCCATGATCTCCGCGAGGGTCTTCGGCTCTTCCAGCAGCTCGAGATATCGCCTCTCCCGTTCGAAGACCGTCCCCTCGTAACCGTCCCACAGCGCCTCGACCGGCCCGTCGAAGACGCCGGTCTCGTGGCAGGACAGGCACCGCTCGGCCGGAATCGCCCTGAGGCGGCGGATCGAGGCCAGGGTGTCCTCGATGCTGGAGTGAAGATCGCCGTACCACGGACCGATCGGCGTCAGATCGTAGTCGCCCAGGAAGAGGATTTTGGGCTCGCGGAAGAAGAAGGCCAGATGCCCGGGGCTGTGGCCCGGCGTCCGGAGGACCTCGACCGTCACCCCGCCCAGATCGATGACCTCGCCATCCCGCATGAACCGCGCCGGACGACGGGGATGAAAGTGAAACTGCTTCAGAAGGATCTTCCGCCAATAGGCCCGCTCGTCCGGCCGGTCGATCTGGTACCAGTCCAGAAACACCTCGACATCCGCCAGGGGCGGGGCGTCCTCCTCCGCCATCCACAGGGGGAGGTCGTCGAACAGATCCAGGTGCATCAGATGGTCCTCGTGCCAGTGAGACAACCAGACCGTTTTGACCGCGCCCTCGTCGCGCAGGCGGATCAGCTGTTCGCGGTCGGACGACGGATCGATGAGGATGCCGGCTCCAGGGATAAAGACGGAGTGGCAGTAGGGATAGCGCCCGCGGTTCTCGCCGCGGATCAGGGTCAGCGGACCGTAGTTTTCCTCGGACATGGCGTCTGAAACCTCCCTGTGTCGTGGATTTGGCGTGCACGCCGGAAAGGGCGTCAGGATGGGCTTACGACGTCCGTTCCGAAAGATCAAGGGATTTCGCCCGCCGGTTTCCCGGGAACGGCCGTGCGGCATCCGCCCGCGATGCCGTGCCGCTTGACTTGACGGCGGAAATCATTTAAGGACGCTGATTCGAAGGGCATGGCCGCGGGCGGCGCCGCAACCGTGAAATCTCTCCCGCCGGGACGATACAATCGGGATCGACATGGACCTCCTGCTCACCCTGATCGACATCGCGATCCACCTCGACCAGCACCTGAAGACCGTCGTCGAGATGTTCGGGGTCTGGACTTACGTGATCGTGTTTCTCGTCATCTTCTGTGAAACCGGCCTGGTGATCACGCCCATTCTCCCCGGTGACTCCCTGCTGTTCGGACTGGGCGCCCTAGTCGCCATCGGCGCCCTCGACATGGCGTGGATGTTCCCGCTCCTGTGCCTCGCCTCTATTCTGGGGGACTCGGTCAACTACGCCATCGGGAACTACATCGGTCCCCGCATCTTCGATCGGGACAAGATCCGCTTCTTCAAAAAGGAGCACCTCGTCCGGACCCATGAATTCTACGAGCGGCACGGGGGCAAGACGATCATCATCGCGCGCTTCATCCCCATCATTCGGACCTTCGCCCCGTTCGTCGCGGGCATCGGCAGCATGACCTATCCCCGCTTCCTGGCCTTCAACGTGATCGGCGGCATCGCCTGGATCTCGCTGTTTCTCTTCGGCGGCTACTTTTTCGGCAATCTCCCGTTCGTCAAGCAGAACTTCACCCTGATCGTCGTCGCGATCATCGTCCTGTCGATCCTGCCGGGGGTGTTCGAGTACCTCCGCCAGCGCGGTATGGCGCGGAGATCCGGGACATGACCCCACGGATCAAAAAGCACTATCCCCCCGTCGAGGACATGAACGCCGCCGAACGGGTCGGCATGGTGCGCGAGGTCTTCGCCACGATCCCGTCGCACTACGACATCCTGAATCGCATCTTCAGCCTGCGCCGGGACGTCGCCTGGCGCCGGTTCGCCGTGGGGAAGATGCGCTTCGGCTCAACGAGACGCTTTCTCGACGTCGCGACGGGCACGGCCGATCTGGCCCTGGAGGCGGCCCGGCAGCATCCGGACGTCCAGGTCACGGGTCTCGACTTCGCCCGCGAGATGATGGCGGTCGGCGTCGCCAAATTCCGGAAGCTGCGATTCGCAGGGCGGATCCGCCTGATCCAGGGCGACGCCCTGAACCTGCCCTTCCCCGACCACACCTTCGATGTGGCGGGGTGCGCCTTCGGGATCCGGAACATCCCGGACCGCCCCCGGGCTCTCCGGGAGATGACGCGGGTCGTGCGCCCCGGCGGCCAGGTTCTCATCCTCGAAATGCATTTCCCCCAGCACCGGCTTCTCAAGCCCTTCTACCACGTCTATCTCAACCTCCTGCTGCCCCGGGCGGCGGGTCTGGTCTCCCGCAATCCGGCGGCGTACCGTTACCTGGGCGACTCCATCCTCCACTTTCCCGCGCCCGCGGCCTTCACCGGCCTCATGGCGGAGGCGGGGCTCGTCCGGATCGCCCGCCACCCTCTGATGTTCGGTATCTGCTACCTCTACCTGGGCTGGAAGCCGGAGGCCCCGGTATAGGGATCGCGTCCCGAATCTCCGTCTCCAGACAAAACGCACGCCCGATCTTCCAATTGACACGGGCCGGGCTTTGCCCTATGGTTCAAGGGACAGGCCTTTGCACCTTACGGACAACGGGTCCGCGAACAACTAACTGTATGGACTGCGCCCAGCGGGTGCGGCGCATGCATGAAAAGATGGAAATAGCGGGGATCGATGCCCGACGGTTCACCGGCGCGGCGCATCGGGCGGACGGGAGCCCCCGATGCGCCGCACCTCTAACCTTCAACCGGATCAAGGAGGTTCGAGATGACGGAAGCGACCCAGCAAGCGTTAAGCGGCCTGCGTGACCTCTCCATGCTCAAATGGTACGTCATCCCCCTGATGGCGATCGTCTTCTACGTCTACACCCGTGAAATCAAGGAGGCGAAAAGGACCCGGGACTGGAACGCCGTCCTCGCCGGCCTGACGGTCTTCGGCGCCGACTTCTTCAACGAGACCTGGAACGGCTGGGTCATGCATCTGACGCAGCGCTCCGCCTTCTGGACGACGCCCGGGGACACCGCCTTGAGGACGATGGTCGGCTGGAACATCGAGATCATGTTCATGTTCCTGTTGCTGGGCATCATCTACACCCACACCCTGTCGGAGAGCCGCAAGGAGCGAATCCTGGGCCTGCCCGAAACGTGGTTCTGGGCGATCGGCTACAGCGTTTTCTGCGTCTTCATCGAATGCGTGCTGAACGTCGGCGGACACCTCGTCTGGGAATACCCTTGGTGGTCTCTGTCGTTCAAGGGCATCTGGCTGATCTTCCTCGTCGGCTATTTCCAGTTTTTCTGCTACGCCATCCTGGTCATCGGCCGGAAGACGCTGCGGGCCAAACTGACGATCGTGGGGTTGATCTACGCCGTCCCGGTCGTCATGAACGTGCTTGCACTGGGCGTCTGGGGCTGGACCTATTGAACGTCCGGCCGTTCGGGCGGCGCGGCGCCTTCCCCGGGACTCAGTAAATCCCGGCCTCGCACCCGCCGGACAGGACGCCCCCGAGTTCGCGGCACTGCGCCAGGACGTCCTCGGTCAGCTCCCCCCGGGCGATGACCGCGTCGTAGACCTTCCGAAACTTGTAGCCCAGGGCGATCCGCTCGATCGCCTGGAGCGCGCCGCGGCCGTCGTTCCCCGCGCTGATGAAGACGACATAGGGTTTTCGGAAAACCTTGTCCTGCGCGGCATAGAAGGTGCGGTCGAAGAAGTCCTTGACCATGCCCGACATGTAGCCGAAATTCTCCGGCGTGCCGACGGCGATTCCGTCAGCGTCGAGCAGGTCCTGGAGGCCGGCCTCCCCGGCCCGCTTCAGGGTCACGCGGGCATGCTCTATTTCAGCGGCCCCCTCGGCCACCGCCCGGGCCATGGCCTCCGTATGACCCGTCTGCGAATGATAAACGACCAGTATGTTCGCCATCGGCGCCTCCTCCCGTCCGGGTTTCGTCCACGTCCGTTATACACGATTCTCCACCCGGAAGTCACCTCCGTTCTGCTCGGCGCCGGCTTGCGCCTCCACCGAGATCGGATCAGCCCTCCCGGAACCGCGCCCGCGAAACGCGCGGACCGACCGTCGCGGCAAAAAGGGGTTGACCGCTCCCGCCCCTTTTGGTTAGAATCCGGGCCAGGTCTTCCGCATGAAGGAACGTATCGAGGAATTCCGATAAAATAAGGGGTTCAGGAGGTTTGACCATGCCCACGTACGACTATCGCTGCGAGGCCTGCAATCGCAAGTTTTCGTTGACCCTCTCCGTCTCCGAGCGGGACCGGGGAAAGATCGTCTGTCCGAAATGCAAGAGCAGGAAGGTCCGGCAGCAGATTTCCAGCTTCACGGCCAAAACCAGCCGGAAAAGTTGAACCGGCACGGACATGGCTCACCGGCGCCGCGGGCGCGAGCCTTGGAGAGCGCGGCTGGGCAATCCTGGACGGAACAGCTCAAGCACCCGGTCAACACCCTGCGGCGACTCGAACGGTTCATCGAAACGACGCCCGGCGAACGGGAGGCGATCGCGACCCTGCAGACGGTCTGGGGGACGACGCCCCATTTTGCCGCCCTCATGGACCCCCGCGACCCCGCCTGCCCGATCCGCCGCCAGGTTATCCCTTCCCTGGCGGAGCGCGAGAACCGCTACGGCCGGCCGGACTTCCTCGCCTGGGTGGAACAGGGGGCCGAGGCCACGCCCGCCTGTATCCTCAAGGCGTATCCGGACCGCGTCGTTTTCCTCGTCTCAGATCGCTGCGCGAGCTACTGCCGCCACTGCTTCCGCCGGGACCTGATCCTGTGCCCGGGGCGACGCCCGCGCCTGGAGCGCGAAGAGGGCCTGCGCTGGCTCCGCGAGCACACGGAAATCCGGGATGTGCTCATCTCCGGAGGCGACCCGTTCCTCCTCGTGGACGCCGAAATCGACCACCTGGTCCGCAAACTGCGGGAGATCCCCCACATCACCCTGATCCGGATCGGCACGCGCACCCCCGTCGTCCTGCCGCAGCGCATCACGCCGGGGCTGATGAAAATCCTCCGCGGCTACCACCGGGTTCCGATCTGGATCAGCCTCCAGTGCAACCACCCCCGGGAGATCACCGAACCGATGGCCCGCGCCGTTTACGATCTTCTTTCCTGCGGGGTAAGCGTGGGGAATCAGGCGGTCCTGCTGCGCGGGATCAACGACGACGCGGAGACGTTCCGTGAACTCCACCGCCGCCTCCTGACCATCCGGGTCAGGCCCTATTACCTGTTCTACTGCGATTTCGCCCCCGGGATAGATCATTTCCGGACGCCGCTCGAAAAGGGGGCGGAGCTGATCCGGGACGCCCTCCAGGGGCAGATCACCGGCCTGGCCCAGCCCCACTACGTCGTCTCGACGAATATCGGCAAGATCCCGATTCAGGCGCGGGAGCGCCGGTCCCGCGCCGGCCGATCCTGCCGTCTGCGCAACGCGGAGGGGAAGACCGTGACCCTGCCGCGGATTCCGGATTGAACGACCGGGGGACCCCGATGATCCAACGGTATCTGATGGCGGCGCTGGCCGCACTTTTCATTCTCGCCGCCGCACCCGCGCGGGCGGACGACGACCCCGCCGCACGCGTCGTCCGCGACCCGACCCTCTCCTATCACAAGGCCTTCCGCGTCGAGACCACGCCGGAGACCTGGAACCGAATCCTGGATCATCCCTACCTGATGACCCAGCTCTGGACCCAGTACCGGTTTCAGCCCGCCTACCGGGTGACCCGATCCGGAGCGGACCTCCGCGTGGTGGATCCTTCCGGCATCACCGGCGACCTGCGGCCGCTCCCCCCCTCGGACGCCTCCCGGGCGTTCTACGGATCGGGCACGTTCCGGCACTGGGCGGTGCCCTCGTTTTTCAGCGCCGAGGGCGTGGTCGCTTTTGAGTGCAAACCGGACGGGGGCGGGCTCGCCGGAGAGGCGAAGATCTTCATGCGGGGCAGCAACGGGATCTCGCGGCTGGCGATGCGCCTCTTCTCCGCGCTGCTCCTGAGCCGCATCGACCGCCGCTTCACGAGCAACCTCAACGACACGAAGAAGATCATCCACGACATCGTCCACGATCCCGACGGGGTCCGGAACCGGTTGGCCGGCACGCTGCGGGACGATTTCGACCGGATGGTCGCGCCGCCGTGAACCCGCCTGGGTGAAGTCCATGGACCGGGCGCATCAATACCGATTCGGAGGGTGACTATGACGCGGGCGCAAATAAACGGAACGATGCTCAACTACCGGCTCGACGGACCCGCGGGCGGGGAAACCGTGATGTTGTCCAATTCGCTGGCGGCAAACCTGGACATGTGGAAGTTTCAGGTGCCCCCGCTGACGGATGCCGGCTACCGGGTGCTTCGCTATGACGGTCGCGGCCACG
>JALNWL010000038.1 GCA_023230905.1 Syntrophales bacterium
AAGCGCGTCCCTCACCAGGGCCGGCTATGACGTAACGGTTCCGACCTTGTCCATGGCTGATCCATCTTGCCGGTTCCGGATTTTCCGGTACTGGACCAGGGCCGTTAGGGCCCGGGCAGCCCGCTCCGGTCCCGCGAATACGGGCACGCCCTTCTCCATGAGCTGTCGGCAGAATGTCTCCTCGATCCCACGGTAGGTATAGCCGATCACCGGCCGGCCGTGCGTCCCGACCAGCGCGGCTAGGGCGCCGGTCTGCGCCTCGATGATCTCGTCCGTCTTTGCGGCGATGTCTTCGGGGGGGAGGCCCATCATCTCCAGGGAGCGTTGGATCATGAGCGACGGGACGAGGATGTACAAAAGGAGCATGTCGGCGCCGGGCTCCCGGAGGAGGACGTCGGGGATCGCCGTGAAATAATCCGCCTGGTTCCGGGCGAAGGTCATGTCCACGGGATTGCCGAAGCTCGCCGTATGGGGGAGAAACGGCTTCAGCCGCTCCACCGTCTTTTCCGACAACAGCGGAAGATCGAGCCCTTCCCGTCCACAATGGTCCGCCGCGGCCGCTCCCGGTCCACCCGAGTGCGTCTGGATGACCAACCGCCTGCCCGCCGGCAGCGGCATCGCGCCCAGCACCCAGCAGAAGTCGAACAGCTCGGTGACCGATCGCGCGCGGAGGATGTCGCACTGTCTGAAAATACCGTCATAGACGGCGTCGGGACCGGCCATGGCGCCGGTGTGGGAGAAGCCGGCCCGGCTTCCCGTTTCGCTGCCGCCCACGTAATAGGCGACGATGGGCTTGCGGGGCGCAATGGCGCGGGCCGCCTTCACGAAGGCCTCCCCCCGGCGGATCCCCTCGATGTACAGACCGATGACCTTCGTCCGGGGATCGGCCGCCAGATATTCCATGCAGTCCACGATGTCCAAATTGGCCTCGTTGCCGACGCTGAAGGCCGTACTGAAGTTGATGGCGTGGCGGGTCAGGTGGTTGAACATCTGGGCGACGAAGCTGCCGCTCTGGGAGGCCAGTCCGATAAATCCGGGCTTCTCGTCGTACAGGAAAAGTGTGGTGTTGAGCCTGTGGTGGGTGTTGACGACGCCGATGCAGTTGGGGCCGATGAAGCGGATCCCGTACCGGGCGGCGACGGCGACGACCTCTTTCTGCCGTTCCGCGCCTTCCGGACCGACCTCCTGGAATCCGCCCGAGACAATGACCGCCCGCCGGATCCCCTTTTCTCCGCAGGCCGCGAGGGTCTCCGCGACGAGTCGCGGCGGCAGGACGAAGAGGGCCATGTCCGGGACTTCGGGCAGGTCCGCGACCGACCGGTAGGCCTTGAGGCCCTGGACGGTGTCCTCCGTCGGGTGGACGGGGTAGATCGGCCCGTTGAACCCCGTGGCGAGTTGGGCGCTCAGGATGAGGCTGCCCATGGCCATCAGGTTGTTGGAGGCCCCGAAGTAGGCCATGCTGCGGCAGTTGACAATCGGATACAGGGGACTGTCCTCGAGTGTTTGCGTCATCATCCGTCTCCTTGGGATTTTGAGATGATCGGTTCTTCGCCGGTCCGGGCCGTTCGGGTCCATCGAACAGGCACGCGGAGTTTAGGACGCCGCCGCCGTCCGGTCAAGATAAAAGGGACAGAGACGGCAGGGGAAAGATCGCGGCGAGAAGGGTCCGATCCGCCCGGGATTTTATGCTTGTCATTTGGACCGATTCTATGCCAGAGAAAACCGGGGCGGCCGCGTTGTCCGGGTCGATTCCGTGCAGACCCGTCGGCATCGGCGACGAAGGATTCATTCCTCGAGCGGGGAAGGGGGCGCCTTCACACAGCCCGGCTTTGTCTTCGGGCGTCCGGACATCGAACGGCTTATCAAGGAGGAGATTTGATGCTGGAACACCTTTTTTCGCCCGTGACGATCAACGGGATGACCCTGAAGAACCGGGCGGTCATGCCGCCCATGGGCACCGGCTACGGCAACGCCGACGGCACTGCGAGCGAACGGCTGATGCATTATCTCGCTGCGCGGGCACGCGGCGGGGCGGGACTCATTATCACGGAGATCTGCGCTCCGGATCCTCGCGGGAAGGGGTTTCCCAACGAGCTCGGGGCCTGGAGCGACGACCTGATCCCCAGCCTGGGGAAGATCTCCGCGGCCGTCCACCGCGAGGGAGCGAAGGTCGCCCTCCAGCTCCACCACGCGGGGCGCGAGACCTTTGCCGCTGCGGCGGGAGGCCTGCCAGAGGCGCCCAGTGCCATTCCCAGCGCCATCCTCGGCCAGCCCTGCGAGGCCATGAGCCTCGCCCGGATCGCCGAGCTCGTCGCGGCCTTCGCCCGGGCGGCGGCGCGGGCAAAGGAGGCGGGCTTCGACACCGTGGAGCTGCACGGCGCCCACGGCTATCTCCTGAACCAGTTTCTGTCGCCCTTTTCCAACCAGCGGGAGGACGCCTACGGCGGGAGCGAGGAAAACCGGTCGCGGTTCGTCCTGGAGACCCTGCAGGCCGTCCGGGCGGCGGTCGGGCCGGCCTTTCCCGTTCTGATCCGGATCTCCGGGGACGAATTGATCCGGGGCGGTTACGATCTCGACTTCACGCGGCGGCTGGCGCCACAGCTCGTCGCGGCGGGCGCGGACGCCATCCACGTCTCCGTCGGTGTTTATTCCACGCCGGGGAATCTGAGCATCGCCTCCATGGATACGGCGACCGGCTTCAACCTCTTCCGTGCCCGGGCCATCCGGGAAGCGGCGGGCGTTCCGGTCATTGGTGTCGGCCGGATCCAGCGGCCGGCGGACGCCGACCGGGCGATTGCGGCGGGCGATGCGGACCTGATCAGCTTCGGCCGTCAGCACCTCGCGGATCCAGATTTCATAAGCAAGACCCTCGCCGGCCGTGAGGAGGACATCCGCTGGTGCGTTGCCTGTAATCAGGGCTGCATCGAGCGGCTGAGCTTCGAGATGCGGTCCACGACATGCACCTTCAATCCGGAGTGCGGGCAGGAGTACCGGGGGGCGGCCGCGGCCGTCACGGGGGCGCCGCGACTCTGGGTGATCGGGGCCGGTCCGGCCGGCCTTGCCGCGGCCCTGGCCTCCCGCGAGAGGGGCTTTGCGGTCGAGATTTTCGAAAAGGCGACCGTTCCGGGCGGACAGCTCCAGCCGGCCAGCCGCCCGCCCCACAAGCAGCCCTTTATGGACTGGGTCCACTGGGCCGTCCGCCAACTGGAAAAGCGGGGCGTCCGCCTCCATTACAACGAGGAAATGCGCGCAGAAATCCTGCGGAGAGACCGCCCTGACGCCGTCATCCTCGCCTCCGGCGCCTCTCCCGTCGTTGCGAAAATCCCCGGCATAGACGGCCCGAAGGTCTGCGACGCCCGCGACGTGCTGATGGGGAAGATCGCGCCGGCCGCTCCCGCCGTCGTGCTGGGGGCGGGCTACGTGGGCATGGAAACGGCGGACTATCTCGTCGCGCGGGGCATCGACGTCGTCCTGCTCGAAATGCAGCCGGCCCATCCCGTTGGCAAACTGACGGCGCATGCCTACTGGCTGCACCGGCGGATCCGGGAAGGCCGGGGCCGGATTGTGCTCGGTGCCACGGTGACGCGGGTCGAGAAGGACGCCGTCTTCTACCGCCAGGGAGACGAAGAACGACGGGTGCCCGCCGCCCTGGTCGTCACGGCGATGGGCGCCCGGCCGGACAACGCCCTGGAGGGGCCGCTCGTCCAACTCGGGATTTCCTATCGCGTCGTCGGGGACGCCGTCACCCCGCGCCGGCTCCTGGAGGCGATCCACGAGGGGCATCAGGCCGGACGGGACATTCAGGGATGATCACGGCGGGTATCGATATCGGGTCAATGACGACCAAGGGGGCGATCGTCGCCGACGGTCGGATTCTGATGACGTGCGTGCGCTTCACGGGGTACAACGCCGAGGCGGCGGGGGAGAAGGTGTTCCGGGAACTCCTGGACGCCCTGGACCTCGAGGCGTCCCGCGTGGACCGGGTGGTGGCCACCGGTTACGGGCGTAAGGCCGCCGCCTTCGCGCAGGCAACCGTCACGGAGATCACCTGCCACGCCGCCGGGGCCCACCACCTCGATCCCCGGGTCCGCTCCGTCATCGACATCGGCGGACAGGACAGTAAGGCGATCGCCCTCAATCCCCAGGGCAAGGTCCGCGATTTTGCCATGAACGACAAATGCGCCGCCGGCACCGGCCGCTTCCTGGAGGTCATGGCACGGGCGATGGAGGTCGATCTGGACGCGTTCGGGGTGCTGTCGCTCTTGTCCCGGAAGCCGGCGCAGATCAGCAGCACCTGTACGGTCTTTGCGGAGTCCGAGGTGATTTCGCTCATCGCGGGCGGGGAGAGCCGGGAAAACATCGTCGCCGGCATTCACGAGGCCGTTGCGTCCCGCGTCGTGGCGATGGCGAGGCGCCTGGGACTGGTGGCGCCGATTATGATGACGGGCGGCGTCGCGAAGAACGCGGGGGTCGTCAAGGCGCTGGAAAACAAGTTGGGACACGTCATCGAGGTGTCCCCCTACGCCCAGGAGAACGGCGCGATCGGCGCGGCCCTTCTGGCGGCGTTGCGGATTTAGCGAGGTGTCTTTCCAGTTCCTGCTCGTGCGGGATTCCCTCGCGCCCCCCCAGCCGCGTACTGACCCTGGCGGCGGCCCACGCCCCGAGATCAAGGCAGGTTTCGGGAGCGAGACCGTGGACGATCCCGTAGGTGACGGCGGCGTGGAACACGTCCCCGCAGCCGGTCGTGTCCACGGTCCGGACGGGGTAGGCGGGCGTTCGAATCCAGCGGCCGCCGACCAGGGCGACGTAGCCTTTTGCGCCCAGCGTGACGCCGACAAAGGGGCACCCCAGCCCGGCCAGACGGCGACAGGTTTCCATGGGGTTTCCCGTCAGGGCCTGAGAAAACGCCTCCGAGGCGATGAAGCAGCCGCTCAGGCCGGCGATCTCCAGCATGCCGTCCCGGAGCGACCCCGCGTCGCAGACGACGGGAATTCCCGCCTCCCGGGCCTGCGTGCAGGCAAAAAGGGATGCCTCGGGGAAGAACCCGTCCGTGTGGAGCGCCCGGCTGGTGCGCAGCCGCTCCAGATCGAGTTCCTCCGGGGACAGCGGCGGCCCCGTCGGCCGCTGCCAAAAAATCGTCCGGCGTGCGGTGCCGGGCTCGGCCGCGACGAAGGCAAATTGCGAAAGGTGGCCCTCCCTCACCCTGAGCCCGCCCGTGTCGATCCCGGCGTCGCGCATCGAAGCCGCGATCGCGGCACCGAAGGCGTCGTTCCCCGCGACGCCCGCGAAATAGGCCGGCAGTCCCCAGCGGCGCAAGGCGGCCAGGGCCGTGGCAACCGGGCCGCCGCCCTGGATTTCGAGGTTCGTGAATTCGCATTTGACGTCGGCGGGCGGATAGGCCGGGATGATTCCAATGTAGTCGAGGGCGCACTGCCCGAGACCGAAGACGGGGGCTTCGGAGGGCGCGGTGCGCTTGCATGATCGGTTTCTACTCAAGGCGGACTTCCCTTCGGCGGCCGGTTGAAGGGACCCGGGTCCCCTGCGAGGCGCCCCGTGTTCCTGGGCCAGAGGATACCCTTGGCGATTCCGCAAGTCAACGCCGATTCATCTGCGGTGAGGCCTTCGGCTGCATCCGGGAGGCCGTGGCGATGTCGGAAGATCGAACATACCGCCGCAACCCGCAACTGCGCGGTCAAGTGAAGGTTCCCGCATGAAACGCATTCTTTTCCATGGATCCCCCGGGTTGATTCTGACGGTCGTGATCCTCTTGGGAAGCTGTGAGGTGCAGAACCGGTTTCTCTATTTCCCCAGCGCGGATCGGCCGCCCGCGAGGTCGCTCGCTGCCGAAAACATGAGGCTCTGGCAGGAGACTTCCGGGGATTATCGGGGCTTGACGGCCGATTGCGAGGCCGATGCGCCCCACGGGACGATAGTCCTGTTTCACGGAAATGGCGGCACGGCTCTCGACCGGGGCTTCTATTTGCCGCCGCTGATGCGACGGGGCTTCCGGGTAATCCTGGCCGAATATCCACGCTATGGCGGACGCCCCGGCCGGCTGGGGGAGGAGGCGTTAGTCGCCGACGGACGGGAGACGGTGGGATGGGCGTACGCACAATACGGAAGACCCGTTTATCTGCTGGGGGAATCCCTAGGTGCGGGGGTCGCCGCTGCCGTGGCCGGGAAGTCGCCGGTTCCCATTGCCGGGGTGATCCTGATGACGCCCTGGGATACGCTGGCAGATGTTGCCCGGACCCAGGTCCCCTTTCTGCCGGCAGGCCTGTTTCTCACCGATACGTATGACAGCATCGGCAATCTGAGGCTGTTCAAAGGAAAGATCGCCGTGATCGGCGCCGAGAGGGATGGCATCATCCCCGTCGGACACGCCCGACGCCTGTACGCATCCCTCCCCGAAGTCAGGAAGCGCCTGTGGGTGATCCGGGGGGCGGGCCACAACGACTGGCCGCTTTACGCGGGGGCGTCGCTATGGGAGGAGGTGACCAACTTCGTCAAAGAGTAAACCTCGACCCGGGCGTGAATCGCCTGCTCGTCCCATTTCTAAAAGGTGGACCGTTTCAAACCGATATCAACGAACATTACGCTTGACTTTCTCGTGAGTCGGGTGCAGATGAAAATACAGTGAACAAGGTATAGTCAATACGCGACCATCTGATTTTAAACCCTTTTTATAAAAGCCTTGCCGTGGACAGATTGCAGAAGGATGACCTCAACTGCGACTCATTCCCGGATGGATATGGCAGGCCGCCACGTGGAAGAAAATCATCAGCGAACGAGCACAGCAGGTGGCCGGGGCGGAAAGAAATTAAGGCGGGTTATGAAAAAGTCATCCGCGGTGAGTTCAACGATCGTTTTTTTGTGGTTACTCATAGGTTGTGGCGGGGTAATCATTCATCAAACCTCACAGCCAGATCTTCAGCCCATCCCCTATAACGACGTAAAAATGAGAGCCCAAAAGGTATTCTTTGAAGGTCATAACCCCTCTGTTCGTTTCAGGGGCACGGGGAAGGCCATCAAATTCACCGAAGACGGATTTCGGATCGGTACGGACCCACAGGTTTTTTGCGAGTACGAGGTGACCGGAAATCCTTATGTGAAAGATTGGGGGCCGGCCGCCTTGGATTCGCAGTTCGGCGTTCATCTAGACGGATGCGACGTGCAGACGTGGTTCAAACAGAAAGAATCCGCCATTCTGTTTGCGCAATTGCTCTACACGTTAAAGCAACAAGCGGTGGAAAATAAAGTTGCACGAAATCTTCCGGCCGGTACGGCCTCCCCGATCGAAACGAAAACGATCAAAACCGATATTGACGAACTGCCTGCCATCCATAGCGAACCGCAACAGAATGCGTATGCCGTTGTCATCGGAATTGAACATTACCGTAGCATTCCCAAATCCGATTATTCTCGCAATGATGCCCATCTGGTCAAAGGCTATCTGAAGACCCTGGGTTTTCAGGAACGTAATATTGATTTGATCACCGACGAAAAGGCCACAAAGACGGATATTGAAAAATCTTTGGAGGCGTGGCTCCCAAACCGCGTGAGAAAAGACAGTCGTGTTTTTGTTTATTTCTCCGGCCATGGGGCGCCGGAACCCGCCACGGGGGAAGCCTATCTCGTCCCTTACGACGGAGATCCGAATTACCTGCCGGTAACCGGTTACCGGTTGAAAAGGCTTTATGACAGCCTGGGAAAATTGGAAGCAAAGGAGATCATCGTTGTTCTGGATTCCTGTTTTTCCGGTGGCGGCGGGAGGAGCGTTTTAGCCAAGGGGGCAAGGCCGCTGGTCATGATGGCGCCCACGGGGGCCCTGCCTTCCAACATGGCCGTCCTGTCGGCAACGCAGGGCAGTCAGATTTCCACGTCTTCCCCGGAGAAGGGGCATGGCGTTTTGACCTATTACTTTCTGAAAGCGATCAAGGATGGCAAGAAAGACCTCGCCGAGATCTATGAGCACATCCTTCCTCAAGTTGAAGACGATGCCAAGCAGCTCAATGTTCAGCAAAGCCCATCGATCCGTCCGGATACAGAAAAAATCAAAGGCAGGTTTTATTTGGTGAAGTGAAGCTGATGAGAAGGTGCCTGGTATTTCTTTTCCTTTTAGTTTTTCCGTGTGTCGGCCTTGCGGCGGACAACCCCGTCTGGGTGGAGGCCGAAGGCGAGGCCCGGTTTGGCGATTTTGACACCCTGAAGGAAGTAAAGGATCGCGCCAGACGCGACGCTGAGGCAAAGGCGATCGAGCAGGCCGTGGGGGTCTTCATCAGATCTCACACGCTCATCTCCAACAGCCAGGTTGCCGAAGATCTGATCTATGCCGCCGTCCGGGGGAAGATCACCAAGGAAATCGTCATCTCGTCAGACTGGGATCATCAAGACCGGCATTTATACAGAACCAGGATCAATGCCCGGGTCGAACCCGTCTATCCGGAAAAAGGTGACGGCCTGTCCGTGAATCTGTCTCTGTCGAAAACCGACCTCAAGGAACATGAAGAGGTCCGGATTTTCTATCGGGCGAATAAGGATGCCTATATCTATATTTTTTCCATTGCCGCCGACGGGTCCGTGACCCTGCTGCTCCCGAATTCGCAAATGCCGGATCATTTCTTTCAGGGGGGGAAGGCCTATGAATTCCCTCCGGCGGACAGCCGCATTCGCCTGAAGGCTTTGTTCCTTCCAGGGTTCCAAACCGACTCTGCTGAAGAGCGAATCAAGATCATTGCCACACGGAACAACGAGGAACTGCTCCCGCTTGGGTTTCGTGAGGGTATTTTCCATGCCTATGACGCGCGATCGACGGGGATGATCAACGATCTGGTGCGCCGGCTGAACCAGTTTGAGCCGACGGACTGGGCAGAGGCGACAGCGATTTACACCCTTGGAAGGTGAGGATGAGGCCCGCCCCGAAGCAGCGTGGACAGAGTTCGTTTTAAGGGGTCTTTTTTTAATTCAGTTTATCCTCGCTCTTCGACCATCTCGTTATGGAGGGAAGATGCCATGGCCCCCCCCCGCCCCCTGTTGTTCCCGATTGTACTGATGGTTTTCTTGGCCGGCTGTGTGGCCAAATCGCCCCTGACCGTGGCCATCGAACAAGGGAATGTCGCGGTCGTGAAAACCCTGGTCGACCAAGGGGCAAACCTCCGCGAACTTGCGGATTGCGGCTCCGGCATGTCAACGATTAGAACAACGCCTCTGGAATGCGCCGTATGGTTCGACCGGACAGAGATTATCCATCTCTTGATCGATAAAGGCGCCGATCCCAGTGAGCAGGATTACTACGGCGGCAGCACCCCCTTGTCCACGGCGGCCGCCTACGGTATCAACAGAAGTGCGAAGGTGCTTTTGGAGCGTGGTGCGAATCCGAATGCGGGCAAACCGTTGAGCAACGCGGCCTATCACGGCAATATTGAGTTGATGAAGCTATTAGTCGCCAAAGGCGCGGATATCGATACGGCGATTGAGGAGCTGAAAACCCGGTACGATTCCTGGCTGCCGGAACGGAACAAAAAAATCGATTCGGCCATCCGGCTTCTCGATAAATTAAAGCCAAAACCCGTTGTCGCCATACAGGCTCCTGCCCCTTCTGCCGCGTCTCCGCAGAATATTACGAAAGAGGACATCGCCACGATCGTCCAGGAGGCTGTGGAAAAAGCCGGCCGAAAGGAGGCCAGGCCGGGCGTCGCCGTATCGTCCGAGATCGATCGGCCTCAATGGACCCCCGCGGAAAGGATCATGGGGGATAAGGATCTGGCCATCGTGATCGGAATCGAAGGGTATCAGAGCCTTCCCAAATCCGACTATTCCTATGATGATGCGATGCTGGTCAAAGATTACCTGAAGGCTCTGGGTTTCAAGGAGAGGAACACCGAGTTCCTTACCGATGAACGGGCGACGAAATCGAGTATTGAGAAAACCGTCGAAGTCTGGCTGCGCAATAAAACGCAGCGTGACAGCAGGATCGTGATCTATTATTCCGGTCATGGGTCGCCGGACCCGGTCACGGGGGAGGCCTATATCGTGCCCTACGACGGCGATCCGAACTATCTTTCCGTGACGGGCTATCCGCTGAAGCGGCTTTATGAGAAGGTTGGGGCGCTGCCTGTAAAAGAGACGGTCATCGTTCTCGATGCGTGCTTTTCAGGCGCCGGAGGGAGAAGCGTTCTCGCAAAGGGAACACGGCCTCTTGTCATATCGACCATGGAGGCGCCTCGGTATGGGAATATGGTTGTTTTGACGGCCACTCAGGGTGCGCAGATCAGCACCTCTTCGCCGGAAAAGGGACATGGCATCTTTACCTACTACTTCTTGAAGGCGTTGCAGGAAGGCAAGAAAAGCATCGCCGATATCTACGAATACATGAAACCGCGGGTAGAGGACGATGCGAAAACCCTGAATGTCCAACAGAGCCCCTCTGTGAGCCCTGACGTCAAAACCCTGCGGGGAAGATTTATCCTTAGAAATTAGCGGGTGTTTCATCCGGAAGACCGAACGGTGCGTCCCATCAAACAACAGGGAGGAAGAGACGATGAAGAAAACGATGGCTGCCTTATTGATGCTTGCGTGCGCGATGCTGATGCTCAGTGCCTGTGCAGCCCAGAGACCCTCTGCGGCTGCCCAGACAAATTTGGCACAGCTTGAACGGCAAGCCGCTTGAGATCGATCATTCAAGTCCGATTCGCTCGGGCCTGAATGAACGCTTTTCCGGATGCGGGCAGGGTGTTCGTAAGAACGATAAGGAGGGGTCTGTCGAAGCGTGGGCACGGCCGTCCGCACCCGCAAGGGAGCGGATTTATATGCATTCACTTCTCGTGCGGTCGGCACACCACGCTTCAGACATACGGCACTTTGTAACGCCGATGGCGATCGCTTTCGTTCCCGTTCTCAGGAAACCGGATCAGCCGCGCGAGAGGTGCCACAGCCAGAGGCAAAGGCCGCCCAGGACGACGACGGCGACTGCGCTCGGCCACAGGGGAAAGACATACCCCTCCACGATGATCTCCGGCCGGACGAAAAGCCGCGTCAACTGCCCGACGGTCATCAATCCGAACAGGATGCTCGCCATCCGCAATCCGATGATTCTGGAATTCATCTCTCGTCCCTCACTGAGGTTATGCCCTCAGCGCGTCCCGCCGACACCGCCTCTCCTGGGGCCGCCGGTTTTATGGCTGTTCCCATAGCTTGCTTCCACCTCTCGACCGGTCGGAACCGGGGTTGCTCCTTCGCCCGGAATCAACCGCCCGGCCATTCGCGATGATCGACGAAGATCAGGTTGCCGGTGTCAAAACCCAATCCGGCGGCCTTCGCCACGAGGGCATCCTTCACGTCCTGCTTCATTTCCGGGGCTCTCGCCAGAATCCATAAATAAGATTTGTCAGGGCCGCAGACGAGTGCATATTGATAATTCTCGCGGTCAAGTTCGAAGATGATGTACGAGCCGTAAAAGGGACCGAAGAAGGAAACTTTCAGGTAGCCCTGGTCCGGTCCCTTCACGAAATAGGCCTTGCCCTCGGCTTCTTTCCAGGCCTTTTCCTTCGGTGCGTACCCGCGGTTCAGGACCCTGACGCCGCCGTCATCCCGCAAACTGTAATCCGCGGTTGTCCGGGTCAAGCCCCGTTCAAACGAATGATCCAGCCTCGCAATTTCGTACCACCTTCCCAGATATTTCTCCAACTTGAAATGATCGACGGGTTTGACCTGTTCGGGGATTCCGACACATCCGGTCAACAACAAGAGCAATACGATTGCTATCTTTTTCATCTCCTTTCCCCTTCAACGCTCGATTTTCTTGTGCCTCATCCGCCGAGCACGATGCTTCTGAGGGCCTCTTCAATTCCCGGATACCGGAACCGGAAGCCGGCCGCGAGGAGGCCGCGCGGGATCATGCGCGCCTTCTTGCTTTCTGCGCGAAGGGCCTCCTGTTTCCAGTCATGCGCCAGACCGGCGATACGCACACTTGCCGCGATTCCCGCCCCGACGCAAGGGAAGCACCGAACGCTTGGGTCGCATCCTTTCAACAATTGTAACTCTCTCGCCGTAATAGATTCAAGAAGCGAGAGCTTTATCCTTCCCGAGGACATGGCAACGATTGAGATTCGCGCGCCCATCCAAGGGGGGGCAGAGATATTCTGTTGACAGCGGAAACGGTTCTTGGCAGACTGCTGATCCAGGAAAACGGGAGGATGATATGCTCAGCTCAGCGGACCAGGACAAACTCATCGTCATCATGAAGGCAATGGAGGAACACGAATTGGCTGTGGCTGAACTCTATCAGACCGCAGCGGTTGCCTCGCCGTCCGACCAGGCCTTCTGGAACGGTTTGGCGGCCATGGAAAAGACGCATGCCGATAACCTGGAGCGGATGATAGCCCAGGTGCAGGCCAAGGCGTCGCGCTTCGAGATGGGGAGGCCCTTCAACATGGCTGCCCTGAAAACCGCCCAGGAGGGAATCCGGCAAAATATCAGCAAGATTGCCCGAGGCGCCCTCTCGAGGCTCCAGATGCTCGTCGTGGCCCGGGACATCGAGCAATCCCTCATCGAGGCCCAATACGGCTCCGTTGTCAAGACCAACGACGTCGAGTATCAAACGCTCCTCAAGGAAATTGTCGACCAGACCTACGGACACCGAAAAGCGATCCAGGAGCAGATCGACAAGGCGCAAAAGGGGGCTTAGGCTCCGTTTCCTGAAAGCCCGTCGATGCCTACGCCTGTGAGTTTGGCCAGGCAGCCGGTCAGGAAGGCGATGTCCTCCTGTTGGTCGATGATGCTCCCGTGCTGGGGCGCGATTCGCTCGGCGCCCACCCCCCCGATCACCTTCATCGCCCGGTGCAGCGCCTTGTCCGAGGGCATGACCTGGCGGTGGAAGGCCAGCAGGTCGGTCAAGGGGCAGTAGGGCTTTCCATAGGCACAAGGACCGTCGGTGTCGTATGCGTCACAGGAGCGGCACTGATCGTCCAACCTCAGGAAAAGGTCCCAACGCTGCGAGTAGCTCCCGAAAAGATCACTGCTGAACAGGGTCCGGGTCCGGGGATCGTAGGTGACCAAGCTTCCGGCCGTGTGGGCAAAGGGGGTCTTAAAGAAGCGCAGTTCCCGGCCGTTGAATGAAAAGACCATTCCCCTGTCGTCCATGGAGCGGAGAAGCCCCCGTCTTTCCCGTTCAAGGTAGAAACTCAGAAAGACGTTGTTCGCCCGATCGGAGAGGATCGTAAGCGCCTCATTGGCGCAGAGGTCAACCATGTTGGCCATGGAACCGCAGAGGTCCGGATCGGGGTGCTGATAGATGAGGGCCACGATCTGCTCCGGCGCGATCCCGGTTTGGAGGATCTTGCGCATGACCACAGGGAAATCGGCGCGGCTGCCCGCGTCGATGAGCACAGCTTTGTCCCCTTCTATGATGAGGTAGGGATTACAGTGGAAATTGCTGTAGCCATCGTGAAAGCCCACCCAATGGATCCCGGGCGCGACCTCCACGGGCCGGTCATAACGCGTTCGCTGTGTTTTCATGGCGTTCCCCTGTTGCGAAATAGGCCTTCATCCGACCCCGGTGTTTGAGGGGGATCTCTCCCCGCTCCTCGAAAAAAAACCGGTTACGGGTCAAAAGATAGGTCTCGTGCGAGCAGTTCACCCGTCCAGGTGTCCCGCCGGTCTCGAAGCGGGAGGCGATGTTGACGTTGTCGCCGAAGATGTCGAACTGCATACGCTCTTCCCCCACCACGGCCGCTATCACCGTCCCCGTATGGATCCCGATCCGGGTTTCGATCTTGAGATCGCCCCCGGCACGGAAGGCCTTGAGCTGTTCATGCATGGCCAGTCCCGCCTGGATGGCCAGCGAGGGATGATCGGGGTCGGGACGTGGGGCGCCGAAGACCGCCATATAGGCGTCGCCGATGGTCTTGACCTTGGTGCCCCGATAGCGGCGCATCAGGTCGTCCGCGCCTCTGACAATCAGGTCAAGCATCCGGACCAGCTTTTCTCCGGAGAGCCGAGACGCCATTTGAGTAAAGCCGCAGATGTCGGCGAAGAGGATCGTGCAGTTGCAGGTGCGGGGGGCAAAACTCCCCGATTCCTTGATTTCCTCGGCCACCTCGGCAGGCAGGGTGTTTTTCAGGAGTTCGTCGACCCGCTTTTCCAGGGCCACGTATTGCCGGATCAGCTCCTTGAGAAGGCGCTGCTGGATGCCGCCATCCTGAATCGTGGCCACGGACTGGAGGTAATCCACCATGACCGTTTTCCTCTGCCTGCTTTTCCGCTGCTCCTCCCGGGGCGTGCGCATTGAAGATTCATCGGGCACTCGGCAACCCCCTCCCGTTTTTGATCATGCAATTTGCTTTGAATTCTAGACTGCGGTTGCTGGAAAAGCAAAGGGAAAAACAAGGTGAAAAGAGAATCATCAAAAAGTGCCCTCCGCTGCCGCCACCTCGCAAGATCTCATGACCATGTCACGGGGAGGCCTTTTGCACGTCCTGCGGGGAGGTCGTCCCCCGCTGGATAATTTCGGAGATTTGTGATTGTAATGCTTCACGGGAGAGTGCATCCGGCAGCAAAATACAAAAACTTTCAGAGGGAAAGGACAACCGATCATGAAAAAGATTGCAATCCTCACCGGAGGGGCGATTTTATTGCTCATCCTCCTTTTGGCGGTGTGGCTGATTTTCCGGTCCGATCGAGGAACGACGGGGGCCGTCAACACCCAGTTCCGCTGGATCGGTCCGAACGACAAAATCGTCGTGGACGGCTTTGATGATCCCAAGGTGCGGGGGGTGGCCTGCCATATCGCCCGGGCCCAAACCGGCGGTGTCAAAGGTGCGCTGAGCGTGGCGGAGGACGCCAGCGACGCGAGCATCGCCTGCCGCCAGACCGGACCGATCAAATTTCTGGATGAGTTCAAAGACGGAGAACGGGTCTTCGACGAACAGCGCAGCCTTCTTTTCAAGTCGCTTCAGGTCGTGCGCTTCTACGACCGCAAGCGCAACGTCCTGGTCTATTTGTCCTACAGCGACCGGGTGCTGACAGGCAGCCCGAAAAACAGCATCAGTACCGTGCCCATCATGCCCTGGCCGGCTGCCGGCGATAGCGCGATGATGCGGTGATTACATTTCCCCGCTACGTGATTGGATCGGCTGTCCATCGGCCTTGAAACCCGATCCGATAAGGGGGCAGAACCTCTGAGTTTCACTTGACTTTGGCCGTCGTTGAGTTGTAACAGTTGCGGCGGGATTCGGAATCCGGACATGCGGAGCTCACAAAGTAGGCTGAGAGCGTGTAATCCACGGCTCCCCGGTTGCTATCGCCGGTGAGAATTTCGACTCAAATTGTTTCGCGCAAACGTACGTTTAGTGGAGGCAATATGGATGTCTATGGTTCTTTAGTGGAGATTGTCGGAGAGGAGTTTGTCTCCGATCAAGAAGAGGAACTCTATATTTATTCAAGAGATTCCGGTGCACAAGAACCCCGCAAGGCGGATTACGTTGTCGCGCCGAAGAAGGTGGAAGAAGTGCAAAAGATCGTCCTATTGGCGAACAGGGAGAAAATCCCGATCACTCCGATGGGCGGGGGGCTCACCTTGAGCGGTTTGGCCGTGCCCATCAAAGGCGGGATCGTCCTGGACATGAAAAGAATGGACCGAATCATCGAAATAAATGAGAAGAGCCGATATGCCGTACTCGA
>JALNWL010000039.1 GCA_023230905.1 Syntrophales bacterium
GTCGGCGGCACGGAGGATATCCGGGTCGATGTCCGCATCATCTCCGCGACCAACAAGGATCTCCAACAGCGGGTTTACGAAGAACGGTTCCGGGAGGATCTCTATTACCGACTGAACGTGATTCCGATCCATATTCCGCCGCTGCGCGAGCGCAAGGACGACATCCCGATCCTCACGCGGTACTTCATCGAGAAGTATTCCCGTCAATTCGGCAAGAAGATCCAAAATATCTCTACCTATGCCCTGGAGCTCCTCGTCGATTATCCCTTTCCCGGCAACATCCGAGAACTGGAAAACATCATCGAGCGCTCCATTGCCCTGGAAGCCTCAAGCATCATCCTTCCGGAAAATCTCGTTTTGTCGAACAGTGCCAGCCGGTTCGAGGCGCCGGGTGACGGGATTGATATCCCCCCGGAGGGAATCCATCTCAACCAGGAGCTGGCCCGCGTGGAGAAGGCCTATATCGATGCGGCGCTGGGAAAAACCAACGGATCCAGGAAAATGGCGGCGGAGCTCCTGAACATAACGCTGGACTCCCTGCATTACCGGATCGACAAGCTGTCCGATAAATCATCATGAATGAATGTCAAAAATATTTCTTGACAAAGGATCGTCGATCCTTTAGTCACAGTCAACAATGTTTTACGGGGAGTGTTGTCATGAAGGCCACAGCGTTCGGGAAAGCCAATCCGTTTTTCGTCTTTTTTAGCTTTAGGCGGAGGTCTGCCTGATGGGCTCATGACCACATCGAGGGATCTTGAGCCGTGGGCGGACCATCTGACCGCCCACGGCTTTTTTTTGCCGTGGTGAACGCCACGGTTTTTTTTATCCGGAAGGAGGGATTATGAAAGCAATCGGCAAGGGATTCATGATGATCACCGGCATGATGCTGGCGCTGGTGGCGGGAGCCGGCGAGACGCCGGCCGCGCAGAACATCCGGGTCGGTGCGGCCATCAACATGACCGGACCCGCCTCGACCTTCGGCCAGTATCACGCCAAGGGGATGAAGGACTATTTCCGTTACGTCAACGAAGTCCGAAAAGGGGTCGACGGACGCCAGATCGAGATGCTCCTCGTCGATACGGGCTACAAGGTCCCGGAGGCCGTGGCCGCCGTCCGCAAGTTTGCGGTACAGGAGCGCGTGGACATGATGGCGACGTGGGGGGCGGGAGAAGGCTTGGCCGCGAAGCCCATCGTTCAGCGCTACCGGATTCCCACCATCAACTTCTCGACCAGCTGGGAGATTTTACAGCCTCCCGTCAGCTACATGTTCCTCCCCTTCGGAAGCTACCGTATGGATTGCCAGGCGGTCCTGGAATATATCCGTGCCGTTCACAAGGGGAAAGAGGCCCCGCGGGTAGGGCTGCTCACCTACAACAATGCCTATGGACGGTCAATCCATCAGCCGACACGTGAGTACGCGGCTCAGAACGGCATCAATCTCGTCGCTGTCGAGGAGTTTCCGCCCAAGACCATGGATCTGACAACGGAAATGTTGCGGTTGAAGAAAAAAAACGTGGAATACGTCTTTATGCAGGTCCTGCCGGCCACGGTCGTCACCGCTCTGAAAAACGCCGATCGGACCGCCTATAAGCCTCTGTTTCTGGGAACCTGGACCTCCACCGATCCGGATTTCTTCCCGATGGCCAAAGGGCTGATCCGGGATCGCCTGGTGATTCAGTTCCCCGGCGGTGTTCCGTCCGACCGGTCCAAGGGGGTCAAGGTCCTACAGGCTCTCTGGAAGCGTTACGGGACCGTCAAGGAATTCGACGCCTCCTATTGGGAGGGTGTCGTGGTGGGCATGATCATGGAGCGGGCGTTCATTCGGGCCAAGGAAAAATACGGCCGGATAGATGCGTCGACCATCAATCGCGCCATGGAAGGCTTCCGCAACGAGGAGTTCGGCGGCCTGGTGCCCCCCGTCACCTATACCCCAACGGAACATGGCGCCTCCTTCACGGCCAGGATGGTTCGGGTCAGTGAAAACGGGGAATTCGTCCCCCTGACGAATTTCTACGTTCCGGGGAAGGAAAAGATCCGGATTCTGAAGAAGTAAGGACGTCCGCGATGAAAGCCTACCGGGGTCAACCCCGCATCTTTGCTCGTCGGGATCCGGCTTCGAGCCGCGCCGAGTTGGACGTGAGCGGACTCACGCTTCAATTCGGCGGCGTAACGGCGCTCAACGATGTCGGACTGCACGTGGATACCGGCGAGCTCGTCGCCGTCATCGGTCCGAACGGTGCCGGGAAGACCAGCCTGATGAACTGCATCACCGGATTTTACCGACCGCAGCGCGGAAGGATCCGCTTCAACGGACGCGACACGACCCACCTGCCGCCGCATCTACTGACGGGGATCGGGATCGGCCGCACCTTTCAGAACATCGAGCTTTTTCCCGGCATGACCGTCCTCGCGAACATGATGCTGGCTCGGCACATGCACTGCCGGTATCGCCTGATGCCCGCCGCATTCTTTACCTCCGTGGTCCGACGCGAGGAGGTCCGCCAGCGCGAGATCCTCGAGGAGGTGATCGACTTTCTGGAGATGCAGGCGATCCGAAACATGCCCGTCGGGTCCCTGCCATACGGGATGATGAAACGGGTGGAATTGGGCCGCGCCCTTGCCCTCGAGCCCCGCCTTCTGGTTCTCGATGAACCGTTTGCCGGCATGAATCTGGAGGAGAAGGAGGACATGGTTCGGTTTCTGCTCGAACTTCACCGGGACTGGGGTCAGACCATGCTGCTGGTCGAGCACGACATGTCCATTGTCATGGGGATCGCCCAGAAGGTTGCCGTGCTCGACTTCGGTCAGAAGCTCGCCGAGGGAACGCCTGAGGACATCCAGCGCCATCCGGACGTGATCAAGGCCTATCTGGGGGGAGACGCATCATGAGCGTGGAACCAATGAGGCAGTTCCACTCGTCGCGACGGGGCGATCCTCCTTCATCCGATGCCGGCGTCGATACGCTGCCCAAAATGCTCGCCCGCCAGGCATCAACTCTGGACGCAAGCCGGATCGCGATTCGGGAAAAGGCCTACGGCATCTGGCAGACCTTGACCTGGCCCGAGTATGAATCCTATGTCAGGCGGTGCGCCTTGGGGCTCATATCTCTCGGGCAACGCCCCGGCGAGATCAACGGTCTCATCATCGACAACGGCCCGGAATGGCTGTTCGGCGAACTCGGGACGCACGCGGCGGGGGGGATCTCTCTGTGTCTGTTTACCGCGGCCGTGGCCGAAGAGCTCGCCGGCGCCCTGAAGCGCGTGTCCGCGCGTTTCGTGATCGTCCAGGATCAGGAGCAGGTGGACAAGCTTCTGGAGGTTCGCGAACGCCTGCCTGAAATCCGGCACGTCATCTATGTGGATCCGACCGGGATGCGGCCCTATCGGGAAGACCCCTGGCTCATCAGTTTCGCTGACTTGATCTCGCGCGGCAAGCGGCTGGAGAGGGAGCGGCCGGAGCTGTACAACGCGCTCTTGAAAAAGGGTAGGGCAACCGGGACGGCGGTCATGATCCTCACCTCCGGAACGACCGGACTGCCGAAGATCGCCATGCTGTCCCACGGCAATCTTCTGGCAATGGGGACAAAATGGCGAGATGCCCTGCAAATCCGGCCGGGGGAGAACTGGTATTCCATGTCCCCTCCGGCCTGGATCGTCGATCAGATGTGGGGGATGGGGGTGGCTCTCGTCAGCGGGATGACCATGAATTTTGCTAACACGCCAGAAACTCTTCTGGAGGATTTCAGGGAAATCGGTCCCCATCTGCTCATCACCTCGTCCCGATTCTGGGAGGATACGGCCTCGCGCATCCGCGTCCGGATGGGCGATGCGGGCTGGCTGAAGCGAACCCTGTTTGCCTGGGCGGAGGGGATCGGGCGAAAGGTCCTGGGAGCGGAGGAACGGAAAACGGCGCCCCCCTTCGGTCTCCGCTTGCGGAAGCGGATCGCCCGCCGGATCACATTCCAGCCCCTGCTAGACCGCATCGGTTGCTCGCAACTCCGCTCGGCCTTCACCGGAGGGCATCCCATCAGCCCGGACGTCATCCGTTTCTTCCGCGCCACGGGGCTCAATCTCAAGCAATGCTACGGGCTGACCGAGGCGGGAGGTATATTCCAGGTTCAGCCGGACGGAGAGGTGAAGCCGGAAACGGTGGGGAAGCCGCTTCCGGACACCCAGGTCATGATCGGTGAAGACCAGGAGGTGATGGTCAAGAGCGATGCCAATTTCATTGGCTACTATCAGGACTTCGCCGCCACGGAGGCGGCCTTCCGCGAGGGATGGCTCAGGACCGGGGACGCCGGTTATCTGGATGAAGACGGGCATCTTGTGATCATCGGCCGCCGGGAAGAGATCATCCGCAACAAGGAGGGTCAGGCCTTTTCCCCGGATTACATCGAAACGCGACTGAAGTTTAGCCCCTACATCAAGGAGGCCGTCGTCTTCGGCGAGGGCAAACCCTTCCTCACGGCGCTCGTCAACATCGACTTCGGCAACGTCGGTGCATGGGCGGAGGAGCGGATGATCCCCTACACGACCTACAACGATCTATCTCAGCAGGCCGATGTGGCCGCTCTCCTCAGGGAAGAGCTCCGCCGGACGAATGAACGGCTCCCCCAAGCGATGCGGATCAGAAAGTTCATCCTCCTATATAAACTGCTCGATGCGGACGACGAGGAACTGACGCGGACCGGCAAGGTCCGCCGCCGCTTCGTCTACGGGCTCTACCTGCCTCTGATCGAGGCGATGTACGGCGATCTGACAACGCTGCCCGTCAAGGGCAAGGTGAAATACCGGGATGGACAGGTCGGGGTCATAGAAACCTGCGTGCGCATCCTCGAGGCGTGAGCGGAGGGAAACGTCTATGGATTTTTTCATTCAACTTTTGGTCAACGGTCTGAGCGTCGGCTTCCTGTACGGGCTGTCGGCGATGGGATTCGTCATGATCTTCAAGTCCTCCAGCGTGCTCAATTTTGCACACGGTGAGCTCCTCGCCCTGGGGGCCTTCGTTTTCCTCTCCCTTCACGCGGTCGTCCAGCTCCCGATCGCATGGGCTTTTCTCGCGACGCTGACGGGGTGCTTCGTCCTGGGTTTTCTGATCGAACGTTTTTTCCTGCGGCCGCTCATCGGCGAACCTCTTATTTACGTGATCATGCTCACGGTCGGCCTGGCAGCAATGTTGCGGGGACTGCTCCTCCTTATCTGGGGGGGGAACCTGCGCACCTTGCCGGATTTTCTCCCCGCCTGGATGGACATCCAGGCGGGATGGCTCCGCATTCCTCCGGTCTATATGGCGGCAATCCTGGTCGGCATCCTGTTTCTCGTTCTGTTCGGGCTGTTCTTCAAGTATTCGGCGCAGGGAATCTTCATGCGCTCCGTTGCCGACAACCAGCGGGCCGCCCTGTCCTTGGGCGTGCATGTCCGACGCGTCTTTGCCCTGTCCTGGGGCATCGCTGCGCTGGTCGCGGGCATGAGCGGCATCATCCTCGGTCTCATGAACGGGATCAGCGTCCACGACCTGAGCGCCGTCGGGCTGAAGGTCTTTCCCGTGGTCATCCTCGGTGGACTCAACTCCATCACCGGCGCCGTGATCGGCGGACTGATCATCGGGGTCCTCGAGGCCTTCACGGGGGGCTACCTCTCGCCCTCCCTCCGGGACGTCGTCCCTTATATCGCTCTCGTCGTCCTGCTGCTTGTACGGCCTTACGGACTCTTCGGCCTGGTCGAAATTGAAAGGGTTTAGGGAGGATTCATGAGAAAGCACCACCTTCACCCCTGCGGCAATTACAAGGAATCGTACACGGACGAACTGGCGATCTTCAGCTCTGATTACGGGCGACTCTGGTCTATGGCCGGGCTCGCGGCGCTCTTCTGCGCCGTTCCATTCATCAGTCCGCCCTACCTGCTTTACGTCATCAACATGATCGGCATCTACGCCATTGCGGCGATTGGCCTGAACATTCTGGTGGGATACACGGGGATGATCTCGCTCGGTCACGGGGCGTTCTTCGGTGTGGGCGCGTACGCCGCCGCCGTGATGTCCGCAACGTTTAACGTTCCCTTTCTTCTGAGCGTTCCCGCGGCCGGCCTCCTCACCGCCGGCGTCGGGATGATTTTCGGGATTCCTTCCGGTCGTCTCAAAGGCCTCTACCTGACCATCGCAACGCTGGCCGGTCAGTTCATCATCGAATATGTCCTCGTGCACTGGGAGGGGGTCACGCGCGGGACGGAGGGAATCACCGTCCCCGCCCCAACCCTGTTCGGAATCTCCCTGCGGGGTGACATCTCATTTTTTTACGTCATTTTCTCCGTCCTGACGCTGATGATCTGGGTGGCCGTCAATCTCATCCGGACGCGCTACGGCCGTGCATTCATCGCCATCCGCGACAACGACCGCGCCGCCGAAGGCATGGGCATCCCCATTTTCAGCTACAAGATCCTCTCCTTCGGCATCAGCTCCTTCTACGCCGGACTCGCCGGCGCCCTGTGGGCCTATTACATGGTCAGCGTCACCTCGGAGCCCTTCAATCTGTCGCTGTCCGTCGAATACATTGCGATGGTGATCATCGGCGGGCTGGGGAGTATCGCCGGCTCCATCTACGGGGCGGTGTTCATCACGGTGCTTAACGAATCCCTCCGCTGGCTCACCGACCTGATGATGAACTTCGGGTTCATCACCGAGTCCGGCCTCAATATGGCCCCGCTCCGGGAATTTGCCTTCGGCCTCGCGATCGTCCTGTTCATCCTCTTCGAACCCCGCGGCCTGGCGGAGCTCTGGCGGATCATCCGGTCCAGTTTCCGCCTCTGGCCCTTTTCCTATTGAGGGGAAGTCCATGGAAGACGCACTTCTCGAAATCAACAACATCAGCGTCGTGTACGCCGATGTGATTCAGGTCCTCAAGGGGGTATCGCTCCAGGTCCCGAACCGCCGGATCGTATCACTCCTGGGCAGCAACGGGGCGGGAAAGACGACCACGCTCAAGGCCGTTTCTGGGCTGCTCAAACCCGAAAACGGCCGCGTGACCGACGGCGCCATCCTGTACGAGGGACATCCCCTCGAAAATCGGTCCCCCGAGCAGATCACGCGCCTGGGGATTATCCAGGTGCTTGAAGGGCGTCAGCCCTTCAAATACCTGACCATCGAAGAGAATCTTCGTGTCGGCACGGCCACACGCTGGGGGAAGCCCTATCGAAAGGACCTGGAGCTGGTTTATCACTATTTCCCCGTCCTGTGGGAGCGCCGCAAGGCGCTGGCCGGTTACTGCAGCGGCGGGGAACTCCAGATGCTCGTCATGGGGCGGGCCTTGATGGCACATCCGAAGCTCCTGCTTCTCGATGAGCCTTCCCTTGGGCTGGCGCCCCTCGTGGTCGAGGAGATCTTTCGAATCATCGCCCGGATCAACGGGGAGCAACAGACCACCATCATCCTGGTGGAACAGAATGCCCGGATCGCCCTCGAGATCGCCCACTACGGATATGTGATGGAGAACGGCAAAATCGTCATGGAGGGCACTTCGGAGACGCTGAAAGACAATCCCGACGTCAAGGAATTCTATCTGGGGGGGGGCGCGGGGGGACCCGGCGCCTATCAGCAGCCAAAATCCTATCGCCGGCGGAAGCGCTGGTTATGACAGGGGTGCCGGGGGCACTCCAACGCTGAGGAGGCAAGGATGGCAGAGGGGTTCGATGCATGGGAGCATGAAAACGCGGAGGTGAGGCGGACGCGGAAATTTTCTCGGATGTGCGCCATGCTGGAGGCTGGCTATGGGGCGTCGTCCCGTTTGCGCCGGATCCTTGATGAAACAGGCCTGATGCCGGCGGACTTTTCGCGCGACCTGGATCTGGAGCGCCTGCCCGTCATTTCCCGCGAAACGCTGATCCAGTGGGAGCTGTCCGAACCCCCGTACGGCGGGCTGGCCGACCCCGCCGCTGACGTGGATCGGATCTTCATCTCACCCGGGCCGGTCTATGAACCCCATCTGTCCGAAGCGGACATGCTCTGGGCGCGGGCCTACCATGCCGCGGGGATCGGCAAGGCGGACCGCGTCCTGAACGCCTTCTCCTACCACCTCGTCGCCGCCGGCCTGACGTTTCACGGCGGCTTGCGCCGAGTGGGCGCGACGGTCGTCCCCTCCGGGACCGCCGGTGCCCAGAATCAGGTGGAGCTGATCCGGGATCTCGGGATCACGGCCTATACGGGGACGCCCAGCTTTCTCATGGCGATTATCCGAAAGGCGGAGGAGATGGGGTATGACTGGGAAAAGGATTTTCGTCTGAAGCGGGCCTGCTTCGCGGCCGAGCCCCTTCGGCCCGCCCTCCGGGAGACGTTCACGCGGGATTACGGGATCGACACCTATCAGATGTACGGCGCCACCGAGGTCGGAGATGTGGCCTACGAATGCCGCCAGAAGTCGGGCTGGCACATCTGCGAGGAAGTGTTCGTCGAGATCTGTGATCCCGAAAGCGGCCGACGCCTTCCTGCCGGGGAACTCGGGCAGGTCGTGGTGACCCGCTTCAACGACATCTTCTTCCTGATGCGCTTCGGAACGGGGGACCTTTCCCGTTTGATCGAAACGCCGTGCGACTGCGGACGAACGGCTTACCGGCTGGACGGGATCGCGGGCCGGGTCGGTGAGGCCGTCAAGGTGCGGGGGATGTTCGTCGCCCCGAGCCAGATCCATCGCCTCGCTCAGCGGTTTTCGGGGAAGATCTTCAGGGTCCATGTCCGACGGGAAGGAGACAGGGATCTTCTGGTCGTCAGGATTGAAGGCGCCCCCGGAACGCAGGGCGACGGCTGGGCGGGGGATGAGGAATTCAAGCGAGGATTCCGCGACCTCTGTACGGTCGGTGTGGACCGCCTGGAATGGGTTCCGAAAGGAACACTGGCGGCAGCGGATCGGCAGCTCGTCGACGAGCGGGACTGGCGATAGGCCGACCCTGTGCGGCTGCGCCCCTCGGGTCGCGAAGGGGTTGCCTCAGTCGACAGGCTGTGTTCCGGTCGTCCGCTGCGGGAGGTGTTCGGCGATCTCGTCGGCCAGCCGATACCACCGCTGCACACTGTTTTCCAGGCGATAGTAGTGGATGAGGTAGGCCCCTTCCAGAACAACGAACAGGGCCGTGACCGTCCAGAGAAGCGCGGTCGGGGCGAAGAGGCTGGCGAGGAAAAAAAGCAGCGCATACAGGCCGACCGCCAGCGTCACATGCAGGTGAGCGAGACGTTCGTGCTGCAGATAGGTCAGGCGCGACTGGTGGAGCGCCCGAAGTTCCGGCCACGCATCATCCGTGGCGGCACCCGCCAGGGCCGTGCGGACCCGCTGTTCGTGGTCCCTTATGTAGCGGATCATCCCAGACTCCTTTCCGACCCAGCCAATAGGTTTCGACGACGGAAAACACCCAGAGAAACAGCAGGACACCAAGGGAGGCGACATATGCGTCGGCATGCGGTCGAAGGGCCTGTCCCGCCGCGTTCAGCACCGCTTCCGGGCCGAGCGCAGCGCCCGGCGGTGAGAACGCTTCGAGCGACTGCCAGATCTGGAAGAGTGCAGCGGAGAGCGTTGAACCGGCGACGATAAGAAAACAGGCGAGCAGAAAGATTCCCCGGCCATGACGACGAAGCAGGATTTCACCGGTTCCCGGCGCGGCCAGCGCGGATAGAAGGACCGCTTTGGTGAGGGTTTTCATGGATACGCGGGATCCGCATCGGGAATCGCCATGTCCTTCATTTTCAACTGGATGACGGACGACCCGTTCCAGTGGTTGTACTGCGGGGTAAAGGCGATGTCCAGGGTCGAACCGGCAACGGCGGGGAGCAGATGACCCTTGTTAAACCAGATGGAGCTGCAGGAAGCGCCGTTCGATGAAATTCTCATCCGAAGGTGGTTGTTCCCGACGATGGTCGGCGTCTGAACATTGACCCCGCGGATGCAGACCACCGGTTCGGGGTTCATGCTGCCGAACGGCGACATCAGGCCGAGCTGGGAAAGAAGTTCATGATTGATTTCCGGGAGTTCGCACTGGGCGTCGATGGTTGTCTGGGTCATGAAGGAGGCGCCGGACAGGTCTTCCGCGACGATCGCATCGAATTGGCGCGCGAATGAACCGACGTCTGCCGAACGGATGGAAATGCCCGCGGCGAAGCGGTGGCCGCCATAGGACAGAAGGGCGGAGGCGCAACGTTTCAATCCCTCATAGATATTGAAATCGGGGACACTCCGGCCCGATCCCTTGCCGACGCCATCCTTGAGGCTGATCAGGATGGCCGGTCGGCCGTAACGATCGACCAAGCGAGCCGCGACGATTCCGATCACACCCGGATGCCAGCGTTCGGAGGCGAAGACGAATGACGACCTCCGGCCGGAGTCGGGATCCTTTTCGATGCCGGCGATCAATTCCTGGAGGATCCCCTTCTCGAGGGCCTGGCGCTTGCGGTTGAACCCGTCGAGAAGCGCGGCGCACTGCCGGGCCTCTTCTTCGTCCTCCGTCAAGAGCAGGCGGATGGCTTCCTCAGGCGAGGCGATGCGTCCGGCGGCGTTTATGCGGGGGATGAGTCCGTAGGACGCCTTGGACGAATCGATCGCCTGATGATCCAGGGAGCAGATCTCCTTAAGCGCGACCAACCCGACGCGCCTGCCCTCCGTAACCAGATCGAGGCCGATGCGGGCGAAAATGCGATTCTCGTCGATCAGGGGGGCGATATCCCCGATCGTCCCGAGGGCAACCAGGTCCAGATAATCCCGGAGGTTCGGATAGGGGCGGTTCGTCCAGAAGCCCTCCTGGCGCAGTTGGCCCCGGAGGGCGATGAGAAAATTGAACACGATCCCGACCGCCGCCAGGGATTTGAAGGGAAACGGGCAGTCCGCCCGGTTCGGATTGATCGACGCGACGGCGGGGGGAAGGGAAGGCGGGACTTCGTGATGGTCGAGGATGATCGTGTCGATTCCGAGAGAACGCGCATGGGCGATCGCTTCATGATCGGAAATGCCACAATCGACCGTGACGATGAGACGGATGCCGCGGGCCGCCATATCGTCAACCGCGCGGAGGTGCAGCCCGTATCCTTCTTTGATGCGATCGGGGATGGCGTAAAGGACATCAGCGTCGATCCCCTTGAGAAATTTGTAAAGAACGACCACGGACGTGATCCCGTCGGCATCGTAGTCACCGTAGATCATGACCCTTTCGCGGTTGTGCAGGGCGCGGGCCAGGCGCCGTACTCCCTCGGGCATGTCTTTCATGAGAAAGGGGCTGTGCAGGTCGCGCAGGGAAGGGCGGAGGTAACGGCGGGCCGTATCCGGATCCTGGATATCGCGATTGATCAGGATCTGGGACAGGACGTCGTGGATGCCCAGCTCCCGAATGAGAGATTCCTGAAGTGGCCGATTACCTTCGGGGATCTTCCAGCGTGTCGTCGGCAGTGTGTGGACCATGGGGACTCCTGATTTGTGTCCTTCAACCGTTTGGTTTGGCGATATATGATTCATGTCCCTTCCGGTGTCAAGGAAAGAATGAGAACGGTTGGCGAAACAGGCAGAATTCCTCTTGCATCTTGATATTTGGCGGGCGAAGTGATATACAAAAGGGGAAGTCGTGGTGGGATATTCGGATCGCGGCAACGGGGCGTTGATCAAATGGGAGGGAAGATGTCGAGAAGAAGGCTCCTTTGGATCGTGATGCTCGTTCTTCCCCTGGTCCTGGGGATGGGTTCCCGATCCAACGATTCCCCGGAGAAAATCCCGGCACCTCTGAAGAAATTCCGGGCATCCTTCATTGATCAGATGGATGTGCTCACGCAGTGTACAAACGTCAGCATCGATGGGGAGACCTACCTACAGGGGAAGCGGGGCGAGGGGAATTACACGATCGGGTTCGACCGGATCGCGTCCGTGGTTCTCCACTTGTCCGGAGGCAAACTCATCGGGGTGGTCAAGCTGCGCGACGGCACGTCCCTGGAGCTCATTCTGAACGGAAGTCAGAAAGCCTACGGCTTCACGGGCTACGGAACGTTTCAAATCAGGCTCCAGGATTTGAAGAAAATGACGATCGGCGGGAAAGGGTAGGGGGCCCGGCGGACGGATGCCGCCGGGCAAAGACCTTATACGGCCTTTTTCACGAATCCGGAACGCAGACAGCGGGTGCAAACGCGGACGCGCTTGATGGCGCCCGTCTTCTGATCGATACACCGCATGCGCTGCAAATTGGGATACCAGACCTTCTTGGTTTTGTTATTGGCGTGGCTCACATTGTGGCCGAACGTCGGTCCTTTTCCACAAACTTCGCACATTCTTGACATTTTTCCACTCCCCCTGACCAAACTGTGCGCGATACCTAAAGCATTCACACGGATATTGCAAGCATTTTTTTGCACACGTTTTCCTGAGATCGCCGGGCGCCGCGGTTAATTCTTCAGGACCGGAGGCTGGCCCGTCGATTCGAGGACGCGCATCCAGATCATTCCTTGCGGATCGAGCTTGGCTTTGGAGGAAACCATCTTCAGGGGCAAATGGACGTATTCGTCCTGCATCAACCCGACCAGCATCCCCGTTTTTCCGGCCATGCCGGCATGGACCGCGTACTGTCCCAATGCACTGCAGTAGATGCTGTCGCTGGCGTTGGCGGTGACGCTCCGGATCATGTAGCTGGGGTCGATATACTTCAGGTTGACCTCGATGTTCAGCCGCGAGAAATGCTCCTCGATCCGGGTCTTCAGAAAGAATCCGATGTCTTTCAGGCGGGGATTGCCGGAGGCGTCGGTTTCAACCGTGCCCTGACCCGGCTCGATGTGCTCCTGTCCCGCACCTTCCGCGACGAGAATGACCGCGTGATGCCGATGCCGCAGGCGTTTTTCAAGCGCGGCCAGGAACCCATTTTCGCCCTCGAGGTCGAACTGAACCTCGGGGACGAGAACGAAATTGACGTCATTTTGGGCAAGCGCGGAACCGGCCGCGATCTGACCGGATTGACGCCCCATGATCTTCACCAAGCCGATGCCCATCGGAGCCCCTTTGGCCTCCACGTGGGCGCAGCGGATCGCGTTGACGGCCTCGGAAATGGCCGTGTCGTAGCCGAAGGTCTTCTGAATGAGCGTCAGATCGTTGTCGATGGTTTTGGGGATCCCGATAACGCTGATGTTCAGCTTGCGTCGCGTGATCTCGTCGGTGAGCGCCTCCGCCGCACGCATGGTGCCGTCCCCGCCGATGCAGAAGAGGATATCGATGTTCATCCGCTTGATGGCGTTGACCATCTCCACGATATCCTGCCGACCCCGGGAGGACGAAAGGAGACTCCCCCCGACGCCGTGGATGTTCTCCACGGTGTCGGGATGCAGTTCCATGAGTTCATAACCGAAACGGGGAATCAGGCCGCGGAATCCGTAGCGGATGCCGATGATGTTCCTAACTTCGTAGCGATGGTACAGCTCCATGACGATGGCGCGGATCACGTCGTTGATTCCCGGGCACAATCCACCGCAGGTGACGATGGCCGCCTTGGTCTGAATCGGTTCGAAGAAGATCTTGTCGCGTGGACCCGCGAGTTCGACGGACAGGGGGGCGGCGTCCGGTTCTTTCCGGAGATCGTCTTTGTCGGGCAGGAAGTGATCGAACAGGACCCGTTTGCTGTCGGACGTGAAAAAGCTGACGTTCAAGGGGGAGTCCGTGGTGCATTCTCCCAGCGACTGAATCGTGAAATCATAGGGGAGATGATTCCTCATTCCTCATTCCTCCTTCCCGAAGTCACCGGGTCCCGATTCGAGGGCCGGTTGATGTAGGGCCACCCGGCCGCAGGTGCGGCCCGCGCCGAGGAAGACCTTGCGACCTTCGACGCGTAAACGCCCCTCCGCATACCACTGGATGGCCTGGGGAAAGATACGGTGCTCTTGCTCGAGAATCCGCGCGCCGAGGGTGGCTTCCGTATCGGCCTCCTCGACCGGAATCACGGACTGGACGATGATGGGGCCGGTATCGACGCCTTGATCGACGAAATGAACCGTGCAGCCGGAGAATTTCACGCCGTAATTCGCGGCCTGCCTCTGGCTGTGCACCCCGGGAAACGCCGGAAGAAGCGCGGGATGAATATTGATGACCCGCATCGGGAAGGTCCTGAGGAATGTTTCCGAAAGGAGGCGCATGAAACCGGCCAGGACGACCAGCTCCACCCCGTATTCGTTTAGGACTTGGATCATGGCCGCGTCTGCCGCTTCGCGCGACGGATGTGACCCGGACGGAACCTTGACGACAGGGATGCCGTGGCGCGCTGCCCGCTCAAGGGCGAACGCCCGGGGATTGTCGCTGATCACGACGGCAATGCGTGCATCAAGGGCCCGTGCCTCGATGCGGTCGATGATGGCCTGGAGATTCGATCCGTTTCCGGAAGCCAAGACACCCAGTGTGACGATCCGTTTTTTCATGCGAGGGACTCCAGGGGGGTAGGCATCCGGGGATCAGGCCGGCGGGAGCAGGACGACGGAGGGCTGCGCGGAATCCCGCTTATCGATTTGCCCGATAAGATAAGCTTTCTCTCCCATCTGTTCCAGCCGCTCGAGGATCTCACCGCTTTCCTTCTCCGGAACCACCAGCATCATGCCGATACCCATGTTGAACACGCGGTACATCTCGTCGTCCACGATGTTCCCGATTTCCTGGATCGCCGAAAAGACCGGATGGATCGGCCAAGCGCCCATCTGAATGATGACGCGGGAGGCGGCGGGGATGATCCGTGGGATGTTGTCGATAAAACCGCCCCCGGTGATATGGACGATGCCCTTGACCGTGAAGTTCTTGATGAGGTTCAGCACCGTCCGCACGTAGATCCGTGTCGGTGTCAGGAGCTCGTCGCCGATGGTGTTGTCGAATTCCTCAAGGCGATCGCCCAGGCGATAGCCCCCCCGCTCGAACAGGACATGCCGGGCCAGGGAAAAGCCGTTGCTGTGCAGGCCGCTCGAGGCCAGACCGATAATCCGGTCCCCGACGCGGATGCCTGATCCGTCCAGCAGTCGGTCGGCGTCGACGATCCCGACGCAAAAGCCGGCCAGATCGTATTCATCGTCGCGATAGAATCCCGGCATTTCGGCCGTTTCGCCCCCGATCAGGGCACAGCCGGCGTCCTGGCAGCCTCGAACGATCCCGTCCAGGATTTCCAGACAGCGCCCGACGTCGATTTTCCCCAGGGAGAGATAATCCAGGAAGAAGAGGGGTTCGGCGCCCTGAACGACGATGTCGTTGACGGACATGGCGACCAGGTCGATGCCGATGGTGTCGTGCCGCATCATCTCTTGGGCGATTTTGAGTTTTGTTCCAACGCCGTCCGTGGACGAAACGAGCACGGGATCGCGATACTTTTCCGGATCGAGGTGGAACAGGCCGCCGAAACCGCCGATTCCACTCATCACTTCCTTGCGGAAGGTGGTCTTGACGAGAGGTTTAAGGCGCTCGACGAAGCGGTTCGCCTCGTCGATATCGACCCCTGCCGTCTTGTACGAGGCATTGTCTGACATGTGGTCTCCGAGAAAAAGGATGAAGGTTGTGCCATTA